>NZ_JFAQ01000156.1 GCF_001304695.1 Xanthomonas axonopodis
CATCGGCTTGCACCACCATCGCTGCGAAGCACTTATCCTCGCATCTTTGGAACTTGATCAGCGTTGCCCTAAGCGAATAGTTCTGCCATCCGTGGGTACTCGGTCGCTTTACACCGCTGTTCGTAAAAATTTCGGCGCACCCCATATGAATCCAAACATGCTGTTAAGAAAACCGCGGGCTATCGTGCCGGCTGCATTGTTTTTACTGGCAGTGACGGTGAGCTCCTCGGCCAGCGCCGAGCCCCTGATGTCAACCAGAATCACAAGCCATGTGCTGCCGGCAATGGCGGTATTGGTGCGAGGTAATGGCTTGAACACGTGCGTTCCATTGCTTTATGAAAAGCCTGTGCTTGGGCCGAATCTGAGGCTCAACACTTCGGGTAATTACCAGCTCTACGCAATGTCCACCACGAACTGTCAGGCTGGTACTGCGCTGGCTGGACTCTATGGTTCGGTCGGCTTCATTGGATCCAAGTCGGGGACCTTCAGCATCGATCTCAGCAATTCAGGATTTTCGTACAGTTGATCGCCGTGGGCGTCAGCGTCGGCATTCAAGCGGACGCTGACGCCTGGCCACGCTGACGCCCGCTCTGCGTAGCTAGAACCAGATGTTGCGACGTAGCAACCATTCCTTCAGTCGGTTTTTTCAGGCATGACTGAGCAAGAATACGTGCTGTTCGCCTTGGAAGCTGCGCGATGCGCGCACGCCGTTCTAGACGACGGATAGTTCATAGGGACGCGCTTGAGCTGGTAGGCGTTTGCGTCGCGACTTCACTGGGAGCAACAACAACGCTGGTCGGCAGACGGTGCGGATGCAGTAACCGCCACATCTTCCGCTGGTGGACGCTGAAATACCGCGCGCAGTCCGGACCAGCATTGCTGGTAATCGGCTTGCCGATGGGCGGCCCTCAACGCCTGCTGCGTGGGGCGCAACACCGCGCGCGTTTCGAACATGAAGGCCATGGTGTCAGCGATCACGTCCGGGCGCGTGAGATCTGCCTGTGACGCCTTGTCGAAGGTGGCCGCATCCGGGCCGTGCCCGCTCATGCAGTTGTGCAACGAGGCGCCTCCGGGCGCGAAGCCTTCGGCCTTGGCATCGTAGACGCCATGCACCAGGCCCATGAATTCGCTGGCGACGTTGCGATGGAACCACGGCGGGCGGAAGGTGTGCTGTGCCACCAGCCAACGCGGCGGGAAAATCGCAAAATCCACGTTCGCCGTCCCGTGCGTGTCGCTGGGCGAGGTCAGCACGGTGAAGATGCTGGGATCGGGATGATCGAAACTGATCGAGCCGATGGTGTTGAAGCGGCGCAGATCGTAACGGTAGGGCGCGTAATTGCCGTGCCAGGCGACAACATCCAGCGGCGAGTGGCCGATGTCGGCACGCCAGAGATGGCCCTGGAATTTTGCCACCAGTTCGAATGCGCCTTCGCGTTGTTCGAAGGCGACGTGAGGCGTCTGGAAATCGCGCGGATTCGCCAGGCCATTGGCGCCGATCGGCCCTAGATCGGGCAGGCGCAGCAGGCCGCCAAAGTTTTCGCACACATAGCCGCGCGCGGTGTCGTCCAGCAACTCGACGCGGAAGCGCACGCCGCGCGGAATCACACCAATCTGCTGCGGCTCCAGTGCCAGCACGCCCAGCTCGGTATGCACGCGCAGCCGCCCCTGCTGCGGCACCAGCAGCAGCTCGCCGTCGGTGTCGTAGAAGAAGCGATCCTGCATGGAGGCGTTGGCCGCATACACATGCACGCCGACGCCGGACATTGCTTCGGGCCCCCCATTGCCGGCCATGGTGTAGAGGCCGTCAACAAAATCGGTGGGCACCGACGGCAGTGGCAACGGGCTCCAGCGCAACTGATCCGGCGGCACCGGGCCCGCACCGAAATCGTTGTGGAAGTGCGCCTGCTCGACCAGCGAGAAGCGGCCATGCACCGCGGCAGGCCGAATGCGATACAGCCAGCTGCGCCGGTTTTCGCCACGCGGCGCCGTGAACGCGGTGCCGGACAGCTGCTCGGCATATAGCCCATGCGCAACGCGCTGCGGTGAGTTCTGCCCGACCGGGAGGGTGCCGGCCACTGCTTCGGTGGCGAACTCATTGCCGAAGCCGGTCATGTAGGGAGGTTGGTCATGCATCACATGCGTCCAAACTAGGCCCAATGGGCTGAGAGTAAGCCCCTCTCCCATCGAGAGAGGGGTTGGGGTGAGGATACGATGTAGCGACCACATTGAAGATCATCTCAACCACGGCATCCAGCTTAAGCAGCACATCGTTGCTCCAGAAAAGCAGTACTGTCCAACCTCTCGATTGCAGCCATTGCGTTCTTGCCTGATCACTGGATGCCTGGTGCTGTGATCGGTCCAACTCAACAATCAACATCACTTCGATGCAACAGCAATCCACAATGTACGGCGGAAGTGGATGCTGCCTTCTGAACTTGAAACCCTGTGCTGGTTACCGCGTAAGCAGCGCCAAAGTTCGCGCTCTGCGTCGGTCATGTCGCTACGCAGTGCGCGTGCGTGTGGCGGTGGGTGATGGCGGTTTGATTTTCATCGTTCCACCGTACCCTCACCCCAACCCCTCTCCCGTGGGGAGAAGGGTTTCAAGCACGTTCGGATTTACTGCTTTGATTAGTCAGATCGCCCTGGGGTCTGGCCGAACACGTCATGTCTTGCATCACTGTAGCGGCTGCATCACCTAACCGGCTCTCGAGGCACTCCACGCTTCGCATCACCTCGGCTGACGCGACTAGCAGGCAAACCGCAGCGCCCGAGACAATCCGACTGACCAATCCCGGCCTAAAACCACATCACGCTTTAGCATCAACGAAGCAGCCGAGGGGTAGTAATAGAGCAGCAACGCCTGACACCAATCCCGAATCACCAATCCCCGCCCTCAAAGCACCCCGCGCTTCATCTGATCGCGCTCGATGCTTTCGAACAGCGCCTGGAAATTGCCTTCGCCAAAGCCTTCATTGCCCTTGCGCTGGATGATCTCGAAGAAGATCGGGCCGATGCAGTTGGTGGTGAAGATCTGCAGCAGCTTGCGTTGCTTGGTATCGGGGTCGGCGTCGATCAGGATCTTGTTGCGGCGCAGGCGTTCGATGTCTTCGCCATGCGCGGGGATGCGCAGGTCCACCACATCGAAATACGTATCCGGCGTATCCAGAAAGCTCACCCCGGCGGCACGCATCTTTTCCACGCTGGTGTAGATGTCGTCGGTGAAGCAGGCGATGTGCTGGATGCCTTCGCCCTGATACGCGTCCAGATACTCGTTGATCTGACTCTTGGGATCGGAGGATTCGTTGAGCGGGATGCGCACGATGCCGTCCGGAGCGGTCATCGCCTTGGACACCAGGCCGGTCTTGGCGCCCTTGATGTCGAAGTAGCGGATCTCGCGGAAGTTGAACAAGCGCTCGTAGTAATCCGACCAGCGCTGCATGTTGCCGAAATACAGGTTGTGCGTGAGGTGGTCGATGAAGGTCAGCCCGAAGCCGGCCGGGTGCTGGTCGGCGCCTTCGATCGGTTCGAAGTCGGCATCGTAGATGCTGCCCGCATCGCCGTAGCGGTCCACCAGATACAGCATGCAGTCGCCGATGCCCTTAACCACCGGCGCCGGCACTGCTCGCGTGTCGGGTTTGTCCTGCACCGCTTCGCCGCCATTGCCCAGCACAGTCTGCAGCACGGTCTCGGCCGGGGTGCGGAAGCGGATGGCAAAACCGCAGGCGCAGGGTCCGTGCGCAGCGGCGAAATTGGCAGCGAACGAATCGGGATCTTCATTGAGCAGGAAGTTGACCCCTCCCTGGCGATAGATGGTAATGGGGCGACTGCGGTGACGCAGCACCGCGCTGAAGCCCATCTTGCGGAAATAATCGTGCAGCTGCTCCCCCTGGCCGGCCGGTGCGGCGAATTCGACGAACTCGAAGCCGTCGATGCCCATCGGATTGTCGAAGGTAGTGACCTGCATGCCCGGATCGGGGCGGGTTGCAGTGGTGTTCGGTTGTGCGCTCATCTTCGTTTCTCCACGCTTGGGGGGCCGCAGGGCTATGCGGAGTAGCAGAAGACCCGCGAGAATGCGCAGGCCACCCTCGGTTTGTAGTTGCAAATGAAACAAAAATCAAGACTCAGTGCAACAACATGAGCGATCTCGACAGCCCCCACCCGCCGCAACATCCCGTGCTGCTCAACCTCGAGCAGTTCCTGCCGTATCGCCTGAGCGTGCTGTCCAACCGTATCAGCAGCAACATTGCCAAGGTATACGGCGATCGTTACGGCATGGCGATTCCCGAGTGGCGGGTGATCACGATCCTGGCCCTGTACCCGGGTTCATCGGCCAGTGAGGTCTCCGACCGCACGGCGATGGACAAGGTCGCAGTGAGCCGCGCCGTGGCGCGCCTGCTGGAGCGCGGCTTCATCCGCCGCGAGACCCACGGCGACGATCGCCGCCGCTCGATGCTGGCGTTGTCGCCGGCCGGGCGACAGGTCTACGAGACCGTCGCGCCGCTGGTCAACGAGATGGAGCAACGCCTGATGTCGGTGTTCAGTGCCGAAGAACAGCAGGTCCTGGAAAAGCTGATCGACCGGCTGGCCAAGGACGGGCTGCCGCGCATGGCCAGCAAGGACTGAGCAGCGCCACGCTGGGAGCGAATGCGTGGTGTCTTGCTGCCGCGCAGGATCTGATCCAGTAGCCATTAATGCTGGTGCACGGCGCTGGCGCAGCGTGGGCATCGATGCAGTGCCGTAGTAGCACGATCTCGATAGGGTGGAAGCGCACGATCGGTCGCGGCTCTTCACCGGCTTGCCAGCGCGCATCGCCGCCGGACGTCACATGCCGGTGTGCGCTGCCGTCGCCAGCAAGACGCCATCACCTCGCGCCAGGGCTGCGCGCGTCGAACAGGCCGCGTGCGTGCCAGGCGATAGCCATCGGCACGATGCAAAACAAAAACCCCCGCAGCAGTGCGGGGGTTTTTGTTTGAGGCGTTCGCGCAGAATCAGGCCTGCGGTGGCGCCCACTGCTTGAGGAAGTCGAACAGCTTCTTGCGGTCGAAACCCTCGCCCTTGCGCAACTCCGGGCCGGACTGCGTGGTCAGCAGCTTGCCGTCGCTGTCCAGCACCAACAGCGACGGGGCGTCGTTGAGCTGGGCAAACGCCGACAGGAAGGCAGTGTTTTCGTTGGCCGCATCGCGGTTGACCTTGACCACCACGAAGTGCGCGTCGCGGAAGCTGCGCAGCTCCGCGTCGCCGCCCATCAGTTCGTCCAGCGCCTTGCAGGGCTCGCAGGCGGCATTGCCGACATTGAGCACGATGCGCTTGCCGCCGCGCTTGGCCTCGACCTTGGCGGTTTCCAGATCGGCGGCCGGATCGCGCGAGGGATCGTATTGCGCATTGAGCGCGGCGGCCGCGGCGATGTCGGCTGCGGTCGGCGTATTGCCCGAGGACACCGGCTGGCTGGGATCGGCGCTGGGCGGCTTCTGCATCGACGTATCCAACGGCTTTGGCGCGTCCTGCGGGCTGCTGGTCTGCCCGCAGGCGCTCAACAGACCGGTCAGCAGCAGGCCACAGACAAGGGATTTGATCGGCATCGCTGTTCTCCTCACTTCACACCGTGCATCAGCTTGTTGACCATTGGGGCAATCAGCAGCAGCAACACACCCGCAGCGATCAACGACCAGAAGCCAAAAGTGTAGCCCTTCAACGCAGACGCCACGGTCATGCCGGTCTCGCCGCTTACCGCGGAAGCGAAGATGCCCGAGAGGTTGTTGCCAATCGCGGTCGACAAGAACCAGCCTCCCATGGCCAAACCGACCACTTTGGCCGGCGCCAGTTTGGTTGTCATCGACAAGCCGATCGGCGACAAGCACAGTTCGCCGACGGTCTGGATGACATAGACCATGAACAACGTCCAGAAGGGAATCTTGCCAGCATCGTCGACCAGGGCCGACAAGGCGTACATCAGCAGTGCAAAGGCCAGACTGTTGAAGATCAGACCCAAGCCGAACTTGCGAGGGATGGACGGGTTGGCCGACTTCAGCGCGACCCAAAGCCAGACGAATACCGGGCCAAGCATCAGAATTGCCAACGTATTGACCGATTGGAACCAACCCACCGGGAACATCCAGCCGCCAAGGTCGCGCTCGACGATGTTCTGGGCAAGGAAATTGAACGAGCTGCCCGCTTGCTCAAAGAACATAAAGAACATGACGTTGAACACGAAGACGATCAGCATGGCGACGGCGCGATCGCGTTGTACCTTGCCTTCACGGATGCCTTCGAACAGGATCAGTCCGCACAGGGCAAGGAACAGGATGGTCAATATCCAACCAAGGATGCTGGCATCGATCAGCAGCAGCCCATAGGCGACCGGAATGGCAACAATCGTGCCCATCAGGACCGCCAGCGTTCGGCCCATGCCTTCTCCACCAACCGGCGGCAAACCGACCGGTCCTAGTTGGCGACGCCCCAGCCAGAACCAGACCAGACTGATCAACATGCCTACGCCGGAGGCGATGAACACGTACTTGTAAGCCGGCGTCGCTTCAGTGCCGAACAACTTGTCGGCAAGCAGGCCGGTCAGGATCGGCGCAACAAAGCCGCCCGCATTGATGCCCATGTAGAAAATCGTGAATCCTGAATCCCGACGCGGGTCGTTCAGTGGATACAGCTTACCGACCATGGTCGAGACATTCGGCTTGAACAGGCCGTTGCCGGCGATGATCGTCGCCAAGCCGATCTTGAACACCTGGTCGTTGGGTACCGCGATCAGGAACAGACCAACCGACATGACCACTGCACCGATCAACAGTGAGCGTTGGTAGCCGATCAATCGATCCGCGACGAAGCCCCCAAACAATGCTGAGGCGTAGACCAGCGCCAGATAGGCGCCGTAGAGCCGATTGGCCGGCGCCTCGCCGACACCAGACCCCTGGTAGAACTCAGCCACGATATAGAGCGTCAGCGCCCAGCGAATGCCGTAGAACGCAAAGCGTTCCCAGAATTCGGTCATGAACAGCAGCCACAACGGCCGGGGGTGGCCGAGCAACGTGGGGAACTCGGGAGGCGCCGGCGGCGGCGGTTTGGAGGCGGATGTCGGCGCGGTCGCGTCAACGCTCATTAGAGGTCCCTTGCTTATTCAATGATGGCTGGGTGCACTGAGGCGAGCCCGGGCGACGCGCGAGGATCACTTAGACGTCATGTACGCGTCAAATTCGCCGGAGTCAGCGGCCTGATGACAGTGGTTGCACTAAGCAGGATTTGGCAGGTGCGATGGATATCCCCATCAGCGGGTGCGAGACCCTTTCCAGGCCCCAGGATGATGCCGAGGCGTCTGCGTTGACAGTACCCACCGCCCTTGTCTCCTACGCCGCCGCGCCGTCCCTTCTGCCATCGGGAGAAGTTGCCCGTGGGGCGGATGAGGGTGCGGTGTCACTGGATGGTGCCGATTGCGGGACCAGCCTCGGCTCTGGCTGATCCATAGGAATGCGCCCGTGCTTACCCCAACCCCCGCTCCGCGCCCCGGCCCGCGCTGGCGGCGCGGGCGCTCCAATCCACGCGCGCCCGTGCGCGCAAGCGATGCCTTATCGCCCCGCCGGGAGAGGGCTTCAGTGCGCTCCAACTTACCGTACTGCGCAGCTTTCGCCTCGCTGAGCATCTTGCCCTGCTCAGCTTCTCACTCTGCTTGGTTTGACGCCCTCATCAGACTTTTTCGCCCCGCTCGGCCTGGCGCCCTGCTCAGTCGTTCCCAGCGTCCGCACTGCCCTGCGGTGGGCGGCCATCCACGCCCACCGAGTTGCGCACGTCGAACAGTTCCGGGAAAAACGTCAGTGCCAGCGCCTGCTGCAGGAAGCCGACACCGCTGGAGCCGCCGGTGCCGCGCTTGAAGCCGATCACCCGCATCACCGTGCGCATGTGGCGGAAGCGCCACAGCTGGAACTGGGTTTCCACATCCACCAGGTCCTCGCACAGCGCGTACTCGCGCCAGTAGCGGTCGGTGTTTTCGTAGATGCGCTCGAAGACCGGCCGCAGGCTGTCGTCGGCCACGTGTGCGGCGGTCCAGTCGCGGGACCGGTAGTGCGGCGGAATTGCGTGCCCGAAGCGCGACAGATAGCGCAGGAACTCCTCGTACAGGCTGGGCGCTTCCAGCACCTGGCGCAGCCGCGCCTGGCCCTGCGGGTCGTAGGCGAACACCTGCAGCATCTGCGGATTCTTGTTGCCGAGCAGGAACTCGATGTAGCGGTATTGCAGCGATTGGAAGCCCGAGGACGGCCCCAGCACATCGCGAAACCCCATGTATTCGCTCGGGGTGAGCGTTTCCAGCACCGACCACTGCTCGGTCAGTTGCCGCAGCACCTGCTTGCTGCGCGCCAGCACCTTGCGGCATTGCCAGACTTCGTCGCGCTGCAGATGCACGATGGCCGCGCGCAACTCGTGCGCCAGCAGCTTCAGCCACAGCTCGGAGGTCTGGTGCTGGATGATGAAAAGCATTTCATCGTGATGCGCCGGCTCGGACAGCGGCTGCTGCGCAGACAGCAGTTGGTCCAGCCGCAGATAGCCGCCGTAGGTCAGCCGCCCCTCCAGGTCGGTGTGGATGCCAGGTTCCAGGTCACGCAGGTTCTTGTCGACGGGCATGGCATCGCGCTGAAGATCGGGCCACGCAGGGTAGCGCAGCGGCGGGGATTCGGGATTCGGGATTCGGGATTCGGGATTCGGGATTCGGGATTCGGGATTCGAGGATGGCGGATGGCGGATGGCGGATGGCGGATGGCGAAGCGTATTGGGCCACGGCCATCGCCGGCGCTGGCTGGCTGCTTGCAGCCCCGGCGGGATTCCCTGAGGGGATCGGGGCCAGCGAGATACCTGCGCAGGTGCCTCGTAGAAAACCCGTACGCACGAGTGGCACCCAAGTACATGGCGTACCTGCAGGAAGGCAACGACGTCGGCAGCATCGACGTCGGTTTCCTGGTCAAGACCGCCTGGGTGGTTGGCGGCGTGCCGCGGGTGGAAGTGCTTTCCAGCGCTCAGGAAGGCAAGACCACCACCTGGACCGAGCCGGGCGGCGACGTGAGCCTGCTCAACGACCGCCCGCCGCTGGTGCTCACCGCCATCGTGGTGCACCAGCGCTCGCTCAACGGCGCCGAGACCGACGACGCGGCCGGTACCCGCATCCGCGCCGAACGCCAGGCGCAGGCCGAGTCTCTGGCGCGCCTGCTGCAAACGCGTCAGCAACTGAACCCCGACGAAAACGTGCTGGTGATGGGCGACTTCAACGCCTTCGAATTCAACGACGGCTATGTGGATGCGATGGGCACCGTCACCGGCAAACCGGCACCGGATGCGCAGACCGTGGTGGGCGGCGATGGCGCAGATCTGGTCAACCCGGATTACACCGACCTGACCTGGTTCAACACCTCCGACCAGAGCTACTCGTACGCGTTCGACGGCAACGTGCAATCGCTGGATCACATCCTGGCCAACGATGCGCTGATGCGCGCGCCGCAGATCGCCTCGCTGTCGGTGGGCCACGCGCGCATCAATGTCGATTTCCCCGGCACCGCGCGCAACGATGCCAATACGCCCACACGCTTGTCCGACCACGATCCCACCGTGGTGCTGTTGCGCATGACCAAACAGGTCAATGCGGACCTGGGCGTGGTGGTCAAGGCTGCACGTACGCAGGTCACTGAAGGCGAGCGCATCGACTACACGGTGGATGTGGAAAACCGTGGGCCGGATCGGGCACCGTTCACGGCCCTGGCGCTGGTGTTCGACCTGCCGGTGCGGGCGCGTATCACCGCGCCGGCGGGTTGGATTTGCCAGAACCTGACCAATGCCACGCAGACCACCTTCACCTGCAACCTGCCCGCACTGAACCCTGGCGCCATGCAGAGCTTCGCGGTGCAACTCGATACTGGCCCGGAACTGGCAGGCCGCACCTTGATGCTGGCCGGGTCGGTCGCCTCGCAATCGCCCGATCCGCAACCGGGCAACAACACCGACACTGCGGCCGTTACGGTGCAGGCACGGCCGCAACCCCGCAGCGACCTGGCGATGCGTTTCGACGGCCCTGCCAGCCTGCCGACCACCACCTTCAACGCCACTTATCGCGTGCTGGTGAGCAATGTCGGCGCCGCACCGGCGCAAGGCCCCAGCCTGGTGATCGAAGGCAATACGGTGTCGGCGTTGTCGCAGTTGGTACCGCCGCAGGGCTGGCGGTGCGACAAGCAGGTGCAGTCGCTGCGCAGCGCCCACTTTGTGTGCAGCACGGCGGCGGTGATATTGCCCGGCGTCCAGGCAGCCTTCCAATTTACCGTCGCGGCCAAGCCGATCCCGGCCGAACGCGCGGTGCGGGTGCAGGCCACGGCCACCTCGAGTTCGCCCGATGCCAATCCGGCCGACAACACTGCGCTGATCGTCACCCCGATCGGCGGAAGTGATGGGCGCCGCTGATCGCAGTGCACCACGTCGCAGTTCGTTACTGCGACAGAGGGCGCGGCCTGGTCCGCGCCCTTTTTTTGTGCAGGCCAGCAAGATTGTCTGCTGCGGTGCAGGACAGCGTTTTGCTTCGCCGTCCTTAACATGGCAACTCATATCATTTGAAACTTCTTGGTGAAGGTGTCGCCGCAATGAGCGTAGCCGCGCAGTTCCAGATCGACTATCTGCAATACATGGACGCGGACGGCCAATGGGTCCACGACGACCTTCCGGCCGACGCCGCCAACCCGCAACAGCTGCTCGCCCTGTTCAAGCGCATGTTGTTCGTGCGCACCTTCGACACCAAGTCGGTGGCCCTGCAGCGTACCGGCAAGCTGGGCACCTACGCGGCCTGCATCGGCCACGAGGCCACGCATGTGGGCATCGGCGCTTCGATGCGTCGCGGCGATGTGTTCGCATCCAGCTATCGCGAATACGGCACCATGTTCGAACGCGGCGTGCGCCCGCGCGATGTCATGCTGTACTGGGGCGGCGACGAGCGCGGTAGCGACTATCCGCGCGATGCCGATGCGGCGATCGACTTCCCGATCTGCGTGCCGATTTCCACCCAATGCCTGCACGCAGCCGGCTCGGCGCTGTCGTTCAAGCTGCAGGGGAAACAGCAAGTTGCGGTGGCCTGCTGCGGCGACGGTGGCAGCTCCAAGACCGACTTTTATGCAGCACTCAATTCGGCCGGCGCCTACAAGCTGCCGCTGATCCTGTGCGTGATCAACAACGGCTGGGCGATCTCGGTGCCGCGCTCGGCACAGACCGGCGCGCAGACGCTTGCGCAGAAAGGCCTGGCCGGCGGCCTGCACTGCCTGCAGGTGGACGGCAACGACCTGGTTGCCGTGCTCGAAGCGATGCGTCAGGCACGCGTGCGCGCACTGGCCGGCGATGGCGGCACGGTGATCGAGTTTTTGACCTATCGCCTGTCCGACCACACCACCGCCGACGATGCGCGGCGTTATCGCGGCGAAGAAGAGGTCAAGCAAGGCTGGGCGCGCGAACCGCTGCTGCGCCTGCGCCGCCCTCTCACCGCACAGGGCCTGTGGGACCAAACGCAGGAAGACGCCTGGAAGGCCGACTGCAGCGCGCGCGTGGACGAAGAGGTCAACGCCTATCTCAGTACGGCGGTGCAACCGGTGGAAGCGATGTTCGATTACCTCTACGGCGACCCGCCGGCCGAGTTGCTGGCACAACGCGCCGAAGCGATGGCGCTGGAGTCGCGTCATGGATGAGCTCACCCATGTGCACGCGGAGACCTCCCAGCACGCCAGTGCCCCTTACAACACTGCGGCAACGCGCGGAGAAATCCCCATGAGTTCGCCTATCACCCTGATCGAAGCCATCACCCATGCGTTGACCTGGGAGCTGGAACACGACCCTGCGGTACTGGTGCTGGGCGAGGATGTCGGCGTCAACGGCGGCGTGTTCCGCGCCACCGCCGGCCTGCAACAGCGCTTCGGCAGCGACCGCGTGCTGGACACGCCGCTGGACGAAACCACCATCGCCGGCCTGAGCGTGGGCCTGGCCGCGCAGGGCATGAAGCCGGTGGCCGAAGCGCAGTTCGACGGCTTCGTGTATCCGATGGTCGATCATCTGATCTGCCACGCCGCACGCCTGCGTAACCGCACCCGCGGCCGCCTGCACTGCCCGATGGTGCTGCGCGTGCCGTGGGGCGGCGGCATCCGCGCGCCGGAACATCACAGCGAAGCCAACGAAGCCATCTTCACCAACGTGCCGGGCCTGCGCGTGGTGCTGCCGTCCTCGCCGCAGCGCGCCTACGGCCTGCTGCTGGCCGCGATCCGCGCCCCGGATCCGGTCATCTACATGGAACCCAAGCGCATCTATCGCCAGTACAAGGAAGTGGTGGCCAACGATGGGCAAGCGCTGCCGCTGGATGTGTACTTTGTGCTGCGCGACGGTACCGATGTGACCCTGGTGACCTGGGGCGCGCAGGTGAAAGAGGCGCTGGAAGCGGCCGACAAACTCGCCGGCGAAGGCATCAGTGCCGAAGTCATCGACGTGGCCACGTTGCGCCCGCTGGACTTCGACACCATCGCCGAATCGGTCGCAAAAACCGGTCGCTGCGTGATCGTGCAGGAAGCGCCGCGCACCGCCGGTTTCGGTGCGGAAATCGCCGCGCGCCTGGCAGAGCAGTCGATGTACGACCTGGTGGCGCCGGTCGAACGCGTCACCGGTTACGACACGCATATCCCGCTGTTCCGGCTGTGGAAATGAAGTTCCTGCCGAGCGTGGAGCGCATCGTCACCGCGGCACGTCGCGCGGTGGCTGCCGGCTGATATGCGCGCCCGTCTGCTTTGCGACCACCGCGCCGCCTACGCCAACCCGGTCCGCTTCCAGGCAGGCCAGCAGGTCGGCGTGGGGGTGCGCGACGAAGAATGGCCGGCATTTGCCTGGGTCACGACCGATAGCGGCCGCGCCGGTTGGGCGCCGCTAGCCTGGTTGCGTCCATTGGGGGATGGCCGGGCCCAAGCCCTGCGCGACTACGACGCACGCGAACTCGATGCCCAGACAGGCGAGGACGTGTTGCTGCATCACGAACACGGTGGCTGGTGGTGGTCCGAGCGTGCCGACGGCACGCAGGGCTGGCTGCAGACCGCCGACCTTGAACTCCTCGACGACACCACGCCGCAGCTGCCTGCCGCGCAAGAGAATCTGCCATGAGCGACAACAAGAATTTCCACCTGCCCGACCTGGGCGAAGGCCTGCCCGACGCCACCATCGTTGAATGGTTCGTCAAGGAGGGCGACACCGTGCGCCTGGACGACCCACTGGTGTCGATGGAAACCGCCAAGGCGGTGGTCGGTGCCTTCGCCGTTTTCCGGCACCGTGGTCAAGCTCGCCGGCGCCGCCGGCGATGTGATCGTGACCGGCGCGGTGCTGGCGCAGTTCGCCCTGGATGCCTCGCAGCCGCAACGCGCCGACAGCCAGGACACCGGTCACGGACATGGGCACGGCGGTGCGCAGGCGCAGGTGCAGACGCCCAGCACCGGCCAGAGCGCGGCCGGTCCCGGCGAACGCGTGGTCGCGTCCGACGATGGCGGTGAGATCGCCGATGCGGATGCCGGCGCCGATGCCCCGAACGATCGCGACGACGCCGGCACCGTGGTCGGCGCGATGCAGAGCTCCAACGCCGTGCAGAGCGAGCAGGCCATCGCTGTCGGCGGCGTGCGCGCCATGCCGGTGGCGCGCGCGCTCGCGCGCAAGCTGCGCGTGGACATGGCCCGGGTGCGCGCCACAGGCCCGGACGGCACGGTGACGCTGGCCGACGTAAAGCAGGCCGCAGCCGCAGGTACCGCACGGCCCTCACCCGGCGCGCAGGGCGCGCCGACCTCTCCCGCCGGGAGAGGTGGCTCGATGGGTGAGGGTGGAAGCGGTGGCCCGCTCGCTGAAGGTGGGAGAGCCGCTGGGATGGCTGCCGACGGCAGGAATCGACCGGCAACGGCGACCCTTGTCCCGCCTGCGGGAGAAAGTGCCCGCAGGGCGGATGAGGGCAGCACGGCGCGTTCCACACTCTCTGCCAGTGGCAAGCCGATGCGCACCCAATCGCCCGGCACCAGCGTCAAGGGCCAGCCCGAACAACTCAAGGGCGTGCGCCGCAACATGGCACGCGTGATGGCCGATGCACACACCAAGGTGGTGCCGACCACGCTCAACGACGATGCCGATCTGCATGCCTGGCAGCCCGGCAACGATGTCACCGTGCGTCTGGTGCGCGGCATCGTGCGCGCCTGCCAGGCGGTGCCTGCACTCAATGCCTGGTTCGACGGCGACGCACTCAGCCGCACCTTGCACCACCAGGTCGACATCGGCATTGCCGTGGATACCGAAGAAGGCTTGTTCGTACCGGCGTTGCGCAACGCCGACATGCTGGATGCGCAGGGCATCCGCGAAGGCGTCAACCGACTGCGCCAGCAGGTGGAAAGCCGCAGCATCGCTGCGTCCGAACTCAGCGGCTACACCATCTCGCTGTCCAATTTCGGCATGTTCGCCGGCCGCTATGCCACGCCGGTGGTAATACCGCCCTGCGTGGCGATCGTGGCCGCCGGCCGCGCACGCTACCAGCTCACCCCGGTGATGGGCGGCGTGGAAACCCACAAGATGATGCCGCTGTCGCTGACCTTCGATCATCGCGCTGCCACCGGCGGTGAAGCAGCGCGCTTCCTGCGTGCCTTGCTGGACGATCTGGCATTGGCCAGCTGAGCAGCTCGCAAAACCCCTCGCTCACCGCCAGGTGAGCGCAGCCGGCTATGCTCTTCTGCGGCATCCATGCTGCAAAAGGTCCATTGCCGATTGGCGTGCAAGGCCAGTAGAGGGTATCGGTGCGCAGGGTTGTGAGCGATGCGCATTGGGCGGGCGTCCCATGAAATGCGCTTGCTCAGCGCATGCGAGTCGTCTTCGATCGATGGCGCTGGGCTACCAGACATGGCTGATGTTGCAATCGTCTCATCACGGACGATCGAGGCATTGCGCGACAGCAGCCTGGCGTGGCGCACCACCGGCCATTGCGGCACGAATGCCTGGATAATGGGCGCATGTCATTTTCCGATCTCTCGCTGTCGCCGCGGCTACAGCCGTTCTTTGCTACCGCGCTGGCCAAGGCCGGCGTGCGCACGCCCACACCGATTCAGCAGCAGGCGATTCCGCCGATGCTGGCCGGGCGCGACATGATTGCGATGGCGCAGACCGGCTCGGGCAAGACCCTGGCCTATGCGCTGCCATTGCTGCATCAACGCTGCCTGGCACCCGAGACTGCCCCACGCGTGCTGGGTGCGCTGGTATTGGTGCCTACGCGTGAACTCGCCGCGCAGGTGGACGACACGCTGCGCCAGCTGACCGCGCATCTGCCGCGTCGCCTGAAGACGGTGGTGGCCACTGGCGGCAGTTCGAGCAATCCGCAGTTGCTGGCGTTGCGTGGCGGTGCCGACATCGTGGTGGCCACGCCCGGCCGGTTGCTGGATCTGGTCGAGCACAACGCGCTGTGCCTGAGCGCGGTGGCCACGCTGGTCCTGGACGAAGCCGACCGCCTGCTCGAGCTGGGCTTTGGCACCGAGCTCGATCGCATCCTGGCCTTGCTGCCGGCGCAGCGGCAAAGCGTGCTGGTCTCGGCTACCTTTCCGCCCGCCATCGCGTCGCTGGCCAAGCGTCGCCTGCGCGATCCGTTGCGCATCACCATCGATGCTACGCCCGAACAGGCACCTGCGATCGCGCAACGCGCCATCGCAGTGGATGCCGGCCAGCGCACGCAGCTGCTGCGGCACCTGCTGCTGGAACACGCGTGGCCGCAGCTGCTGGTCTTCGTCGCCAGCCGCCACAGCGCCGACAAGGTGGCCGAAAAACTGAGCAAGACCGGCATCGCCGCCTTGCCGCTGCACGGCGAATTGAGCCAGGGCCGCCGCGAACGCACGCTGCGCGCCTTCAAACAGGCCGACGTGCAGGTACTGGTCGCCACCGACCTGGCCGGGCGCGGCATCGACATCGACGCCTTGCCGGCGGTGCTCAATTACGATCTGCCCCGCTCCACCGTGGACTACACCCACCGCATCGGGCGCACCGCACGCGCCGGTGCCAGCGGCGTGGCGATCAGCTTCGTCACCGCCGACAGCGCCCAGCAGTGGCGGCTGATCGAAAAACGCCAGGGCCTGCGCGTGCCGACCAGTGTGATCGAAGGTTTCGAGCCAACCCCGGTCGAGGCACCTGCCCCCGACGCTGCGCCCGGCACAGCGGTGCGTGCAGCGGATGACAACGGCGGCATCAAGGGCAAGCGGCCAAGCAAGAAGGACAAATTACGCGCCGCGGCGCAGGCGCAGGCTGACAAACCGCACTGAGCACGGCCGCGACACGGAACAAGCATTCCATCACCGGATGGGCAGTGCTCGCCGAACCGATGCGTACACGCGGCACAGGCCGCCATCGCGCGCAACCAGGCCGGTGGCTGCGCACGCAATCGCCAGCGGCCCGAGAGCATGCACCAGGATCGAGGAACTGCAGCTGCAGCCGACGTGCGCGCCGTGCGATCCGATAACCGGCACACACAGCGCTTCATCCGTCCGATGCAATGCAGATCACGTGCTACGCGTCGTCGGCTGGTAACGGTCGGGATAGTGGCGGAGGGTCAGGTGGCCGCGGCAACGGCTCGCGGCCACGAGATGGAACGCGTCGTCACCTGGCGGCATGCCGCGAGGTGACGACGGAAGCCTCAATCCTGCTCGAAATCCAGCTCGCCATCACCGAACGCATGATCGCTCTCTGCGCGTGGCGTGCGCTTGCCCGGTTTGCGCAGGATTTCGACGAAGAACTGCTCGCCACCGTCGGCAACGAGCGCGTTGATCGAGCGGATCAGCTCGACCGGCGGCAGCGCCACGGCACTGGCTTCATCCACACCGAAGCGCATATCGAAGTCCCAGTAGTCCGCGCCGGCCGGCAGCTCCTTGCGGCGCTCGCGGCGGATGTACTTGCGGATATCGTGCTTGCTGGATTCCAGCAGACGATCGCGGTTCTTGCCTTCGAGGTTGAGCTGGTAGGTCTTGCGCATGGCGACGTCGGTGGTGGGGACTGGCCGCCTATTGTGAGGCCAGGAGGGCGGCATCCTCGGTGAATCCAGCATCAGGTGGCGCGCAGACCAGCCAGACAGCGGCATGGGCGTCTGGACTGACGCAATCGGGCTGTACGGCCCAGTACCGGCGATGACGCCCTGGGCAAGGCGCGCGGCGCCTCGGCACTGGCCTACGAAAAGGCACCGTCAGCCTGATCGAAGTGCTCAACGCCGACGACAGCCTGCTACGCGCCTCCAACGCGCAAGTGCAGGCGCGCACCGAGGCTGCGCGCAGCGCGGTGGCGACCTTCAAGGCGCTGGGCGGCGGTTGGCAGGCCGGTGGTGCGGGTGCTGGCGCGGGTCCGATTGCTGTCGCCGTGGACAGCAACCGTCGCCACGACGACACGACAGCACCCGAGTGAATGACGCGCCACGCTGCCGTTGATGGGTGTCTGCGCAGGTGGCACCCCACGGCTGCCGATGCCGCCGACCGGATGCAACCGCACACGCTGGCCAACCGCGTCAGCAGATGGCTTGTCAACCGTGCTCAATCGGCATGGAAACGCACGCCTTCATTGATCTTGCACTGATACGCCAACACCGGCCCGCGTTGCTGCAGGCCCGGTAAGTCGTACATGTAGGTGGTGAAGCGCAGGCTTTCATCCGGGCGCAATTGGTAGCGCATGAATTGCTGGATCGGCTTGCCGTCGTTGGCCACGGTGAAATGCGCATCGGAAAAGGCCACGGTGCCGTCTGCGGTGATGCGATAGGCATCGATGTGATGGCCACCACGGGTCTGGGTGACCGGCGTGCCTTCTTCGGGCGTGCACCGTGCAAGGTCGGTGCTCACACTGACGTCGTAGCCGGCGTCCAGGGCAGCGAGAACTTCGGCGCGGTTATTCAGCGATTCGGTGGCCAGCGCAGGCAATGCACACGCGCACAGCGTGGCAAGCAAGGCGGCGGGTACAAGACGTGGCATGGCGGACTCCAGACAGGGAAGGAATGCGGCGATCTGGACGTTCAGGCGTCCAGGGATGCCACCATGACCCAGTCCGCTCTGCGTCGGCGCACCGCACTACGCATCACGCGGCATGATTGCGCTCGCCGGCGGACGCTGTACACAGATCCACAGGTCGGCCATCACTGCGCAGGCGTCGCGATACGCGGTCAAGATCGTCAAAGATCTCCTGAATCTCTCTACCTACAACCGCGCATTCACCTCGCGCGGCACGTGCTCGGGCGTGGGCTGTAACGCAGGCGTTGCGCCCAGCAACAAGCGGTCGGCCAATGCACGTGCGGCCACGCGCAGCTCGGGTACCGCGGTGATTTCCCAATAACGTCCACGCAGTAACGGGCCTACGCAATACAGCCCAGGCACGATCTGCCCTGTGCTATCGCGCACGCGCAACTGCGCATCGGTGTCCACGCCCAGGCCCAAGGGATCGGCACGCAACAGACCCGCTTCGCGCATGCCGGCGATCAATGGGTCGCTGGTGCGGTCGATGTCGGTATCCAGCCCGGTGGCGCGGATCACCGCATCGTAATGACCGGTCTGCGCATCGGCAGCACCACGCGGGCGGATCACCGCCTCTACGCCATCTGGCACCCAGCGCGCGCGCAGCAAGCGCGCAGAGACGATCTGCAACTGGCCGGATGCCTGCAGTTGCGCCAGCTGTTCGGCCGCACCGGGCGCCACACGATGGCGCGCCACTTCCCAGTACGGACGCAGGTGCCGCAGGAAGCGCGCACGCTGGCTCAGTTCCAGGCGCTGCCACAGCGGCTGCAGATGCGGGCGCAGCGCATCCACCACGCGACGCCAATCGTCGACCACCGCACTGAGCTGACGTACCCCACGGAGCAGGCCGCGCAGGTCGGCGTCCTTGAGCGCACGCTGCAGATGCGGCGGCAACTCCAATGGCGCTCCAGGCTGGCGCAAATGTGCCTGCGGTGCCAGCCCGCGCCGCGAAATCGCCAGCAAGCGGCCGCGATGACCGCGCGTGTGCAAGGTCAGGGCCACGTCCACCATGGTCAACCCGGTCCCGACGATCAGCACATCGTCGTCCGGCGACAACCGCGCCAACGCATCGCCCTGCCACGGCCATCCGATGTAACGCGGATGCACGCTCAAGCGCGGGCCGATACCCGCCAGCGCCTGCGGTTGCAGCGCGCCGACCGCCAGCACCACGCGATCGCTCTGAAACGCATCGCCATTGGCCAGAAACACGCGAAACCCCTTGCGAGCGCGTTCCACCGCCACCGCTTCCTGCGACAGCCGCATGACCGAGGCCTGCGCACCGCTCACCGCCGCATCCAGCTCGCTGCGCAGATAGTCGCCGTAGGCAAGGCGCGGCAGGAACTCCAGCCGCCCACTCTCGCCCAGATGCAAGGTGTCGGCAAAGGCGCCGGGCGCCTGTGCATCGATGCCCAGATCCTTGGCGCGCACGTTGAGCAGATGCTCCGGCCGCGCCGCGCCATAGGCGATCCCACTGCCGAAGGTCTCGGCCACGCCCACCAGGGTGATGCGTACCTGCGCATCGGTCGTCTGCGCCAGCGCACGGACCAGCGCGGTGCCGCAGAAGCCGGCGCCGATAACGGTGATATGGGTTTCCATGTGCAAATCCTGCTGGATGACTCGCACGTTGTGCCCGCAGCGCGCCGCAGGTGTGTAAACGTTTGGTTAGCACCGGGCAACCAAAAACGCATGAGCTGATCGCCATCGGTGATGAGGCATGCGGGGCAGGCAACGCCGATCGTACATGGCAGCAATATGACAGCGGTCGCCACCTTACGTGGTGGTGCCGTTGCGCATGCCTGTTTTCTGCGGCGCTGCGCAATGCGGCGATGCAGACCGCTGCAGCCAACGTGCCGGTGCCGCGCAAACGTGCACAGCGATCGTCGTCCGTGCCTCACTGGCGATACGCATGGCAACCATGTGGCCGCGGCTGTCGGATAATGCAAGTTTCCGAATCGAGTTGCCGCCCTGTCAAACACCGCAGTTCGCCCGCAACGCGTGTTGATCGCCGGCGGCAGCCGTGGCATCGGCCTGGCGATCGCCGAAGCATTCGTCCGGAGTGGCGCGCGGGTTTCGATTTGCGCGCGCAATGCTGCCGGTCTTGCACAGGCTGCAGACGCACTGGCAGCGCATGGCAACCCAGTGCACACACTGTGATTCAGTGTCTTTTTGCCAGTTTCCATTTCGGCATCCTTGGAATCGTGTAGTGCTTTCATTTCGATGAGCTGAGGGTCAGTTGCGTGCTCAGCGTCTCTGTAATGACCCACCGGTTTCTGCACAGGTCAGGTGGTTAATGTAGCGGCATAGG
>NZ_JFAQ01000157.1 GCF_001304695.1 Xanthomonas axonopodis
AAGATCCGCTGCACCGTGTTCTTGTTCATGCGAGGCAGCGCAGCGACAGTGCGATAGCCGAAACTCGGCTCCGCGTCGATCATCTTCTTGATCGGTTCGGCCAGCTCCGGCGTCACTTTGGCTGGCGATCTGGTCGGCTTGTAGTACGTCGTGCGAGGTGCCACGCCGAACCATTGGCACAACTTGGTCATCGGAACCGAAACACCTTCGTCCTTCAGGCCCTGCTGGACCGAGAGCATCAGCTCTCGTCCTTTCCCAGCAGGCAGGCCAGCTTTTTTCGGGCGCCGATCTCCAACATCGCCTCGCCGTAGGCCTGCTCTGCAAGTCCTTCAACTGCCGCTCGTACTGCGCGCGCACGTCCTCCGGCTTCGCCCGCAGGGCGTTCTCCATGCCTCGCTTGCCCTCCTCAACCCAGTTCTCGATCTCGGCAGGGGGCAGGTCGAACTGCCGGCTGGCCGCTGCTACCGTCGTCTTGCCCTGGATGATCTAAAGTACCAGCGCCGACTTGCGCCGGGCGGTCCAGCGCTTGATCTCTTCTTCCATCACTTCGCTCATCGGTGTCTCCTTCGGGGAAAGTAACACCTGAGCAGGAAATCAGTGGGTCATTACAGGCACGCCGCCACTGCCTGACTTGATGGCGGGCCGGCAAGGCAGCAGGTCGGAGGACAGAGGCCATTCGGCGGATCAAGCCGCGAGATTCCAGAGCTGACTATCAGGGCTTGCCACTTCGGCACGCCGACAGTTCGGCTCAGCCGCAACGTGGGTGGCAATGGGTGTTTACGGCAGCCAAAGAATTCGGCGTGTTGCGCATCCATGGCCTTACTCTGGCGCGCCCGGCAGGCATGCCTTCAACGCGCGTTGGAGACACAGAAACAACAAAGGCGGCCGAAGCCGCCGTTGCCTACGTCCGACACGAGGTCAGTGCACTACATCCACTCAGCGCGGCGACGCCACCGACTTGCCGGAAGACGCGCCCTTGCCTGCCGGGTCGGGTTTCTCTGCCAGCATGTTCTCGCTGCCGAAGTCGCCGTCCACGTCGATGTCCAGCCAGCGCTTGGCCGGCAGGCCGAGCGCGCGGTCCAGGATGGTCGGCAGCATGCCCGAGGGCAGGCCGCTTTCGCCGTTCCACAGGATCGCAACGCCCAGGTCGCGCTCGGGCAGCAGTGCGACCAAGCCGCGATAACCCTGCACCGCGCCGGCATGGAACACCACTTGATGGCCGGCGTAATCGAACACGCGCCAGCCCAGCGCATAGCTGGCTGCATCCACACGCTCATGGCGCCAGCCCGAACGCATTTCGCCCGGCGTGGAGATCAGCGGCGCGTGCAGCGTCGCCAGCAGCGGTGCAGGCAGCACGTCGGTGCGATGACCGGTGTGCGCGAGCAGCCACTGCGCCATATCGCTGGCGCTGGCGTTGACGCCCGCAGCGGGCGCCAGGCGGTAGTAGGTGGGCTTGGGCGTCAGCGACACCCAGCCATTGCGGCTGCGCACATGCGGGCGCGCCCAGTGCGGGCTGGCCTGGATACCGGCCAGACCCATGCTGGCGTCGTTCATGCCCAGCGGCTTGAAGATGCGGCGCTCTACCGATTGCTCGTAGAAGCTGCCCGATGCGGCGAACACCACATCGCCAACCAGGCTGAAGGCGACGTTTTGATACGCGTAGCAATCGCCCGGCGCGCAACGCAGCGGCGCAGCCGCCAGCTTATGGCTGAGCGAGTAGTAGTCGACGTTGGATTCGATATCCCGGTCGTAGGCGTTGCGGGTCAGACCGACGCGATGGCTGAGCACTTCGGCCACGGTGAGTTGACGGGTGGCCGCGTTGTCGCTGAGCTGGAAGTCCTGCACGTAGTCGACCACCTTGCTGTCCCAGCGCAGCACGCCATCGTTGACCAGCAGTCCCGCCATGGTGCCGGCGAAGGCTTTGGACAGCGAGGCCAGACGAAACACGGTGTGGCCATCGACCGGCTGCGGGTGATTGACATCGGTGACGCCATAGCCGCGCGCGCTGAGCACCTTGCCGCCCTGCACGATGGCCATCGCCATCCCAGGCACCCGGTTGCCGTAGGTCAACTGGTCCGCTATCGATTCAAATGCCGCCACATCGAAACCGGCAGCAGGTGCCAACACCTGGTTGGCCGGCAGCGAGGTGCGATAGGGCAGCGGTGCGGTGGGCGACTGCGCCACAGGGGCCGGCTGCAATGCAGCGGCGTGGCGCGCGGGTGTCTGCGCGGTGGAGGAGAGGGCCAGAGGCAATAACGCCCCGAACAGCCCGATAGCCAACGGTCGAAACCGTGGGCGCGTGCGCATTTCTGTCATGGTTGTCCCGCCTGTTCCGCTGCCTCCGGCGATTCTAGCGCCGCGCTTTGCAATAGCACAAACTGCCGGAAGATGAATGGGCATCGCATTGATCCTATTGATGATTTTGGATTCAGAAATCGAGTATTCCGGGGCCGCCGAGGCGTTGCTACGCGCTGGCGCAATACGAGCTGCAAGCAGCGTGCCGGCACGAAGGCAGCCCCGGCCGCAGTGTCCTGCGACTGGTCGCTGGTGGCGCTGCCTCGCATCGGCTAACTTGCGCGCTTCTTTCACTGGTGTTGCCGTCGCCATGTTTTTTCTGTCGGGCCCGCCTGTGCGCGCGGCCGTGACCCCATGACCAGCCCCTCTGCGCCGCGATCTGCGGCTGGCCGTTTGAGCGCGGCACTGCATAGCTCGCCACCACTGGCATGGTCGTTCCTTTACTTCTTTTGTCTGCTCAGCGGTTACTACGTGTTGCGTCCGGTGCGCGAGGCGATGGGCGCCTCGGCCGACGTAGAGGCACTCTTTCCCACCGGCATGATCGCGTTCTTCGCCGCGCACGGTGTGCCGCTGAAGGACTTCACGCTGCAGGTGCTGTTTACCTGCATCTTCCTGATCATGGTGCTGCTGCAACCGGTCTACGGCGCCCTGGTCAGCCGCTATCCGCGGCGGGTGTTCCTGCCGGGGGTGTATGGCTTCTTCATCGCGACCCTGCTGCTGTTCTACGTGCTGTTCGACAGCGGCGTGCCGGGTCGGGGCATGGCGTTCTTTTTGTGGGTGACCGTCTTCAACCTGTTTGCGGTGGCGGTGTTCTGGAGTTTCATGGCCGATGTCTTCAGCAATGCGCAAGCGCGCAGCTACTATGGCTATATCGGCGCGGCAGGGACGCTGGGCGCGTTTCTCGGCCCGGTCCTGACGCGCGTACTGGTCGAACGTATCGGCATCGCGCATCTGATGTTGGTGTCGGCCGGGTTCTTGGCAGTCTGCGTGGTCTGTGTGCTCCGCCTGCGGCTGTGGGCTGTTGCGCGCGAACAGGAGGGCCAGCTGAGCTCCGGCGAAGTGCCAATGGGCGGCGATGTGCTCGGCGGCCTCAAGCTGATCGTCCGCGAGCCGCTGTTGCGCTGGCTGGCCTTCATGGTGTTGTTCGGTGTGGGCGTGGGAACCTTGCTCTACAACGAGCAGGCGGCGCTGGTGCGGCGGCTTTACACAGATGCAGCGGCGGCCACCGCCTATTATTCCAGCATCGACCTGGCGATCAATGCGCTGGCGCTGGTGTTGCAACTGTTGGTGACGCGCGCCTTGCTGTCGCGCTTCGGCATCGCGTCGGCGTTGTTGATTCCGGGCGTGGCGATCATGCTGGGCTATGCGGCTTTGGCGGCGTCGCCGTTGCCGATGATGATTGCGATCGTGCAGGTGATTACCCGCTCCAGCGAATTCGCACTGGCCAAGCCTGCGCGCGAAACGCTGTACACGCGGGTAAATCGCGAGTGGCGCTACAAGGCCGGCGCTGCAATCGATACGGTGGTTTATCGCGGTGGTGATCTCACCTTCGTTTGGGTGCACAAGCTGGTCTCTGCGTTCGGCTCCAGCGCGGTGTTCGGTGTCGGCCTGCTCGTGGCGACCGGCATGACGGTTGGCGCGTTCGGCCTGTTGCGCCAGGCGCGCAAGCTACCCGCCGAGCGCGACGTGGAGACGGGCAAGTGCATTTCCGAGTAAACACCGCCATAGCACACGTCGCAGATGCAGCTTGGCGCCTTGGCATCGACCACGCAGGTAGTCTGCTTCTCGCACTGACAGCGCCAGAAGCGCACGCACCAGCTCGGTAGTGCAGGTGGGCCGAACAGAGCGACCGCAATCGCGGCTATGCTGGCGGCACCATTTGCCGAGGCGGTCTGCCATGTCCCTGTTCGCCATCATTGCCGGCCTGTGCATTGCACTGTTGCACGTCTACATCCTGGTATTGGAAATGGTGCTATGGACGCACCCGCTGGGCTTGAAGACCTTTCGCAATAGCCTCGAAAAGGCGCATGCCACCCGCGTGCTGGCGGCCAACCAGGGGCTTTACAACGGCTTCCTGGCCGCTGGCCTGTTCTGGGGCGCACTGGCCGCCCGTGCCGACGTGCTGAGCTTCTTCCTGGTCTGCGTGGTAGTGGCAGGTTGCTACGGCGCCTACAGCGTTAACCGCCGCATTTTTTTCGTGCAGGCGCTGCCGGCGTTGATCGCCTTTGCGCTGGTGTGGCTGCCGTTTTGATGCAGTTGTCGTAGCTGTTCGCTGTACGTAGGCGTGGGGCATCATGGCTGCGATGAGCTCTTGTTCGTAGCCTCAGCGCCTGCCTGCTTCCACGTACGCGACTCTCGGCACGCGTTCGGCCCCTGCAGGCGCGCATTCGATCGCTGGCCAAACGCATGGTGTCGCCGACGCATGCGTTGGCTGTAATGACCCCCTGATTTCCAGCTCAGGTGTTACTTTCCCCGAAGGAGACACCGATGAGCGAAGTGATGGAAGAAGAGATCAAGCGCTGGACCGCCCGGCGCAAGTCGGCGCTGGTACTTTAGATCATCCAGGGCAAGACGACGGTAGCAGCGGCCAGCCGGCAGTTCGACCTGCCCCCTGCCGAGATCGAGAACTGGGTTGAGCAGGGCAAGCGAGGCATGGAGAACGCCCTGCGGGCGAAGCCGGAGGACGTGCGCGCGCAGTACGAGCGGCAGTTGAAGGACTTGCAGCAGGCCTACGGCGAGGCGATGTTGGAGATTGGCGCCCGAAAAAAGCTGGCCTGCCTGCTGGGAAAGGACGAGAGCTGATGCTCTCGGTCCAGCAGGGCCTGAAGGACGAAGGTGTTTCGGTTCCGATGCCCAAGTTGTGCCAATGGTTCGGCGTGGCACCTCGCACGACGTACTACAAGCCGACCAGATCGCCAGCCAAAGTGACGCCGGAGCTGGCCGAACCGATCAAGAAGATGATCGAGGCGGAGCCGAGTTTCGACTATCGCACGGTCGCTGCGTTGCTTGG
>NZ_JFAQ01000158.1 GCF_001304695.1 Xanthomonas axonopodis
TTTTGTTAGCCGCTCTAAATCGCCGATAATTGGCAGATGACGATCCGACTCAATAAATACATCGCCGAAACCGGCTTCTGCTCACGCCGCGAGGCCGATCGCCTGATCGGCGAACGGAGGGTCACCGTCAATGGCGTGCCCGCCGGCACCGGCGCGGTGGTGGGCGAGGAAGATACCGTGCTGGTGGACGGCCAGCCGCTACGCATGCGTGAGGAAAAGAAACTCGGCGGTCGCAAGCACGTCTACATTGCGCTCAACAAACCGGTGGGCATCACCTGCACCACCGAAAGTTCGGTCAAGGGCAATATCGTCGAATTCGTCGGTCACGAGCAGCGCATCTTCCCGATCGGCCGGCTCGACAAGGACTCCGAAGGGCTGATCCTGATGACCAGCAACGGCAACATCGTCAACGAGATCCTGCGCGCGGAAAATCGCCACCAGAAAGAATATCTGGTCGCGGTCAACAAACCGGTCACCGACGAGTTCCTGCGTGGCATGGCGCGCGGCGTGCGCATCCACAACGAAACCACGCTGCCGTGCCGCACCGCGCGTATTGCCAAATTCGGCTTCCGCATCGTGCTGGAGCAGGGCCTGAATCGGCAGATCCGTCTGATGGCTGCCGAGTTCGGGTACCGGGTGACGCAACTGCGGCGGGTGCGCATCGACAACATCAAGCTGGCCGCGCTCAAGCCGGGGCAGTGGCGCAACCTCAGCGATGCAGAATTGCACGGGGTGCTGCCGCAACGCACCGACTGGTAAGCGCCCGCGCCGGGCCGGCTGCATCGCTGCTAGGTCAGCCTAGCCCGCCCTTTCGGACACCGCCCCCTGCCCGCGCTCTCATGCCCTGCTGCCGGACCAAAACGGCCCACC
>NZ_JFAQ01000159.1 GCF_001304695.1 Xanthomonas axonopodis
TGAAATGGTCCACGTCCAGCAGCGCGACCGACAGCGGTTGGCCCACCGCCCGCGTCTGTTCGGTGGCCGCCGCCAGTGCCACCGCAAACGCGCGCCGGTTGAGCAGGCCTGTCAACGGATCGGTGCGGGTCTGTTCGACCAGGTCGGCGTTCAACGCATCCATCTGCGCGTAATAGCCGGCCATCTGCTGTTCGTACCACTCGCGCTCGTGCAACTGCTGGCGCAACTGCCTGCCGGCCAACCGCAACTCAAGCAGGTGCGAGGCCTGCCGGGACAATGCCTGCAAGGCCTCGCGCTGGTCTTCGCGCAGATGCGCCGGGGTCTGGTCGAACACGCACAGCGAGCCCAGCGCCATGCCCTGGCTGGTCACCAGCGGCGCGCCGGCGTAGAAGCGCACCCCACCGCTGCCCACCACCATCGGGTTATCGTGGAAGCGCGGGTCCAGCAAGGTGTCGTCCACCATCAGCACTTCGTCCGGGCGCAGGATCGCGTGCGCGCAGAACGAGATATCGCGCGGTGCTTCGCTGCGCGGCGCACCGTGCGCAGACTTGAACCACTGCCGGTCTTCGTCCACCAGCACCACCGCCATCATCTGCGTCTCGCACAGCGTAGAGGCAATCAGGGTCAGGTCGTCGAACGCACGTTCGGCCGGCGTATCCAGCACGTCGTACTGGCGCAGCGCGGCCAGCCGCTCAGCCTCGTTGCTCGGCAATTCCGGTTTGATCACTGCCACCCCCTGGCTGTTATCCGTGAAAGTATGCCGGAGCCCAGGAAGTGCCACCATCGTGGCTGCCCCCCCCACGCTGCAGCGCCGCAAGCGCAGCCCTGACCGGCATCGGCCGTTTCGAAGCGTGATTCATGGGGCGGGCGCAAACACCCGGCACGGCGTGGCACGTTTGGTTCGGCAGCACGGCACTAGAGCGCGGGCACGTGCCGTGTCCGAAAGGCTGGCTAGGCTGACCTAGCAGCGATGCAGCCGGCCCGGCGCGGGCGCTTACCAGTCGGTGCGTTGCGGCAGCAACCCGTGCAATTCTGCATCGCTGAGGTTGCGCCACTGCCCCGGCTTGAGCGCGGCCAGCTTGATGTTGTCGATGCGCACCCGCCGCAGTTGCGTCACCCGGTACCCGAAACTGTGCCTTCTACCCAGCGCCGACCCCACGCAACCGGACCATATCTCGCATGCCCCGTTCTACTTGGAAAAACAAAAGTTGCGCCACCACCCCCGCTTTAGAGCGGCCAGCTTGATGTTGTCAATGCGGAACCG
>NZ_JFAQ01000016.1 GCF_001304695.1 Xanthomonas axonopodis
CAGGACGGGGGGACGTCGGGTCATTACAGATGAGGCCGCAAAACTAAGCATTTAGCGGGCACGAGCAAACCAGTCCACAGATTTGGCCTGTGTCATGGACGAGGTTAGAGTTAGTGATATTCGGCACAGTTTCATGCGTATTGAATCGCCTATTAATTTAATGGCACGGTGATTTGAGAGTGGTATTAACTCCACTTTGCCCTGCAAGTGCTGTCTGCGGCTACTCGCCTTTATAAGGTCGAGGCGGCCTGGCAGCTTTAAACCGGCTCTACCGTTATTCCAATCCCGTCTTTGGAGGCGGGTGCATGGGTGCGCGTCGGTCTTTGCTCGGCAATTAGGGGACTCAAATGAATCGTGCATTTGTGCTGGTCTGGAACGCAGCGATCGGCAACTGGGTGGTGACACATGAGTTGGTGCGTCGGCGTCGCAAGCCGGGCTCTACCCGTCGTCAATTACCGGCCCTGGTGGTGCTTGCGGTGGGGGGCGCCGCACCGATGCTGGCCTGGGGCGCGTGCACGCCGGCCATCCCCGCGGCGGGTGCAACAGTCACCTGCTCGGGTACGCCGGTCACCAGTAACAGCTTTTCCAGTAGCGCCAACAACCTGACCGTGAATGTCGCCTCCGGCAGCCAGATGACGGCCGGTTTGGTGGGCGGCACCGCCATCGCCCTGAGCGGTACCAACTCCACGCTCAACAACGCTGGCACTATCGACCCGTCCGTGCTTGGGCTGCTGTCGGTACTGAGCAGCGGCGTCACCATGGGCAATGCCAGCTCCACTGCAGTGACCTTCAACAATCTTGCCGGCGGCACGCTCTACGGAACCGGCGGCGTGCTGGGCGCCAATCTGCTCAATCTCGATGGCATGGCACTAGGGCTGACGTCGGCCAGCAACGGTACGGTGCAGATCAATAATGCCGGCCTGATCGATAGCCGTCCGTTGGCTGGGCTGTCGATTCTGGGAGCGGATACACCGGTGATCGCGGTGACCGGTGGCGGCACCGTCAACGCGGTCAATACCGGCATCATCAGCGGACGAGTGGGCTTTCAGAGTTCGGCCACCGGTAATACGTTCGTCAACGCGGGCACCATCAACGGCAGCGTTTCGATGGGCGCAGGCAGCACCAACAGCTTCACTGCGGTCACCGGGGGCAGCGTCAACAGCGGGGGAGGGCTGGCACTGGAATTGCTGGGCCCCAGCGGTTTGCTGAGCTTCGCGCAAACCGGCGTGGTGGACGGAGGCCGGGGCGGAAACAACACGCTGATCCTGCAGAATTCTGCAGTCGGCACCGGCACCGGCACCGGCAGCGGCAGCGGCAGCACCGGCACCGGAACATTGAGCACCGCGCAATACATCAACTTCGGCAATTTGCGCGTCAATAGCGGCACCTGGTCGTTGGGCGGCGCGAGCAACTTCGCCAACAGCGCGCTCAATGGTGGCGTGTTGCAGTTCGCCAATCCTGCGCAGTTGGGCAACACCATCACCGCCAACGGCGGCACCCTCCAAGCCACGGCTGCGGGCCTGACCCTTGCACCGACCAACGGCATTGCGCTTGGCACAGGCGGCCTGACCATACAGGGCACCAATAACCTGACCGTCGGCAGCGCAATCACCGGCACCGGTGCGTTAACCAAGATCGGCACGGGCGGACTGGCACTGACCGGTACCAGCACGTTCACCGGTGGCGTCAATCTGGTCAATGGCGCGTTGACGGTGGGCAGCAACGGCGCCTTGGGCACCGGCACGGTCACCGCATCTGGCGGCAGCGTATTGGCAGGTGCTGCGGTGAACCTGGCCAATGCGTTTTCGCTGAGCAACACGGTTGGTATTGGCGGCGCAAACGCGCTGCGAATCGGAGGCACGGTCAGTGGTACCGGGGCACTCAACAAGGTGGGCGCCGGCACCTTAACCTTGGGCGGCAGCAATACCTACAGCGGCGGCACCACCTTGGGTGCAGGCAGCGTGCTACTGGAGACCTCCGGCGCGCTCGGCACTGGCACGGTCACCGCGGCAGGCGGTTTGCTGGATAACACTGCACCGCTGACCCTGGCCAACAACTTTGCGCTCACCACTACGCTGGGCCTGGGCGCCAGCAGCAACGCATTGACCTTGAGTGGCACACTGGCCGGCGTTGGCGGTGTCAACAAAACCGGCACCGGAACGCTTTCGCTCAGCGGTGCCAATAGCTACAGCGGCGGCACCACGCTGGCAGCAGGCACGCTGCAACTGGGGACCGCGTCTGCGCTGGGCACGGGCGCATTGAATGTCACCGGCGCCTCCAGCCTGAGCACCACTGCGCCATTGACGGTGACCAACGGCATCAGCCTTGCGGCGCCGTTGAACTGGACCGGCACGCAAGCACTCACGCTCAGCGGTGCCATCAACGGTGCCGGCAGTTTGATCAAGAGCGGCACTGGTGATCTCACACTGACCAACGCCAACACCTATACCGGCGGCACCACGCTTAGCACGGGGCGACTGGTGGTCGGTTCGAATGCGGCCCTGGGCACCGGCACGCTCACCGCCAGCGGTGGTGAACTCGATGCCACGGCCGCGTCCACGCTGGGCAACGCGATTGCGCTGACCGGAACCTTGGGCGTCGGCAGCAGCGGCAACGCGCTGAATCTCACCGGCACCATCAGTGGCGCCGGCGCACTGAACAAACTTGGCGGCGGGACGCTGACGCTGGGCGGTTTGAACACCTACACCGGCGGCACCAGCCTCAACGCCGGCACCTTGCAGGTGGCCAGTGGCACCGCACTGGGTACCGGTGCGTTGAATGTCACTGGCTCTGCCACCTTGCAAAACACCGCCGCTGCCACGCTGAGCAACGCAGTGACGCTGAGCAGCGGTGCGCTGGCCCTCAATGGCACGCAAGCGTTGACGTTGGGCGGCGCCATCAGCGGTGCCGGCAGCCTGGTCAAGGCCGGCGGCGATCTCACGCTGAGCGGCGGCAACACCTACACCGGTGGCACCGCGCTCAATACCGGCAAACTCACGGTGGGCAGCAATACAGCACTGGGTAGCGGGACATTGACCGCAGCGGCCGGCACGACGTTGGACACCGCGGCAGCGAGCACGCTTGCCAATGTAATTGCGCTGGCAGGGCAGTTCACTGTGGGTGGCAGCAATGCGCTCACGCTCACCGGTGGCATCAGTGGCGCCGGCAGCATGGACAAACTCGGCCCCGCCAGCCTGACCCTCAGCGGCAACAACACCTTTGTGGGCGGTACTCGCCTGACGGCAGGCAGCCTGATTCTGGGCAGCGATAGCGCACTCGGGGCGGGTAGCCTGAGCGTGAGTGGCGGCCTGCTCGATAGCACCGCTGCACGCGTGGTGGCCAACAACGTGGTGCTGGATGCGGATCTGCAACTTGGCGGCAGTCAGGACCTGACCCTCACTGGTGGCATCAGCGGCATCGGTGGCCTGATCAAGGACGGCTCTGCAGCGCTGACACTGACCGGCGCAAACACCTTCGCTGGCGGCGTGGATCTCAACGCTGGCAGCTTGTCGGTCGGCAGCGGCGCGGCACTGGGCAGCGGTGTGTTGACCGCAGCCGGCGGCACGCAACTGCAGGCCACCACGGCCACCACGCTTGGCAATGATGTGGTGCTCAATGGTGCGTTGTCGCTGACCGGCAACAACAACCTGGGCTTGACCGGCACCGTGAGCGGCACCGGCGGCCTGGTCAAGCAAGGCACCGGAGCGCTCACGCTCAACGCAAACAACAGTTACACCGGCGGCACGCTGTTGAACGACGGTGCCTTGGTGGTGGGCAGCAATACCGCGCTCGGTAGCGGCGCAGTCACTGCCGCCAACGGCACGCTGCTCACCGCTGGCTCTGCGGTGACGTTGCAGAACGCGTTCACCACCAATGGTGCGCTGACGATCGATGGGCAGAACCTCTCGCTCGATGGCGTAATCGATGGCGCCGGCAGCTTGATCAAGACAGGCACGCAAACGCTCACCCTCAACGGCAACAACACCTGGAGCGGTGGGCTGCAATTGCAGAGTGGTTCGTTGCTGGTTGGCAGCAACACGGCGTTGGGCGCGGGCACCTTGACCACCGCAGGCGGTACCACACTGGATGCAAGCACTGCCGTGACGCTGGGCAATGCGGTCGCCTTGAATGGCAGGTTGACCCTGCCTGGCACGCAGGAGATTGCGCTCAACGGCGTCATCAGCGGTATCGGTGGCATCGATAAGCAGGGCAGCGCCACCTTGACGTTGAGCAACGCCAATACCTTCAGCGGCGGGGTTGCGCTGGATGCGGGCAGGCTGGTGCTCCGGAACAATGCGGCGCTTGGCGTGGGTGACATGCTGGTCAACGGCCCTGCCGAACTGGATGCCACTGCCGCGTTGACGGTAGGCAACAACGTCGCGTTGAACGATCAACTGACGCTGGTGGGCAGCAACGATTTGGCCTTGAACGGCAGCATCAGCGGCACCGGCAGCCTGATCAAGAATGGCGCCACCACACTGTCGCTCACTACGAGCAACAGCTACAGCGGCGGCACCCGCCTGACCGCAGGCACCATCGCGGTGGGAGCCGACAATGCGCTCGGTACCGGCAGCCTGTCGGTGCTCGGCAATTCGGTATTGAGCAATGCAGTTGCCGTGGCGTTAGGCAACGACATCGCGCTGGGCGCCGCGCTCACCGTGGACAACGCCGCAGACATGCTTGCCAGCGGTGCGATCAGCGGAAGCGGAGGCCTGGTCAAGAGCGGCCTCGGCACGCTGACCTTGAGCGGCAACAACAGCTATACCGGCCCGCTGGCGATCCAGGCCGGTACCGTGGTGGCCAGCACTGCGGCCGCACTGGGCAACGCCAGCACTGTCGATGTCGCAGCAGGCGCGCGATTGAATCTGACCAACGGCGGCTTGATCAACGCGCTCAGCGGTGCGGGCGGTGTCGATACCGATGCCGGCGCCACACTCCAGCTGGACGGCGGCGATTTCGCCGGCAGCCTGGGCGGTAGCGGCAACCTGGACAAGGTGGGGACCGGCACCGTGCGTCTGCTCGGTACCAGTGCGATCGGTGGCAGCACGCAGGTCAGTGCGGGCACGCTCGATGTGGTCGGCAGTCTCGGCACCAGCGCCCTGAACGTGGCATCGGGCGGCACACTGGCCGGCACCGGCGCCGCCGGCAATGTGGGCGCGGCGGTCACCGTCAGCGATGGCGGCAGGCTCGCGCTCACCAGTGGTGCGTCGTTGAGCGTGGGCGCGTTGACGCTCGCGCCAGGCGCATTCGTCGATGTGGCGTTGGGCGCGCCAAGCGCAACCGGCTTGCTGGCCGTCAATGGCGATCTCACCCTGGACGGTACGCTCAACATCACCGATCTCGGCGGCTTCGGTACCGGCGTGTATCGCTTGATCGACTACACCGGCGCGCTCACCAACAACGGCATGCTGATCGGCCTGTTTCCGGGCAGCGTGGACATCAGCCAGCTCGCCCTGCAGACCGCCATCGGCCAGCAACTCAATCTGGTGGTGACTGCGCCGGGCAGCATCGTGCAGTTCTGGGACGGTGTGCAGACCACGGCCAATGGCACTGTCGATGGCGGCGCCGGCACCTGGGGTGCGGCCACCAACTGGACCGGCCAGGACGGTAGCGCCAACAGCACCTGGCAAGGCGACTTCGCAGTGTTTTCCGGTACGGCGGGCACGGTGGGCGTGCAGGGCACGCAGGACATCGGCGGCTTGCAGTTCGTGGCCGATGGATATCAGCTGACCGATGCCGGCGCGGGTGCATTGGCAGTGGCTGATCCGTTGACCGCCATCCGCGTCGACCCGGGTGCCACGGCCAGCATCGATGTGGCCATTACCGGCACTGGCGGCGTGCAGAAGCTGGACACCGGCACGCTGGTGCTCAGTGGTCCCAACACCTACACCGGTGGCACCGCGCTGGGCGGCGGCAGCCTGGTGTTGGGCAATGCACAAGCGCTGGGCAGCGGCACGCTGACCGCGGCAGCGGGCACCTCGCTCGATACCAACCAAGCGTTGGCCCTCGGAAACGCGGTGGTGCTCGATGGTGCATTGACCTTGCCCGGCAGCAACGACCTGGCCTTGGCCGGCGCCATCAGCGGTGCCGGCAGCTTGATCAAGAACGGCACCTCCACGCTCACGCTCGACGGCAGCAACAGCTATCTCGGCGGCAGCGTGTTGAATGCCGGCACGCTGGCGGTGGGCAGCAACACCGCACTCGGCACAGGCAGCCTGTCGGTGCTGGGCGATGCAACGTTGAGTAACGCCATCGCCTTGGCCCTGGGCAACAACATCAACCTGGGCGCCAATCTGACCATCGCCAGTGCAGACGATCTGGCGTTGACCGGCGTGCTCAGTGGTGCGGGTGCACTGACCAAGACCGGCCTGGGCACCTTGACCTTGTCTGGCAGCAACCTGTTCAGTGGCCCGATGTCGGTGCAGGGCGGCGTGCTGGCCACCTCCGCCACCGGCACGTTGGGGACGACTGCCAGCGTGGATGTTGCGGCAGGGGCGGTGCTCTCGCTCGGCAGCAATACCGCCTTGAGCAGCGTTACCGGCCTAGGCGATGTCGCGATCCAGGGTGGCAGCACCTTGCAACTGGGCGTTGGCAACGTCAGCAGCACTTTCGCAGGTGCGTTGAACGATGCCGGCAATCTTGAAAAAGTCGGCACGGGCACCGTGCAACTCACCGGCATCAGCGCGATCGGCGGCACCGCGCAGATCACGGCAGGCACGCTGGATGTGGGCGGCACGCTGGGCAGTGCCGGTGGCGTCACCGTGGGCACCGGCGGCACGTTGAGCGGCAGCGGCGTGGTCGATGCCGCGGTTACGGTAAATGACAGTGGCCGCCTTGTGGTGACCAGCGGTGCGCTGCTGACCACCGGCAGCCTGAGCATGGCGCCCAATGCCACCCTCGATGCGTTCCTGGGAATCCCCAGCCAGACCGGGGTGCTTGCGGTCAACGGCGACCTGACGCTGGATGGCACGCTCAACATCACCGACATCGGCGGCTTCGGCACTGGCGTGTATCGCCTGATCGACTACACCGGCACCCTGACCAACAATGGCATGGGTTTTGGCACCTTGCCGGGCACGGTCGACCCCGCCCAGCTCACGCTGCAGACCTCGCTGGCGCAGCAGGTCAATGTGGTGGTGTTGGCTTCCGGCAGCAACGTGCAGTTCTGGGATGGCGCGCAGACCGTTGCCAATGGCAGCGCCGATGGCGGCACCGGCGTGTGGACTGCCGGTGCCACCAATTGGACGTCGGTCGATGGGCTGACCAACAGCGATTGGCAGAACAGCTTTGCGGTCTTCGCAGGCACCGCGGGCAACGTGGGCGTGCAGGGCACCCAAGGCATCACCGGTATGCAGTTCATTACCGATGGCTATGTGCTGAGCGATGCAGGCGGTGGCGCATTGAGCGCCAACGCAGCGAACACCATCATCCGCGTCGACCCCGGCGTGACCGGCACCATCGATGTCGCCATCGGCGGCACCGGCACGCTGCAAAAGCTCGACACCGGCACGCTGGTGCTGAGTGGTCCCAACACCTACACCGGCGGCACCGCGCTTGGCGGCGGCAGCCTGGTGTTGGGCAATGCGCAAGCGCTGGGCACCGGCACGCTGACTGCCGCAACGGGCACCACGCTCGATACCAATCAAGCATTGGCGCTCGGCAATGCGGTGGTGCTCGATGGCGCGCTGACGCTGGCCGGCAGCAACGATCTGGCATTGACCGGTGCGATCAGCGGTGCGGGTAGCTTGACCAAGAACGGCACGTCCACCCTCACGCTAGGCGGCAACAACAGCTATGCCGGCGGCACGGTGCTCAGCGATGGCACGCTGGCGGTGGCCAGCAACACCGCCTTGGGGAGCGGCACCTTGTCGGTCATCGGCGATTCGGTGCTGAGCAATGCGGTTGCCGCGGCATTGGGCAACGCGGTCACGCTGGGCGCGGCGCTTACCGTCGACAACCCGGCCGACCTCACGCTTGCAGGCAACATCAGCGGTAGCGGGACCTTGATCAAGACCAACACCGGCGTGCTGACCCTCGACGGCAGCAACACTTACAGCGGTGGCACCACGATCGCTGCCGGCACGCTGGTGGGAGATGGCGCAAGCCTGCAAGGCGCCATCGTCGACGACGCAACCTTGGCGTTCAACCAGGTGGCCGACGGCGTGTTTACTGGTTCGATCACCGGCACCGGGACGGTGATCAAGGACGGCGCCGGCGCACTGCTGCTCAACGGCGCCAATGGCTACACCGGTGGCACCAGCATTGTGGCCGGCACCCTGGTCGGCGACACCGCCAGCCTGCAGGGCGATATCGCCAACAACGCGGCGTTGGTCTTCAACCAGACCACTGGCGGCGTGTATGCCGGCGCGGTCAGCGGTAGTGGCTCGCTGGAAAAGACTGGCAGCGGCGTGCTGCAATTGCTTGGCGCCAATACGTATACCGGCGGCACCATCATCAGCGCCGGCAGCCTGGTCGGCAACACCACCAGCGTGCAGGGCGATGTGGTCGACAACGCGACATTGATCTTCGATCAGACCAGCGATGGTGCGTTCGCCGGGGTGGTCAGCGGCACCGGCAGCGTGATCAAGCAGGGTGCCGGCGCGTTGACCTTGGTGGCGCCCAACACCTACAGAGGCGGCACCACCATCGCCAGTGGCAGCCTGATCGGCACCACCACCAGCCTGCAGGGCAACATTGTCGACAACGCAGTGCTGGTGTTCGACCAGGCAACCGATGGGACCTACGCCGGCAACGTCACCGGCAGCGGTACGCTGGTCAAGAACGGCACCGGTGCACTTACCCTGGATGGCATCAACGGCTATCTGGGCGGTACCACCGTCAACGCGGGCACGCTGGTTGGCGATACCGGCAGCTTGCAGGGCGATATCACCAACAACAGCACGCTGACCTTCCTGCAGACCAGTGCCGGCAGCTATGCGGGCAGGTTGTTCGGAGTCGGTCGCTTCATCAAGCTGGGAACCGGCACGCTATTGCTCACTGCCAACAGCAGCACCTTCACCGGCCCGACCGAGGTCAATGCCGGCACCCTGAGTGTCGGCAACCTGGCCAACCCCGGCGCGGCGCTGGGCGGCCCGGTCACGGTGGGCCCGGGCGGCACGCTCACCGGCAGCGGCAGTATCGGCAGCCTGGTGTCGTCGGGCACGGTCGCCATCGGGGGTGCCGGTGGCACCATCAGCGTCGGCGGCAATGCCACGTTTGCACCAGGTTCTAACTTGCAGGTGACGCCTGGCGACGGCGGTGTGGTGACGCCGGTGACGGTGGGCGGTGCAGCCACCGTGGCAAGCGGCACCACCCTGGAGTTGGTGCGCGCAACCGACTTGCCGCTGTTTACGGAGATTCCGGTGATCAGCGCCAGTGGCGGTCTCACCGGGCAGTTCAGCAATGTCGTCTCCGATTACGCGTTTATCGAGCCGAACGTGAACACCACCGCCACTGCGTTGTCGGTGACCTTCGAGCGCAATACGGTGGGCATGGTTGACGCGGTCACCACGCCGAACCAGCAGTCAACGGCGGCGGCCGTGGATGGCTTGCCGAACACCAGCCCGATCTATCAGGCCGTGGTGCGTTTGCCCGACGACCCGGAAGCGGTGCGCACCGCGTTTGCCTCGTTGTCTGGCGAAAGCCATGCCAGCACTGCTACCGCCATGCTGGACAGCCGCTTTCTCTACAGCGGGATCGCCAACCATCTGCGTGGCGACAGCCAGGACACGCTGGTCGGCGACACCACGGTGTGGATCACCGGGCGCAGCCTGCCCAACCGCGTCGATGGCGATGCCAATGCGGTGTCGGTACGTCGCGAGGACAACGGCGTGATGGCCGGTGCGGAACGTCGCTTCGGCGAACGCAGCGTGGTGGGCATTGCGGTCGGCAATCAGGACATCGAGAGCTGGTCGCGCGAATGGGGCGACCGTGCCGATGTGGATGGCACGCATGCCGGCGTGTATGGCCGGGCCGACTGGTCTGCGTTCTCGCTGCAAGGCGCGGTGGATTACGCCAGCTATCGCGTCGACGGCACGCGCCGGGTGATGTTGCCCGACGTGCTCGAAGAGCGTCTGGTCAGTCGCTACGACGCCACTGCGGTGACGGTGTCGCTGGAAGCGGCCTGGAGTCTGCGCACCAAAGACGCGGTGTACAGTCCCTTCATCGCGGCCGATTACACCCGCCTGAAGACCGACGGATTCACCGAACGCGGCGGCATCTCCGCGCTGTCGGTGGACAGCGCCAGCGACACCTTCAGTACCGCCACGCTGGGTGTGCGTGGTCATTGGGACCTTGGCCAGAAGGCGGCGTTGTACGCCTCGGCAGGCTGGCGGCATGCCTTCGGCGACCGTTCCGTGCAGCGCTCGGCCGGCTTCGTCGGCACCGCCTCGGAGTTCTCGGTGCAGAGTGTCACACTGGCCAGGAATGCGGCCATCGGCGAGCTGGGCGTGAGCCTGATCACCTCGCCACGCAGCCGACTGGCACTCTCGCTGCAAGGGCTCAACGGCGACGGGCAGACGGCGTACGGTGGCCAGGTGACCTGGGGAGTGAGCTTCTGAGGCTTGTCTTGCGGCATGCGTGACACTGGAAATAAAAAAAATGCCCCGAATGCCGGGGCGTTCTTTTTGCCTGCATTCCTGTGTCTGTCGCGCGCGTGTTGCAACACGCGCAGCTGAGCGTGCACGTGCGTTGCGGCGATCAGCTCAATGCATGGCATCGAGCGCCGAACAAGCGCCGCGTGCGTACCGCTTCATGGCGCGTTGTCATCCGGGAGCACGCATACGTCACGGCGGCCGGATGCCCGCCGATGGCGTGTGCGCGGGCATGCACCACAGCACGCTTGCGCACCGGTCACATCGCGCCCATCACAGCCCGATGCGTTCGGCCAGGCGGACCAGCTCGGCCAGCGAGCCAGCCTGCATCTTGCGCATGGCCTGGCCACGCCGCACTTTCACGGTGATCTCGCTCAGGTGCAAGCGCGCGGCAATCTGCTTGTTCAACAGGCCTTGCACCACCAGTCGCGTGACATCCTGCTCGCCGCTACTCAGCGACTCCCAACGTGCGCGCAATGCTGCGGTCACCGCCTCGCTCTGGCGGCGCGCACGGTCGCGGCGGATGCCGTCCTGAATCGCATCCAGCAGCGCCTGATCGCGGAACGGCTTGGTCAGGAATTCGATCGCGCCGTTCTTCATCGCTTCCACGCTCATCGCGATATCGCCATGGCCGGTAATGAAGATGGTGGGCAGCGCAACGCCGGATTCGACCATGCGCCGATGGAACTCCATCCCGCTCTGGCCCGGCATGCGGATGTCCAGCACCAGGCAGGCCGGTGCGTCCTGCAACCGATGCGCGAGAAATTGATCGGTGGAACCGAACGCATAGACCTGTAGCCCGACCGAGGCGAACAGATCCTCCAGTGCGGCACGCATCGAGGCATCGTCGTCGATGAGATACACCACCGGGGCCAGCTCGCTCATTGCCTGCGCTCCGTCGCGACCAGGGGCAGACGCAGGCCGAAGCGCGCGCCGCGCACACCAGCCGGCTCGGCCCAGATCTGCCCGCCGTTGGCTTCCATGATGGTGCGGCTGATGCTCAAGCCGATGCCCATGCCATCGTCCTTGGTGCTCCAGAACGCTTCGAACACATGCGCCAGTGCGTCGTCGGACAACCCCGGGCCGGTGTCGTCGATACACAGGCATGCCCAGCCGCCATCGGTGTGCGAACCCACATGGATGCTGCGCGTCTCGTCCGGCAAGGTGGCCAGTGCCTCCACTGCGTTGAGCAACAGATTGCCGATGACCTGCTGGATCTGTACGCCATCGGCTAGCACCGCGGGCAGGGCAGGGTCCAGCTCCAGCGACAGCGCGATGCCATGGCGCTCGGTTTCGCCGCGCGTGAGGGCAATCATGTCGAGCACTGTGCGGTTCAAATCCAGCGGCTGGCGTTGGCTCGCTTCGCCACGCGCCAGTGCCCGCATGCGCGCGATGATGGCGCTGGCGCGGCCGGCGTCGGCAAGCATGCGCTCCAGTGCGGCATCGGCCTTGGCCAGGTTGGGCGGTTGCTGCGCCAACCAGCGCTGGCAGGCGTTGCCGCTGGTCACGATGGCGGCCAAGGGTTGATTGACTTCGTGCGCGATCGATGCGGCCAGCCCGCCCATGCTGCCGCTGCGGGTGAGCCGCAACAGCCGTGCCTGTGCGGCATGTGCGCTGGATTTTGCCGCTTCCATCTGCACCGCCAGGTACGTGGTGACTGCCACCACGACCGCGCTGATGCAGGAGTTGATCACGCCCACGCGGTAGCTCCCGGCCGGGGTGAGATGAAAGCTGAGCACGATTAGCGCCAAACAAGTGGCAGCCAATGCGACCACACCCGTGCGTGTGAGCAGGCGTACCGACAGCAGCACCACCAACGTATAGAACAAGGCTGCCGCCACCGCATAGTCGGTGACGGTATCGGCCACGAAGATCGCCGCCATGCCGGCCACCAGCCCGACCATGCCGAGCAGGTCGGTACGCGTGGGTGGCGAGCGGAATAGAGATGTCATGCGCATGGCGGCGATTGTCTCAGCTGGCGCCGCCGCCGTTACACAACCGGCGCTGGATGCGGCGCTTGATTCATGGAGTCGCGGGATTGGGCGTCTGGGCCGCTGGCGACCACCACGGTCCGCCACCCAGGGCCTGATACAGCGCTACGGTGTCGGTGTAGCGCGCGGCTTGTGCCTGGACCGTGGCGGCCTGCGTGCTTTGGTAGGCCTGCTGCGCCTGCAGCAGATCTGCCATGCCCACCGCCCCGACCGCCTGTTGACGTTGTACCAGCGCCAGCGTGCGCTCGGCCAGAGTCTGCGCATCGGCACAGGCGCGCAGGCTCTGCGCATCGCTCTGCAGCGCGCTGAGCGCATTGGAAACCTCGCCAAACGCGTTCAAGACCACACTGCGGTATTGCGCCATGGCCTGCATGTAGCCAGCTTCGGCCGCCCGTTGCTGATGCGCAAGCGCGCCGCCATGGAACAGCGGTTGCAGCAAGCTGCCGGCCACCGACCATTGCGTATTGCCTGCCGCGAACATGCGCCCGACACTGGATGCAGAGCCACCGCTGGCCGCACTTAAGGTAATCGATGGCAAGCGCGCAGCCGCCGCCACGCCGATTTGCGCGCTGGCAGCATGCGCTTGCGCTTCGGCGGCGCGGATGTCCGGGCGGCGATCGACCAAACGCGAGGGCAACGATAACGGCAGCTGCGCCGGAAGCTGCAAGGTGTCCAGCGTCAATGCTTCACCGGCAGCGTCGCTGGGCAATTGCCCGCCCAGCATCGCGAGCAGGGTCCGTTGTTGGTCCAGCTGTTTTTCCAGCGCCGGCACCGCGGCCTGCGCCTGTGCCAGCGCAGTGCGTTGGGCCAGCACCTGCGCTGCACCGATGGCGCCAAGCGCCTGCTGGCGTTCGGTAAGCGCGCAGAGCTGCTCGGCGATTTTGACCTGCGCATGCGCGGCATCCAGTTGCGCGCGCACGGCCGCTTCGTCAATGGCCGCGTTCACCACATTGGCGGTAAGGCTCAGGTACGCCGCATCGCGCTGGTCGCGCTGCGCCTGCGCTTGTGCACCCGCCGCTTCCACCTGCCGCCGCGTGCCGCCGAACATGTCCAGCGTATAGCTCACGCTGAGTTGGGCGGTGCGTAGCGCATACGGTGTGTCGATGCCGGCATCCGGCGCCGGCACCACCGAGTCGCGTTGCCGGCTGGCATCCACATGCAGATCCGCTTGCGGTAGCCAGGCGCCGCGTTGTGCGGCCAGGGTTTGCTGCGCCTGCCGGAGCGCTGCGTCGGCGGCCTGCAGGTCCGGATTGGCACGCAATGCCCGCTCTACCACAGCATTCAGTTGCGGCGAGCCGAACGCGCGCCACCAGGCGGCCGGCACGTCCTGGCCAGGCTCGAAGTGTTGCGCACCACCATGTGCTGCGTCGGCGGCTACGGTCGTTGCCGGTAACGCATTGGCGGTATAGCGATCGGCAGCAGGCGGAGAGGGACGCTGAAAGTCCGGCCCCACTGCGCAGGCGGCGAGCGACACCGCCACTGCACTGACGAGCAACGCGTTGCGAACGTGTGTCATGCGGTCGTCTCCTGGCGGCCCTGACGCGTTGCGACGAAGGCTTCCATCAGGTAGTACAGCGATGGCAACAACACCAAGGTGAGTATCGTGGCGGTGATCAACCCGCCAACCACCACCGTGGCCAACGGGCGCTGCACATCGCTGCCCAGGCCGGTGGCGAGCATTGCCGGTGCCAGGCCAAGCGCTGCCACGGTCGCGGTCATCAGCACCGGACGCATGCGGCTCACCGCGCCAGCCACCACCGCCTCGCGCAAGGACATGCCCACGTCGTGGCGCAGCCGGTTGATCTGCGCGAGCATCAGCACCGCGTTCAAGACCGCGACCCCGAACAGGGCGATGAAGCCTACCGCGCTGGAGACACTGAGCGTCATCCCGCGCAGGTGCAATGCAGCCAACCCGCCGATCATGGCCAGCGGCACTGCGGCAAGCACCAGGGTCGGTTGGCGCAGGTTGCCGAACGCGCCGAACAGCAACACGAACATGATGCACAAGGTGGTGGGCAACACCACCAGCAGGCGCGCCTGGGCACGTTGCAGGTTCTCGAACTGGCCACCCCACACCAGCTGCATGTGTTGCGGGTCGAGGCGCACTTGCCGCGCGAGCGTGGCCTGCGCATCGCTCAGAAAACTGGACAGATCGCGCCCGCGCACGTTGAGCCGCACGATGATGTTGCGCCGCCCCATCTCGCGCACGATCACGCTCTGGCCGCTGGTGGTCGTGATGCTGGCCACCGCCGAGAGCGGTATCTCGGCACCTGCAGCGGTACGCAGACGCAACGCACCGATGGCCTGCGGATCGTTGCGATACCGTTGCGGAAAGCGCACGGTGAGGTCGTAACTCTTCTCGCCGAGATACATCTGCCCGATCGGGCTGCCGCCGATGCCGGTGGAAATCAGATCCGACACATCGGCCGCGTTGATGCCATAGCGTGCCGCCGCCTCGCGGTCGAAACGTACCTGCAGGTTAGGCAAGGGCGGCTCTACATCCACGGCGATGTCCGCAGCTCCCGGCACCTTGTGCAAGGCTGCGGCCACCTGGTCGGCAACGCCGCGCACCTGCTGCAGATCGTCGCCGAACACCTTCACGGTCAGATCGCTGTGCGCGCCGGAGAGCTTGTCCTGCACGCCGTCGATCATCGGCTGCATCATGCTCACCGTGTAACCGGGCATCTGCGCATAACGCGCGCCCAGCGCAGCGATCAACGCCTGCTTGTCCATGCCGGCCGGCCATTGTTTGTAGGGACGCAGGCCCACGCTCGCTTCGATATGCGAGGGCGTCCAGTAGTCGGTGCCATCGTCGTTGCGCCCGGTCTGGGTCACCACGTACGACACCTCGGGAAATTCCAGCGTGGCCTTGCGCAAGGCATTGGCCATGGTGGCGGCCTTGTCCAGGGTAATGCCTGGCGGCATCTGCACCTGCAGCCACAGCGATCCTTCATCGATATATGGCAAGAAGTCGCGGCCGATGCTGCCCCCTAAACCTGCTAGCACGCACAAGGCCAGTGCCGCACACGCCAGCAACCAACCGCGTTGGCCAACGCTGCGCTCCAGCAAGGCCCGGTAGCGCTGCCCAAGTGCTTCCAGTACTCGGTTGTGCATCATCTTGCGCGGCTTGCGGAACGCCAGCCACGCAAGGCTAGGAATCAGTGTCAGCGCCACCAGCAGCGCACCGATCAAGGCCGCGCCCACCGCGCAGGCCATCGGCGAAAACAGCTTGTACTCGATGCGCTCGAACGCCAGCAGCGGCAGGTACGCACAGCCGATCACGGCCATGCCGAAGAAGATCGGCCGCGCCACGTGCAGGGTGGCGTCGATCGCATCGCGCGCCGTCAGTGCACGCTGGCTGTCTTCTTCGCGCAGGCGCAAGACGTTTTCCACCAGCACCACCGCGCCATCGACCAGGATGCCGAAGTCGATTGCACCCAGCGACAGCAAATTGGCCGGGATCTTGAGGTGGTGCATGAAGATGAAAGCGATCAACAACGACAGCGGGATGGTCAACGACACGATCGCCGCCGCACGCGGGCTAGCCAGGAAGATCAACAGCACCACGCACACCAGCAGCATGCCTTCGGTCAGCGTGGCGCTCACCGTGTGCAGCGTGGCGTCGATCAACGCGGTGCGGTCCAGATAGGGCACCACCTTGACGTCCTTGGGCAACACGCTGTTGTTGAGTTCCTCCACGGCACCATGAATGCCTTGCAGCGCTACCGAAGGGTTGCTGTCCTTGAGCAGCAACGCGATGCCTTCGATCGTGTCCGGGTTGCCGTCCTTGCCCAGGATACCGCGTCGTTCGACATTGTCGTAGCGCACCTCGCCCAGATCCTTGACCAGGATCGGCACGCCATTGCTGCTGCTCACCACCACGTTGCCGATGTCCTGCAACGAATGCAGCAGGCCGATGCCGCGGATCACGTAGCTTTGTTCGCCACGATCCATCACGCTGCCGCCGCCATCGGCATTGTTGCTGGTGATGGCGCTCTTGACCTGCTGCAACGACACCCCGTACCGGGTCAAGCGGTCCGGCTCCAGCGCCAACGAAAACTGTGTGGTGAGGCCGCCGAAGTTGGTCACATCGGCCACGCCTGGCACCTTTTGCAGGCGTGGAATCACCGTCCAGAATTGCAGGTCGGACAGCTCGCGCAGGCTGCGTGTCTTCGATTCCAGCGTATAGCGATAGATCTCGCCGGTGGGCGAGGTATACGGGTCCAGCCCGGGAATTGCGCCATAGGGCAGGGTCACCGCCTGGATGCGTTCCAGCACACGCTGCCGCGCGAAGTAGCCTTCGGTCCCATCGTCGAATACCAGCGTGATCAGCGACAGGGCGAACAGGCTGCGCGAGCGCAGCACATGCAATCCTGGCGTGCCCATCAACGCGCGTTCCAGCGGCACGGTGATTTGCTGTTCCACTTCTTCCGCACCCAGGCCCGGGACCTGCGTGACTACTTGCGAGGTGACATCGGCGATGTCCGGGTAAGCCTCCACCGGCAGCTGCGTCCAGCTCCATGTGCCGTATAACGCAATGAGTACGAAAACCAGCCAGACGATGCCGCGACGCTGAAAGCAGGTGGTGATGATCGACTCAATCATTGAGCAAGGCTCCGTCCTTGATCACCACACGCTCGCCTGCCTTCAGCCCGGACAGGATCTCGGTATACCCATCCATCGCACGGCCGGTGGCCACGATGCGCGAGCGATAAACGAACGGCGCGGTTTCGACAAAGACCCGCGTGTACAGTCCCATCTGCAAGAGCGCGCTATCGGGGACCAGCAACGCCTGTTGGGGCCGCGATTGGAACTGGGCGCGCGCAAACATGCCCGGCTTGAGCAGGCTATCGTGGTTATTCAATGCCACCCTGACTTTCAACGTGCGAGTGGCGGGGTCGAGCAAATCATCAACGTGTTGCACATGGCCGACGAAGCGTTGGCCGGGATAGGCATCCAGGCTGGCAGTCACCGGCTGCCCTTCGAAGACCTGGCCAATCTCGCGTTCCGGCACGCTGGCGGTGAGCCACACCTGCGAAATATCGGCCACTGTCATCAGCGACGCTGACGTGTCGTTCCAGAAGCCGCCCAGAGCAGCGCTCAGGTCCGCCACGCGGCCGGCAATTGGCGCACGCACGACATAGCGCCGATGCGACGTCGCCTGCGCAGCCACACCCAGCTGGGCCAGGCGATCGCTGGCCGCTCGCGCGTCGTTCTGTGCGCTGTCGAAGGCCTGTTGCGCCGCCTGCAGATCGCGTGCAGCTGAAATGCTGTCTGCTGCCAGCGTCTTCTGCCGGGCAAGTTCCAGACGCGCCTGTTCCAGTGTGGCGCGCGCCTTGCCGGTATCGCTGTAGGCACTGGCAAGTTCGGCGGAATCGAGCACGCACAGCACATCGCCCGCACGCACGGTATCGCCCAGGGTCTTGGGCAGTGCGACCACGCGCCCGGACAACGGCGGCACGACCCGCACCAGGCGCTCGGGCAACACCTCGATCACGGCCGGCATCTGCAGCAGCGGGGCGATGGCTTGGCGACGCACCGCCTGCACGCGCAGGCTGGCACGCAAGGGCGAGTGCGCCGGCACGCTCACCTGCGAGTTGGTGTGGATCAGCAGCGGCGAGGGAGCAGCCGGTGGCGGCGTGGCTCCGCAGCTAGCCAGCAAGCTGCACACACAGGCAGCTGCGAGCGTAGAACGCAGGAAGAGGGACGACATGCGATGACTCGAACGGGGAGAGGGAAGGCGCTGCACCCGCGGTCGGCGATGCGTGAAACGCAGGCCGCGGATGCAGCGGCGATGGATCCACGTTCGCTGCCGGCAGCGGCGTACATCGGCATCGCCTGGCAACCATGGCGCATTGCCACGGGCGTGGGGCTGTGCGCCCGCCATCGGGGCCGGCGCAGTGACAACGCGTGCTGCAGCCGCGTCGATGGCGTGCATGGTGCCAGCCGTCAGCGCGCGAAACCAGGGGTTTTCGGGCGTTTTCGGCAGTCCATGCACATCGCATCGATATACCTTCGTATCGTCTGTGCGTGGCCGGTACGCAAGACGCCGCGTCAGCCAGGCGCTTGGCCATTCGGTAGTCGCATGCGGCCAACAACGAAAAGGCCCCGGACATGCCGGGGCCTTTCTGTTTATCTGTCACGCCACGGTATGCGTGGCATCCTCACGTGCATCGCCTGCAGCACCGCTGCGCCGGCTGCGATCAGAACTGCCAGCGCAGGCCGACGTTGGCATTGATGCTGTTGGTGTCTGAACGAGCGCGCTCGGCACCCACGTTGCCGTAGATGGAAAACGCATCGTTGAGCTGGTAACGCAGGCCAACCGAAGCGCGCAGCGACTGCTTGGACACCGGCTCGCCGGCGACGTTGAAACGGGCTTCCGGCAAGCCGGTGAACCAGGCCGAGAAGTCGGTATTCGGGTTGCCCAGCAGCGAGCGATACGCCACCAGACCATCGAAGCCCCACCTGCCGTGCGCCAGATGACCGCGCACGCCCACCTCGCCATACCCTGCGCGCAGGGTGTCGCTATTTGCGCTCAGCCCTAGACCGGTCATCGACGCTTCGCTGAAGGCATCCTGGGTCTGGCTCACCACACCGGCGGCCACGAACGGCGACAACCCGGCATGCGGCATCAAGCCGATTTCCGCGCGCGCCGACCAGTTGGTGTCGTGGCGACGGTCCTGCAAGCGCTCGCCGATGCTACCGGCCTGCACAGTGCGTTCGGTCTCGACGTTGCTCATGCCGTACGAACCGATCGCCGACAGGTACGCCTGGCCGATCGGCTGGTACAGGTACGCGGTCATCGCATACCGGTCCGAGCGCAGACGGCTCGAAGATGCCGCGATGTGCGCACGGTCCTGGCCGGAGGTCACGGCCGCACCCACGATGGTGCCGGCGCTGCCCATCGGCAGATCCACGCCGAAGGTTGTGGCCTGCTGGGTGTAATCGGCCGAATCGAAACCGCTACGGCGCAGGTCGCCGTCCAGGTAGCTGCCCTGCATCCAGGTGGTCAGCGTGGTGGTATCGGCCAGGTAGGGCAGGCGGTCGGCAGCCACACGTGCCTCGTTGAGCGCGGACTGGAAACCCAGCGTGCGCTCGATACCGTGCACCTGGCCGGTCAGGGTCGGCAGCGATGCGGCGACCTGCGCATCGGATGCTGCAATCAGCGAACCGGTGGCGCTGATCAGGCCACCCAGGTTGTCGGTCTCGCCCGAGGCGACCCGCGTATCCAGCACCTTGACCAGCGCGTCGGCCTGGTTCGCACCGTTGACCACCGACTGCGGCGCACCGGCCGCCTGTGCGCTGGCCGCGGAGGCATTACGGGTCAGAGCTGCGGTGACGGTGGTCGGGTCGTAAGACAGGGCCGCGGTCCAGAAGAAATTGTTGGCGTACTGCACGCGGTCGAACGTGCCTTGCAGGACGCCTGCCTTGACGATCTTCTCGGTACTGCCGACGGTGTAGCCGGCCGCTTCGGGCAGCAACAGCAGATTGCCCTTCAAACTGGCCAGGCCGGTGACGGTGAGGCCCTTGCCCAGTTCGACGGCCGTGGTGCCGGTCGAGTTGACCAGGCTGTAGTTGCCGTTGATGACACCGCCACGCGCTTCGAAGGTGGCCGAGTTGGCCACCAGAAGATCCGAACGCAGGCTGCCGGTGAGCGATAGCACGCCATCCAGAATCGTGGTGCCGCCGGTGTAGGTATTGGTGCCGCTCAGGGTGAGCTTGCCTGCGCCGTTTTTGGTCAGGCTGCCCGCACCGGAGATGTCGTTGCTGAAGGTGCTGTCGTAGCCAGCGGGCACATAGGCCGCCCAGTTGCTTGCGAACTGGCCCGGGCCCTTGATTGCCTTGGCCGCATTGACCAGGCCCCAGCCGTACAGCGCGTCCACGCCGGGGTCGCCCAGGTCGGTGGCGGTGGTCAGCAGGGTTTGCTGCAGGTTGGAGGCGCTCATCCAGGGATACACGCCCAACACCTGCGCGGCCACACCGCTGACTGCGGCGGTGGAGAACGAGGTGCCGGCAATCTGGCCCCCCAATTCGGTGCCGGCCAGCGCGGGGGCGGTGTAGCTGCCCGGCGCGACCAGGCACCACTGCGCAGCGGCGCCGCAGTGATTGGAATAGCTGGTCAAGCCGGCGGCATTGCCGGCGCTATCGATATTGATCGCGCCTACGGCCAGCCAGTTATTACGCACGCTGGCTTCCTGCACCGGCGTTGCGGCCGGGTAGGAGGCTTCTGCCGCGCCTTCGTTGCCAGTGGAGGCCACGATCAGCGCATCGGCCTGCACCAATGGGGTCAGTGCGTACTTCCAGGCCAGCGCAGCGTTGGCACTGGCGGTGGCATCGGGGTAGGAGGCACCGATGGACAGGTTGGCGATCCGCACGCCAGCCGCGGCCAGGTCCACCGCCGCGCGACGAGTCTGCTGTGTGCCGCAGGAATTTTCGGCGCAGATGCGCGCGTAGAACAGGTCTGCATCCGGCGCGACACCACCGGCGAAGCCGTCCTGCGCGGAGCCCAGCACCAGCGCAGACACGATCGTGCCATGACCGCGCAGGGCATTGGCCGACGATTCGGGCGTGCCCGGGCTGGCGGTGTAATCGTTGAAGCTGTCGACCTTGCCGCTGATCGGCGCGTAGCTCGGCACCAGGTTGTCGTCCAGCACCGCCAGCTTCACGCCCTGGCCGCGCGCGCCTGCCTGCTGCGCCAGATCCGCATTGGTCGCCACCAGCAGATTGCTGCCCACGCCCTGATAGCGGGGCGGAGTCGGCGTCGGGGCGGGCGTGGTCTTTGGCAGCGGGTCTGCTGCCGGCGGCGGGGTCGTCGGAGTCGGTGCGATCACCGTGGTCTGCGGCGGATCGCTACGAACGTTGCCGCCACCGCCACCGCCGCCACAGGCGGTCAGGACGAGGCAGGAGGCGATGGTGGTTGCCAGTAGCGAGCGATTCATTGGTTTGTCGATTCCAGTTTTTGAGTGCGCCGCTACTGCTGGTGATTCAAATGTGGCGCAGAAGGTCCCCGCGCCGGCGATCGCCAGCGAAGGCATTAATTTCACGCGTTATTTATTTCTGGGCCGCCGCGCCTTTCGTTTCGACGGAGTGCGCCCGTGGAGCATCTGAAAATGCGTTCGGCATTACCCAGTGCTTGCGAGATTGTTTAACGGCGCTATCCGAGATCTCTGAAATCTGAATGGACAGTTGCTATTCAGTGAAAAGTAGTCCAAATAGGATGTGCCGATTTAATCCATAGCCAAAGCGAATTAGGAGTGCATTAGCGGGTTACGCTGCAGAGTATTGTCGGAGCGTACTCAACAATAAATCGTCACAAATCTCGAAGGGCGGCAATCCTAAATGTGACGTCGGTCTTCGTGAAGCAGGGAATCACATCATCGTTGTCAGTGAAAGTATTACATTCGGTAGCGAATTCGAACGCAAGTTAGCGCATCTAACGGACTCTAGCGCCGGGCCCTCGCGGCAAGATTGATGCTCGGAAAATTATACTAATTTGCTCATTTCCTCTTGTCGTTTTATTGAGTATATTCCCGGGAATATACTAGAAAAGTCAGGCGTGAGCGCGCATTGTGCGTAATCCGGCACCTCAGGCAGGCCAAATCCACCAGTTCGGTGCTTTGCTTAAAAATCGGGCGGGAATTTCGAATAAAGCGAGCGGCCTTGGGTCGTTGATCTTTCGATCGGAGATGCAGCTGAATGGCGCGTGTTTTTTTCCTGCATGTGGATTTAAATTCCGACACGCGCAGGTGCATTACCCGACGGCAGGCTGGATCAAACGCGAGCGATGACGCTTACTGTGAGGGGCAGGGAGCGCATCGCCTGCCACTGCGCAGCTGCGTCCGGTGGTCGCCGTTCGGCTGCACGCCTGCGGCCGAGTTCTGCGTCGCCCATCGCGGTTCTGCACCACGCAAGGCCGATCGCCGTGCAGTGCCGCCTGTGCCGGCGGCAGATTTGGCGCTCCGCGCTGCAGCGCGGGTAGCGGTCGTGTAAACGGTTCAAGGTGTGCTGCTGCCACGCTGACCGATCGTCGCTATGCTCGATTGACGATGGAAGGCACGCTGCATGGCATTGCCTATGCCGTGGTGGCCCGTCAGCTCGAGCGCCAGCGCGTGGTACTGGATACCTTGCAGGTGGGCGGGCAGCCCGTGCCGTTGTCGGGCTCGCCCACCTTTGGTTCGCTGCAGGCTGCGCTGGACATCGGCAGCAAACAAACTGGCCGAGCAATACATCGGCCAATTGCTGAGGAAGCAGGCGCGCCCACGCTCGACCCGTCCAGCCACGCACAGGATTAGCGCGAGACGCCAGCAGAAGGCGACGTCCTCGGTGACAGGTTTGACCAGCGATGCACTTAGGTGAGCCGCGTTAGCGGTCATCCACATCGTGCAATCGTCTTCGCTCGGCCCTATTCTCTGCCTAGGCAGCAGTGGCAACGCGTCGCTGGCATGCCGGACGGAGATGAGGCTGCGTGACAGAGGCAAGGAAGGAGGACCCAGTATGCGCGGAGTAGGGCGCATCTTCTGGCTGATGCAGACCTTGGGCTGGTCGCTGTTCCTGGCGATTGCCTACGTGGCTCGGCCTAGCGAGGACGCGGTGCCCGATGGGCGGCAGTTGGCCGCAGTGGCCGGCTTTGGCGTGGGCGGGTTGCTGGGCAGCCTGCTGCTGCGCCGGCTCTATCGAACACTGCAAGCCGATGGCTATGGCGAAGTGCGTTGGCTGGGCCTGTTGCTGGTTGCCAGCCTGCTGGCGGCGCTGTGCGTGGATGTGTCGGTCCACGGCGTGCTGCTGGGTTTGCGCGGATTCTCGCCGGGGTTGATGGCGCTGTCTGAGGCGCAGCCGATGATCTCGGGCACGGCCTTGCTATGGCCGGCCTACATCGCCTGGAACCTGCTGTACCTGTCGATCAGCAGACAGACGCGGCTAGCCGAAGCGACCCGCCATCAGAACGATCTGCGGCTGGCGCTCAATCAGGCGTAGTTGCAACGTCTGCTCGGCCATATCAGCCCGCATTTCACCTTCAACACGCTCAACAATATTCGAGCGCTTATTCTCATCAATCCAGAGCTGGTACGCGAACAGATCACCCGCTTTGCCAGCACGCTGCGCTACCAGTTCACCGGCGGGTGAGCGTAGAAGAAGAAATGGCGGTCGTGCGCGACTACCTGGACTTGGTCGGCATGCAGCTCGGCAAGCGCCTGCGCTACGCCGAACAAGTGGACGCCGCGGCATTGCTGCTGCGGGTGCCACGATTCTGTGTGCAGCTGCTGGTGGAAAACGCGATCAAGCACGGCCTGGCGCTCAGCAGCAGCGTCGGTGACCTGCAGGTAGGCATTACCGTGCACGATGATGCGCTGCATATCCATGTGCGTAACAGCGGACGATTGCAAGCCGGCGGCAACGGCGGCACGGGCCTGGCGAATCTGCGACAACGCCTGCAACTCTCGTTCGGCTCACGCGCGGGTCTGGAATTAACTGAAGAAGGCAGCTGTGTGGTGGCACCTGTCTGGATTGGAGAGGGTGCGTGATTGAAGCGGTGATCGTGGAAGATTCGGAGCTGGCCCGCTTCGAACTTGAGCTGATGATGTGGACACTGCGGTGCAGTTGATCGAATCGGCGACGCCAGAGGTGGTCTTTCTGGATATCGACCTTCCCGGCGGCAACGCGTTCGATGTGCTGGAGCGCCTGAGTCGGGTACCGCGCATCATCTTCTGAGTGTGGATGGCACACGGGAGCCACAAAGCATGCGTGCGGCATGTGTCCACTCCGGGCACCGGTTCCGCGGGAGGGCAGTTGCCCAGTCGTTGGTCAGTTGCCCTTGATCGGTTCGCGGGTGCCGCTGCTGTCACCCATCAAGCGATCGTGCAGTGTCATGACTGCCTTGCCATCACCGTCGTTCTTGAAGCTCAACGCATCCAGGCTCTTGCCCAGGTAGTAACGGCCGTCGGCATGCGGTAGTACTGCAACCGGGTCTTCACCCTCGCGCTGCAGTTGCAGCGCACCGTCCACTTCTGCAAGTACGCGGACATCATCTGCAGCAAAGCGATAACGGCCCAGCCATGCGCGGTCCCGGGTGCGCAGTGCGACCGTCGCCGCATAGGCATGCTCGGCAGCGATGGCGGCCAGGCGCACGCTCAGGTTGGCCGGGTCCAGGAACTCGGCATTGGTCAGCACGGTCACGAAGACGTCCGGCTGGGTCACGTGCACCACGTAGCTGTTGAAGCCGTTGATGAAGCCGCCATGCTCCACGTCGGCCATGCCATTTACCTGACCGATGATCCAGCCGAAGCCGTAGGGCGAGGCGCTGCCATCGGCCAACGTGGTCTTGCGCATCGCCTGTGCCAGCAGCGATGCCGACGCCGGCAAGCCGTTGCGCAATGCGCGGTGCCAGATCGCCAGGTCGTCCATCGTGCTAATCAGACCATCGGCGCCTTGCGGCTGCGACATGCTGATGAAGTCCGCGTTCTGCAATTGGCCTTGGGCGCGGCGATAGCCATGCGCTCGTTTGGCGATCACGGTGAGGTGATTATCGTAGCGGGTATGCAGCATGCCCAACGGCTGGAAGACCGACTGCTGCATGTAGACGGGGTAGGGCTGAGCGGTGATGCGTTCGATCAGATAGGTCAGCACGATGTAGTTGGAGTTGCTGTAACGAAAGCGCGTGCCCGCGGCAAACTCCAACGGCAGGTCCTTGAAGTAGTTCATCAGGCTCCGCGCATCGGTGTCCTCCCGCCGCGCCGCGCGTGAGGCGGCGATGCTGCTGACATTCTTGATGCCGGAGGTATGCGTGAGCAGCTGCTGCACGGTGACGTTGGCCAGCGGGCCGCTCGGCGCCGGGTCCAGCGACTCCAGGCAGGCATCCAGTTGCAGCTTGCCTGCCTGCAACAGTTCCAGGACCGCCATGGCGGTGAACTGCTTGCTGACCGAGGCCAGCCGCATTGCCGCGTCCGGTTGCAAGGCCACGCCATTTTCGATATCGGCCATGCCATAGGCCTGGCGCAGCAGCACCAGATCGCCGCGTGTCACCAGCACCACGCCGCCCGGCTGGCTGTCCTTGAAGAACCCGGCGGCCTCGCGCGCCAATTCCGCCGTGGTCGATGCCGGCGGTGTGGTCTCCGTCGCGCGGGTCGTGCCGCCCATGGTCAGCGCGGTGGCCAGCAGCATCATCGCAATTGTCTTCATACACCTGCTCCTTCAGTGGATGGAGCTCAGCTTGGGAGCATGGGCGCGCAGCGCCCAGCGATGCATGACCTGCGGTCGAGACAGGCATCGAACGGTCGGCGGAGCGGATGAGCGGGAGCCGTGAACGAAGGTCTGCGCTGCACGTGGCGGGGCATCGCGAGTTGTCCGGGCGAGGGCCCTTGGGGGCGCACGCGGTGAACCCCTGCATGCAGCCGCTGTCCTGCCTACAGGCAGGCCCAGGGATCGAACGCGACAATAGATGTGGTCCCTGCGTTCGTTCGATAGGCACAAGGCAGCGCCAGCTACCGTTATCTGCGAGGGCATGAATCGCGCAAATATCACGCTGCTCATCACATGCAAGCTGTCAGCATCGGGGCACGTTTCGCCATTGCCCCAATGAGTCCGCTATGAATTCAACAACCGTCCTGGTCCGCCCCTGGGCCATCCACCCGTTTCACGCAGCCGTGCTCGGTGGTGTGTGGCCGCTGTTCCTCGGCGCGCTGCTGAGCGACTACGCCTACTGGAGCAGCTATCAGATCCAGTGGGCCAATTTTGCATCCTGGCTGCTCGTGGGCGCGATGGTGTTGACCACCATTGCACTGGTGTGCGCCATCGTCGCGCTGGTGCGCGGAAGCCGTAACCTGATCTACATCATTGCGCTGATTGCCGCCTGGATCGTGGGCTTCTTCGACTGTCTGCATCACGCCCGCGACGCGTGGGCGATCATGCCGGCTGCCTTGGCGTTGTCGGCAATCGCGATATTGTTTGCGTTGGTGGCAACCTGGGCGGGATTGTCCGGTCTGCGCGTAGGAGGTGCACGATGAAACGTCAGACCACCAGCATCATCACGGTGTCTATTCTCGCTGCAGCGCTGGGCGCGTGCGGCAAAGCGCCCGACCTCAATCAGCGCGGTGCAACACCAGAGCTACCCACGCCCGATCGGGGCTTGCTGCCCGACATGACCATCGCCGATCCGACGAGCTGGGGCGAGCGCAAGCCCACGGTGCCGGCAGGCTATCGCATCACCGCAATCGCCAAGGATCTTGGCATTCCGCGCCAGACGCTGGTGTTGCCCAATGGCGACATTCTGGTGGCAGAAGGCCGTGGTGGCTGTGCGCCCAGCCTCAAGCCAAAGGATGTGATTGCCGGCCCGATCAAGGCCAAAGGCACCTCCAAGGCCAAGAGCGGCAATCGTTTGACCTTGCTGCGTGATGCCAATGGCGATGGCGTCTACGAATTGAAGACCGTGTTTGCCGACAAACTCAACGCGCCCTACGGGCTCGCGCTGATCGGTAACGCGCTGTACATAGCGAACCAGGATGCGTTGGTGCGCTTCGACTATCGTGAGGGTCAGACCCAGGCGAGTGGGGCGCCTACCAAGGTGACCGACCTGCCGTCGGCCATCAATCACCATTGGACCAAGGCGCTCACCGCCAGCGCCGATGGCCGCTACCTGTATGTGGCCATCGGCTCCAACAGCAACATCACCGAACGTGGCATGGCCGTCGAGCTCGACCGCGCGCAGATCTGGCAGGTGGATGCGGCAACCGGCGCGCACAAGCCGTACGCGACCGGTATCCGCAATCCCACGGCGCTGGCCATTCAGCCGGGTAGTGGTGCGTTGTGGGCAGTGGTCAACGAGCGCGACGAAATCGGCCCTAATCTGGTGCCGGACTACCTCACCTCGGTACGCGAAGGCGGTTTCTACGGTTGGCCGTACAGCTATTGGGGCAAGAATGTGGACGTGCGCGTCATGCCGCAAGATCCGCAGAAGGTGGCATCGGCGATCGTGCCGGACTATGCCCTGGGCTCGCATGTCGCTGCACTGGGCGTTGCATTTTCCTCCAGCGCAATGGGCGCCAAGTTCGCCGATGGCGTCTTCGTCGGCGAGCACGGTAGCTGGAACCGCGACCCGCCGGTTGGCTACAAGGTCTTGTTCGTGCCGTTCCGCGACGGTCGCCCGGCGGGCGACCCGATCGACTTCGTTTCCGGCTTCCATGGTGAAGATGGCAAGACCCGCGGCCGGCCGGTGGGTGTCACGGTCGACCCGCGCGGTGCATTGATCGTTGCCGATGATTTAGCCAACATTATCTGGCGCATCACGCCAGACACTGCTGCCGCTGCGCCGCGGTAGGCAAGACCAGCCGTGTAGTGACGATCCCGGTGTTGCACGCTCCGGGATCGTCGCTGCAGTCGGCAACGTTGTTTGCTGCTTCCAACGGGTCACGATGCCGATTGAACGCACCCTGGGTGCATTGTTGTTACCACCATCAGCACTTTGCTAGCATCGCAACATCACCGATGCGGAGCACACCATCCTGCTGCGGACGACATTCCCGACGCCGGACGTGTTCTTGCCAGGCCAGGGCGAACCGGCCTTGCGCTGGGGCGTGCTGGGCCCCGGCAAGATCGCATCCGCATTCGTCGATGCCTTGCGCCGCAATTTTGAGTCAATCGGGTCCTCGCGATCCATTGCATCGGCAACGCAATGCAGCACTGGGAGGGGGCGGTGCATTGCTCGACCTGGGCGTCTATACCGTGCAGTTCTCCTCGATGGTGTTGGGCGCACCCGGTGCAATCACGGCCGTGGGCGCGCTCAACCAAACCGGTGTCGACGCCTATTCGACCGTGGTGTATCGCATGGCGGGCACGCGCAATCCACCCTGATCAGCTCCATCGTGGCGCGTAGCAGCTCCACCGCCTATGTCACCGGTAGCGCCTGCCGTATCGATCTGACAGGCGATTTCTATAACCCGACCACGCTACGTCTGGTCGGCAACGACTACGCCACCGAACCACTGCTCTGGACCGACCCCACCGGCGTTAGGGAAGGTCTGAACAACGAGACCTGACAGGGCGGAAGTTGGCATCGTTCCGGAGAGTCGCGTTTGGAGCTTCGGATTTCTCGCCATTTCTGGCGCTTTCCTCGGGAATTTCCCGGGTTACAGGCGCACGCTCCCCATCGCAGGCAGTAATTGCTTTCGCTTCATCCACAGGTTTGACAGCGCAAACAAGGTCAGCACTTGTGCCGTGTTCTTGGCCAGACCGCGATAGCGGACCTTGGTGTCGCCAAACTGGCGCTTGATCACCCGGAACGGATGCTCCACCTTTGCGCGCACGCTGGCCTTGACGTGTTCCCAACGCTGTTCCCGAGTACGCTCGCGTGTGTTGCCGATGGCTTGCATCGTCGAGGGCCGGGCGGCGATGAAGAATGCTGCTTGGCCGTCCCTCCGCTGTCGGTGTTTGTCCGCGCCGGAGTAGCAGCTGTCTCCGAACACGCTGTCTTCCTTGCCGTGCATCAATACGCGCGTCACCGTCACATCGACGCCATTGGCCGCGCTGCAATGGACATGGTGCACCAGTCCGGACCA
>NZ_JFAQ01000160.1 GCF_001304695.1 Xanthomonas axonopodis
TGATCAGCGTTGCCCTAAGGAAGATCGATGCTCCCGCAAACGCAGACCTAGGCGATCAATTGCACTCGTTCCGCCTGCGCGCGATCAGCCAATCATGCTGCGTTGCATGCCGCTCCACAGACGCGGCAGCAACGAATGACACAGCAGGTCACAAGCTGACGCACCTCATGCCCGGCATGCGTCGCACCGAATTCACCAGTTGCGACAGAAAACGGTCGCAAGCGCCTGCCACACCATCGCACGCTCGCTTCGAAGGCGATGGACGACAAAAATTTGGCGCAGACAACCCATTTGCAGCTGGGTAACGGGCGCAGAGCGTGCTGAAAATCGGCAGGCCTCAGCTGGCACATAGTTTGCATTTTCCGGTCTATCAACTCGCAAAATAACCGCGCCCGGAATCTTCATGACCGTCAAAAAATTCCCGCTCGCGGTATGTGTTTACCTGACATGCGCTACGGTGTCGCCGAAGGGGCATGCAGCCACACCAAGCCTCGGCGCGTCGCCTGCCGACCGGCTTGCAGAGATCGGTCGTTATCGCGACCAGGCGCATTGGATCGATGCACTCGCCGCAATCGAGCGAGCCCAAGCGGAGCATCCCGACGACCCTCTGCTGTACAAGCTGCAGACGCTGACGCTGAGCGACATCGGCAATGCCTGGCTGGCCTGGCAGTTGTGCAAGGCGCGTCCTGACCTGTTCGACCAGGACCAGAGAGCGCATCTGGAATCGAACTATCTGGCCAAGCTGGTGAACTGGAGTCTGGCCTATGGCGAAAGCGAAGACACCCGTCTGACCGAGGCCGAAGACGCGCTCGCGCAGATGGAGCAGTACGTGCAACGCGAGGTGCAGCCACCGGCACAGGTACCACTGCGCATCCGCCTGGATCGCCTGATTCTCCTCAACCGACTGGGCCGGCATTCCCAGGCACGCGACGAAGCCGACGCCCTGCAACGGGAAGGCCATCCGCTTCCAGATTATGTGCTGCCGCCGGTGAGCGATTCGACGATGGCGACCCGGCACCCGGCCGAAGCGATCCCCCTGCTGAAAAGAGTTCTGAAAAGCGACCCCGGACGTTCCCAGTCGCGCTCGCAGCTTGTCTACGCCTACCTGGAGACCGAACAGGCGGAAAAGGCGATCGACTACCTGCAATCCTGGACGAAAGACGAGCCTACCTGGCGCTGGGGCGGCGGTAAGAGCCGGTATGCCAACTGGGCCCGCTACGAAGCCGATCTGAACACGGCAATGATCTACGCCTATAGTGGCGATCTGCCCACCGCGCAACGAGCGCTGGAAGGCCTGGTGGCAGTCGGTCCCGGCAACGGCGGCCTGCAGACCGCACTGGGCAGTGTGTATCAGATGCGTGGTTGGCCTCGCCGAGCACTGGAACGCCATCAGATGGCCTACACGCTGGACCCACGCGATGTATCGCCACGCATCAGCATGTACGAGTCCTATCGACAATTGCAGCGCGACGACCTGGCACGCCCTCTACACGACAGCCTGCTTGCCCGGTATCCCAACCAGCCTTCCGTGCTGCACATGGATCGCGACTGGCGCGCCCACGGTGGCTGGCAATTCCAGGCCACCGCCGAAGGCAGCCATAGTTCGAGCGGTAGCGGCAACTCGCCACTGGGCAATAACGATCAGCACTACAGCATGGAAGCGGGCTCGCCTGTCCTGGACGATCGCTGGCGTCTGTTCGCGTCCACCGATCGGCGTTCGGTCACCTTTCAGAACCGCTACATAGATCCCTTGTGGCTGAGTGGCGGCGTGCGCTATCGCTTCGGTCGCATCGATGCTGAAGCCGCCATCGCGCACCCCAGCGACAACATCGGAGAGACTGGCTTGCGCGCCAGTCTTGGCTGGCAATTCAGCGACCAGTGGCATGCCCGCATGGCCGCCGCACGCAACGACTCAGAGGCTTCGATGCAGGCGCGCATCTCGGGCATCACTGCCGACAGCGTGGCGGTGGCCCTGGACTACACGAGGGACGAACGCATGCACTGGCGGCTGGCCGGCAGCCAGTTCCGTTACGACGACGGCAACCGCCGCGACACCATCAGCAGCGCGATCGAGCAGCGGCTCCTGAGCCAGTCACGCCTGCTCATCGATGGCCTGGGCAGCGTCTACGCCAGCCGCGGCAGTCGCGAGGATGCGCCCTATTTCAACCCTGCGCATGATCGCTCGATGGAGCTCGGCCTGCGCATCAACCAGCAACTATGGCGTCACTACGAACGCAGCTTCCGCCAGCGCCTGACTGTCTCAGTGGGCAACTACTGGCAGCAGCGCTACGGCAACTCCCTGATCCCTAGCGTGGCCTATCGTCACGAATGGCAGCTCGGCCAGGGTCGGACATTTGAATACGGTGCCAGTTGGGCGCGCCCGGTCTATGACGGTCGGCGTGAACGTCGTCTCGGCATTGATGCGGCAATGCACTGGGGAGAGTGAGATGGGAAGAATGTTGCGCAATCTGATGGGCGTGCTTGTGCTGGTCCTGCTGATAGCGGCCCCTGCACAAGCCAAGTCGCTGGTCGACCCGGATGCAATCGACAACGGCCTGCTGGTGCTGAGCTATCACGACATCCGCGACGATGTCCGCGAGAAGGCCGACGCCGATGCGTATGCGGTCAGCACGCAAAACTTCGCCGCGCACCTGGATTGGCTGTCGGCGCACGACTACCACCCGATCTCGCTCTCGCAACTGATCAAGGCCTCACGGGGCGAAGCAGCACTGCCGCCGCGAGCAGTGCTGCTCACCTTTGACGACGGCCTGCGCAGCATGTACACCCGCGTCTACCCGCTACTGCGCGCGTATCACTATCCGGCGCTGGTGGCGGTGATCACCGACTATGTGGACATGGCGCCCGATCGCACCATCGACTACGGCTACCGCCCGTTCGGCCACGACGATTTCCTCACCTGGGACCAATTGCGCGAGATGCAGGCCAGCGGCCTGATCGAAGTGGCCAGCCATACCGACAACCTGCATCACGGCGTGCAGTCCAATCCGTACGGCAACCAGGCTCCGGCGGTAAACACCCGTATCTACGATCCCAAGACACAGCGCTATGAGGACGTCGGACAATACGCCGAGCGCCTGCGCGAGGATCTCGGCCGCAGCGTGCAACGCATCGAGCATGAGCTGGGCGTGCGCCCACGGGCGATCGTCTGGCCCTATGCCGCCTACAACCAGATGAGCAACGACATCGCCGAGCAACTGGGCATGCCGGTCTCTTTCGATCTGGAGGGCCGCAGCACGCCGGTCACTCGCGACCTGCATGGTCTGGCGCGCCTGCTGGTGACCGGCAATCCGACCGTGACAGGACTGGCTTTCGAACTGCGTCGCAACCCTGCACTGGATGGAACCCGCGCGCTGCAGATCGATCTCGATTCGCTCTACGACAGCGATCCGGCGCAGCAGGCCCGTAATCTGGACACGCTGATCGACCGGGTCAAACGCATCGGCCCGACCCACGTCTATCTGCAAGCCTTCGCCGATCCAGACGGCCGGAACACCGCCAGTGCGCTGTACTTCCCCAACCGGCACATGCCGATGCGCGAGGATCTGTTCAATCGCGTCGCCTGGCAGTTGAAGACCCGTGCGGGGGTGAAGGTCTACGCCTGGCTGCCCGTACTGGGCTATGAACTGCCCGACCCGAAGCAACGTGAGGCGCTGCGCATCCACAGTCCCGAACGCGACGGCATGTATCGCCTGGATTTCACCAATCCGCAGGCGCGCCAGATCATCAAGGACATCTACGAGGACCTGGCCATCAACTCCTACATGGAGGGCATTCTGTTCCATGACGATGGGTACCTGCGCGACACCGAATTGCCGCAGTTGCCGCCGGAAGGCCACGACGGTCTCCGCACCCAGGCGCTGATCGACTTCACCATGGAGCTGCGCGACAGCGCGCAACGCTGGCGGCCCAAGCTGGGCACGGTGCGCAATCTTTACGCACAACCGGTCCTGCAACCGCAGAGCGCGGCCTGGTTCGCGCAACGCCTGGATCTGTTCAACCGGGCCTATGATCGTACCGCCCTGATGGCCATGCCATGGATGGAAGGCAGCAAAGACCCGGAGCACTGGCTGGACACCCTGGTCGCGGCGGTGCGCACGCAGGACCTGGAACTGAAGCACACCCTGTTCGAATTGCAAACGGTGGACTGGCGCACCCATACGCCGATCAGCGGAGAGCAACTGATCGCGCAGATCCACCGCCTGCAGTCGCAAGGCGTGCGCCATTTTGCCTGGTATCCGGATGACTTTATCGCTGGCCGGCCGTCGACGGAGGATGCACGCGCGGCGATGTCCGCACGCACCTTCCCGTACCCGGACAAGTGAAATGGACACGTCCGCCTGGGTCTATTGCCTGTTCCAGTTCGCCTTCTTCTACCCGATCATGATGGCGTTCTTCTGGATCTCCGGGGGCTTGTACTACTTCTTCCGACGCGAACGGAAGTCGCGGCCACGCAACGACCCACCCCCGATAGTCGAGTACCCGCTCGCCAGCTTGCTGATTCCCTGCCATAACGAGTCGGACAATCTGGACGAGACCATCGGCAGCGCCCTGGCCCAACGCTATCCGAACTACGAGGTGATCGCCATCAACGATGGCAGCCGCGACGACACTGGCGCGCGCCTGGATGTACTGGCGGCGCGGCATCCGCGCCTGCGTGTGATCCACCTGGACCGCAACCTGGGCAAGGCCAACGCTCTACGCATGGGGGCGCTGGCCTCGCGCTCGGAGTACCTGATCTGCATCGATGGCGATGCGATGCTGGAAGAGTTCGCCATGCACTGGATGATCTGGCACCTCTCCAGCGGCCCACGGGTGGGCGCAGTGACCGGCAATCCGCGCATCCGCAACCGCTCCACCCTGCTGGGCCGGCTGCAGGTGGCCGAGTTCTCTTCCATCATCGGCATGATCAAGCGCGCCCAACGCGTCTATGGCCGTATTTTCACTGTCTCTGGCGTGATCGCGGGCTTTCGTCGCACCGCGCTGCACCGTATCGGCTATTGGGCTGACGATATGATGACCGAGGACATCGACATCAGCTGGCGCTTGCAGCTCGACCACTGGGACATCCGTTACGAGCCCAATGCTCTGTGCTTCATCCTGATGCCGGAAACCCTCAAGGGACTGTGGGGGCAGCGCCTGCGCTGGGCACAGGGAGGCGTGGAGGTGCTGCTACGCCATGGCCCTTCTTTGTTCAGTTGGCGCAAAAGACGCATGTGGGGCGTGCTGCTGGAATACATCACGAGCGTGCTGTGGGCTTACAGCATCGTGTTGATCGCGGTCTTGTGGGCACCCCGGCAGTTCTTTGCGCTGCTGGCAACGGGGCACATCCAGGCACTGCTACCGCAATGGCATGCCGCCGCCATGGTGCTGGTCTGCCTGTTGCAGTTCGCCAGCAGCCTGATCATCGACCGCCGCTACGAAAAGGGGATCGGCCGTAACTACTTCTGGGTGATCTGGTACCCGATCGCCTACTGGTTGCTCAGCCTCTGTACGACCGTGGTCGCCTTGCCCAAGACCCTGCTCAAACGCCGCGGCAAGCGCGCCATCTGGGTGAGCCCGGACCGGGGCATCCGATGAAGGCCCAGCACACCGATGCGACGACCTCTTCAACGGCGCGCTTCAATTCGCACCTGATCCGGAGCTCACATCAGCAGCCGCTGCTGCAACGTCTTGCCTGGTGCATGCTGACCCTGGCTGGTTGGGGCGTCTACCTGTCTTTGTGGGTACCGCTGGTGTCCATGCTCCGGGACTTGTCGAGCGGACGGAAGACCTGGACGCAAATCCACGGATACGATCAATACCTGGACCCGTTCATGGTCGTCGCGCTACCGGGCCTGATGATCTGCTGTCCTGCGTTGCTGATCGGATGGGCCGAATACAACCGTCACCGTTTCAGCGGCGAGGAGCGCCGTACCGCGCTGGAGAATGTAGAGCGCAGCGAGATCGCCCGTTCGCTTGGGGCGAGTGAGGCGCTGGCCGAGCAACTGGCCGCAGCCAAGGCGGTGACACTGCATATGGACGAACATGCACGACCGGTTGGCATGACCCTACAGGCGCTCCAGTCACCGCACGACAGCGACACCGCGCCGATCATGCCAACGTAGAGCGGCTAACAAAACTACTACGCAGCCGGCAGGCGGGCGCGGCCGGCGCTCGGAATCGGCATGTACCCACTCCAACACTCCGGTTCCTGTGCGCCGTCCACGCCCACCTGACGACCGCTCGCTACGTTTTGTTAGCCACTCTTAGTGTTTTATCGGCGTGCTTGCATTGGATAGTTTTCCGCAACGCCGCAGCCCGCGGGATAAGGGGAGAACCTGCGTGACTCAGAAACAGAAGATGGCATTGGTGACCGGGGGCTCGCGCGGGATTGGCGCCGCCCTCGAGGAGCGGTTGGCGGGCGATGGATTTG
>NZ_JFAQ01000161.1 GCF_001304695.1 Xanthomonas axonopodis
AAACGCTTCCATTACGACGATCACGCACAACTGCAACAGCATTTAGCCAACTTCATCGACGCCTACAACTACGGTCGCAGGCTCAAAGCTCTGAAGGGTCTGACACCGTACGAATTCATCTGCAAGCAGTGGACATCCGAACCCGAGCGGTTCAAAGTGAATCCGATCCATCTAATGCCGGGACTGAACATGCGTCGCGGCGAGCGCGCGACCGGTGGCACCACTGCCAGCGGCCTGGCCAACCCGGCCCAGGGCGCCAGCGAAAGCGGCGGCGATCAGCTCACCATCGAAACCGGCCCGAACAACAGCATCACGGCGATTTATTGCGGCTGAGGGTTGGGGATTCGGCAATCGAAATTCGGGATTCGGTACAGCACCGCTGCTGTCTGCGTCCCGGGGCTGCCACCTGGAGTGCTGACACCGCGTCGCCGATGGCCGCCAGGTGTACATGAGCGACGCGCAGGGGCCGGTGTGCGCGGTACATGATGCCCGAGCATCGCCAACGTCCTGCTTGTGGCAAACGCCGTGGCCTGTCAGCCGCGTCTACGCCGACTTGCGCCTTGCCGCAGACTTCGCCTGTGTCTTGAGCTTGCTGGAGTGCTGACACCGCGTCGCCGATGGCCGCCAGGTGTACATGAGCGACGCGCAGGGGCCGGTGTGCGCGGTACATGATGCCCGAGCATCGCCAACGTCCTGCTTGTGGCAAACGCCGTGGCCTGTCAGCCGCGTCTACGCCGACTTGCGCCTTGCCGCAGACTTCGCCTGTGTCTTGAGCTTGCTACGCGAGGCGCTCAAAAACTTCAGCGTGGCCGCTTCCCACTGTCGCTCGCCACGCACACCGGTGGCCATCGCCTGCAGTTGGCCCGCACGCCAGCCTTCGAAGACGCAGGGGTCGATGTAGGCCTTGCGGCACACCGACGGCGTGTTGCCCAAGGCATCGGCCACTTGACGGATGACATCGTTCTGCACCTGCGTCAGCGCGCGTTCGCTGCTGCGCTCGGGCAATGGCAGGCGTGCCAGCCGCTGCAATGCCGCCAAGGTGCCGCCCCAGGTACGGAAATCCTTGGCGGTGAAGTCTTCGCCCATTGCCTCGCGCAGATACTCGTTGACCTGCCCCGAATCGACCGGCTGCAACTGGCCATCGTCGTCGCGATACTGAAACAGCGATTGCCCCGGCAACTGCTGGCATTGCCGGATCAGTTTGACCAGCTGCTTGTCGTCCACTTCGATATCGTGGTCCTGGCCGCTCTTGCCGCGGAACTTGAGCCGCGCGCGTCCGCCTTTCAGAAATTCCATGTGCCGGTTGCGCAGCGTGGTCAGCCCGTAGGAGCGATTGCTGCGCGCGTATTCGGCATTGCCCACGCGCACCAGGGTGTCGGCCAGCAACGCCACCACGATCGCCAGCACCTTTTCGCGAGGGAATCCCGGCAGCACCAGATCGCGACGCAACCGCCGCCGCAGTTTGGGCAGCGCAGTGCCGAAGGCGATCACGCGTTCGAACTTGCCCTCGCCGCGTACCTGCGCCCAGTCGGGGTGATAGCGATATTGCTTGCGCCGCCGCGCATCGCGCCCGGTGGCCTGCAGGTGGCCATTGGGCTTGGCGCAGATCCACACTTCGGTATATGCCGGCGGAATCGCCAGCGAACGGATGCGCTGCAGGGTCTCGGCATCGGCGATGCGCTGCCCGTCGGCATCACGGTAACTGAAGCGCTTGCCGGCCTTGCGGCGGCTGATCCCGGGCTGCTGATCGTTCACATACGTCAGCCCGGCCGCACGCGCGGTCGCCTTGGCCTGCGCCACAGCGGCTGCGCTTGCCACGGCGACCGTGGCGACGGCGGCGCCGGTTGCCACCGCCGCTAGGTTGCCAGCGGTACTGGCGGCTACTGCGGCATTGCGAACAATACGTTTGGCTTTCATTGCGCACAGGTCGAGGGACTGGCCGCGATTGTTGGCCGCAGCAAGAGTAGGCTGCGTCAACGCAGCGACAACGCCGTGTGCGCAAGCCATGCCCGTCGCGTGACTTTGTGCTTATGCTTGGGCATCCCCATTTGCCGGAGTGATCGATGCGCGCTGTTCTACCTGTTGCTCGCCTGACCTGCACCCTGGTGATGCTGACCGCATTGACTGCCTGCAACAAACCGCAACCCGATGAGCAGGAGGCCGTCACCGCCAAGGCCCAGCACGCGGCCGAACAAGCCGCTGAGCCCGCGCCGGATGCAGCGCCGGAAGCGCCGCCGATCGGTACCTGCGACGCCACCCAGGTGCAGTCGCTGGTGGGCCAGCCGTTGACCGATGCGGTGGGCGAACAGGCACGCAGCGATGCCGGCGCCAAGTCGGTGCGTGTGCTCAAACCCGGCCAGATGACCACCATGGAATTCAATGGCGAGCGGCTCAATCTGGAAGTGGACGCCAAGAACGTGATTACCTTGGTGCGCTGCGGCTGATACGGCGTTGGCGCCTGTCGCAAGACCGGCGCCAAGCCTGCTGGCACAAGGGCTTTCAGCCGCTCTCGTTGCAGCTGTAACGGTGTATTGCGGCACCGCATCAACTGTGGTCTAGTCGATCATCCGGTGACCTCTTCGAAACGCTCCACGGATCGAGCGCTGCAACGTCGTCGCCGCTCTCCTAGATCGCAAAGAGGCAGACATGGCCCCCCGCACTCGCCAAGGGCTCAATGACCACGGTCTCTACAACAGCGTGCGCGATGAGCGCGACGCGTGTGGTTTTGGCATGGTCGCACAGTTGGACGACCAACCTTCCCGCGCGCTGGTGGATACCGCGATCGCGGCGCTCTCGCGCATGACCCACCGCGGCGGTGTCGCCGCCGACGGGCTCACTGGCGATGGCTGCGGCCTGCTGATTCGCAAACCCGATGCGTTCTTGCGCGGGCTCGCGCGCGACGCCGGCATCACCCTGGGCAAGCGCTACGCAGCCGGTGTGGTGTTCCTGCCGCTGGACGAAAGTGATGCGGCGCGCTGTCGTGCCCAACTGGAAAGCCAGTTGCTCAGCGCCGGCGTGCAGCTGCGCGGCTGGCGCGTGGTGCCCACCGACGACAGCGTGTGCGGCCAGCTGGCCCGCGACACCTTGCCGCGCATCGAGCAGGTGTTTGTCGATGCCGGCGCCGAGCAGACCGAAGACGGCTTCACCCTGGCGCTGTTCCTGGCGCGCCGCCGCGCCGAGCAGGTGCTGCATGCGGTCGAAAACTTCTATGTCACCACCCTCTCGCCCAACGGCATCAGCTACAAGGGCATGGTGCTGCCGGACAAGCTGAGCACGTTCTACCCGGACCTGCAGCGCAACGATCTGTCCTCCAGCGTAATCGTGTTTCACCAGCGCTTTTCCACCAACACGCTGCCGCGCTGGCCGCTGGCGCATCCGTTCCGGCTGCTCGCCCACAACGGCGAGATCAACACCATCGAAGGCAACCGCCGCTGGGCGCAGGCGCGCAGCAAGGTGTGGCAGACCCCGCGCTTCGATATCGCGCAGTTCAATCCGGTGATCTCCATGCACGGCTCCGATTCTCAGAGCCTGGACAACATGCTGGAGCTGCTGATCGCAGGCGGCATGGACCTGCTGCAGGCGCTGCGCATCCTGGTGCCGCCGGCGACCCAGTCGCTGGAGTTCAAGGACGCCGACCTGGCCGCGTTCTACGAGTTCTACGGCCTCAATACCGAACCGTGGGACGGCCCGGCCGGCATCGTCGCCTGCGACGGCCGCTATGCCGCCTGCATGCTCGACCGCAACGGCCTGCGCCCGGCGCGCTGGATGCTGACCTCCGACCGCCATTTCCTGGTCGCCTCCGAGGCCGGCGTGTGGGAGCTGCCAGCCGAGCGCATCACCTGCAAGGGCAAGCTGGGCCCGGGCGAGATGATGGCGATCGATCTCAAGCGCGGCGACCTGCTCGATTCCAATGCCATCGACCGCATCAACCGCGCGCGTGCGCCGTACAAGCAATGGCTGCAGCAGGGCGTGACCTACCTGCAGACCGAATTGATCGACCCCTCGCTGGTGGAAGAGCCCTTCAGCGAGCAGACCCTGCGCAGCTACCACAAGCTGTTCCAGCTCAGCATCGAGGAGGTGGAACAGATCCTGCGCCCGCTGGCCGAAACCGAGCAGGAAGCCACCGGCTCGATGGGCGACGACACCCCGATGGCGGTGCTCAGCCGCCAGACCAGGCCGCTGTACGACTACTTCCGCCAAGCGTTTGCGCAGGTCACCAACCCGCCGATCGACCCGCTGCGCGAAGGCGTGGCGATGTCGCTGACCACTCAGCTCGGCAAGGAGACCAACATCTTCCATGCCGGTGCGGAGACGGTGAACCACGTCATCCTCAATTCGCCGGTGCTCAGCCAGCGCAAGCTGCGCCAGCTGCTGAAGATGCCGCAGTATGTCGAGCGCAATCGCCTGATCGACCTATCCTACAGCCTGGAGGAAGGCCTCAAGGCCGGCCTGGAGCGCATCTGCCAGGAGGTGGAAGCCGCCGCGCGCGACGGGGCGGTGATGCTGCTGCTGTCCGACCGCTACCCGGTGCCGGACCGGCCGATGGCGCATGCGCTGCTGGCCACCGGCGCGGTGCACCACCACCTGTGCAAGATGGGCCTGCGCTGCGACGTCAACCTGATCATCGAGACCGGCACCGCGCGCGATGCGCATCACATGGCCTGCCTGCTCGGCGTCGGCGCCACTGCGGTGTATCCGTACCTGGCCTACCAGACCCTGTTCGACCTGGGCCGGCGCGGCATCCTGCAACTGAGCAAGGGCGGCGAGCAGTCGCAGATCGGCCGTCGCTACCGCAAGGGCATCTACAAGGGCCTGTCCAAGATCATTTCCAAGATGGGCATCTGCACCATCGCCAGCTACCGCGGCGCACAGCTGTTCGAGATCGTCGGGCTGGACCCGGACGTGGTGGACCTGTGCTTTGCCGACACCCCGGCGCGCATCGGCGGCGTGGACCTGGCGCGGCTGGACACCGAGGCGCGCGAACTGACCGTGCGCGCCTGGAACGACCAGCTCAAGCCCGAAGTGGGCGGCCTGCTGAAGTACGTGCACGGCGGCGAGTACCATATGTACAACCCCGACGTGGTCATGACGCTACAGCGTGCCACCCGCACCGGCGATGCCGGCGACTGGCAGAAGTACGTGGACGCGGTGCATGCGCGCCCGGCCTCCACGTTGCGCGACCTGGTGCAGCTCAAGCGTGCCGACACCCCCACCCCGCTGGATCAGGTCGCCCCGGCCGAGGACGTGCTGCGGCGTTTCGACAGCGCTGCGATCAGCCTGGGCGCGTTGTCGCCGGAAGCGCACGAAGCGCTGGCGATTGCGATGAACCGCTTGGGCGGGCGCAGCAATTCTGGCGAAGGCGGCGAAGACCCGGCCCGCTACGGCACCGAGAAGCGCTCCAAGATCAAGCAGGTGGCTTCCGGCCGCTTCGGCGTGACGCCGGAATACCTGGTCAACGCCGAAGTGCTGCAGATCAAGGTCGCCCAGGGTGCCAAGCCCGGCGAAGGCGGCCAGCTGCCCGGCCACAAGGTCAACGAGCTGATCGCGCGGCTGCGCTACGCCAAGCCCGGCATCGGCCTGATCAGCCCGCCGCCGCATCACGACATCTACTCGATCGAAGACCTGGCGCAGCTGATCTACGACCTCAAGCAGGTCAACCCCACCGCACTGGTATCGGTGAAGCTGGTGGCGCATGCCGGCGTCGGCACGATTGCCGCCGGCGTGGTCAAGGCCGGCGCCGATCTGATCACCGTGTCCGGCCATGACGGCGGCACCGGTGCCAGCCCGGTCAGTTCGATCCGCTATGCCGGCGTACCGTGGGAACTGGGCGTGGCCGAGTCGCACCAGGCCCTGGTGGCCAACGACCTGCGCGAGCGCACCATCCTGCAGACCGACGGCGGGTTGAAGACCGGCCTGGACGTGGTCAAGGCCGCCCTGCTGGGCGCCGACAGCTTCGGCTTCGGCACCGCGCCGATGATCGTGCTGGGCTGCAAGTACCTGCGCATCTGCCACCTCAACAACTGCGCCACCGGTGTGGCCACCCAGGACGAGCGCCTGCGCGCGGGCTATTTCACCGGCCTGCCCGAGCGCGTGGAGAACTTCTTCCGCCTGCTGGCCGAGGAAGTGCGCGGCTGGCTGTCTTACCTGGGCGCACGCTCGCTGGACGAGATCGTCGGCCGCACCGACCTGCTGGAACAGCTGGAGGTTTCGCCGCGTCCGGGCGTCAAGGTCGACCTGTCGCGCCTGCTCACGCACGCACAGTACGACGGCAGCCATTGCGCCGCCCAGCGCCTGTATGAATCGCCCGACAGCCTGGCCACGCAGATGGACGGCCTGCTGGCCGATGCGATCGCCCACAAGACCGGCGGCGACCATCGCTTCCTGATCCACAACACCGACCGCTCGATCGGCGCGCGGCTGTCCGGCGCCATTGCGCGCGTGCATGGCAACCACGGCATGAGCGATGCCCCGTTGAACCTGCGCTTCCGCGGCACCGCCGGTCAGAGCTTTGGCGCCTTCAATGCCGGCGGCCTGCAGCTGGAGCTGGAAGGCGAAGCCAACGACTACGTCGGCAAGGGCATGGCCGGCGGCCGGCTGGTGGTGCGTCCGCCACGCGGCGCGCGCTTCGAAGCCCGCAACACGCCGATCGTCGGCAACACCTGCCTGTACGGCGCCACTGGTGGCGAGCTGTTCGCTGCTGGCCGCGCCGGCGAACGCTTCGCGGTGCGCAACTCCGGCGCACTGGCGGTGGTGGAAGGCGCCGGCGACCACTGCTGCGAATACATGACCGACGGCATCGTGCTGGTGCTGGGCAAGGTCGGCCTGAACTTCGGCGCCGGCTTCACCGGCGGGCTGGCCTATGTGCTGGATATCGAACGCGACTTCGTGGACCGCTACAACCACGAACTGATCGACATCCACCGCGTTTCCGCCGAAGGCTTCGAGAACCATCGCCAGCACCTGCACACCTTGATCAGCCGCCACCGCGAACTCACCGGCAGCATCTGGGCGCAGCAGATCCTGGACGAGTTCCGCGACTACATCGGCAAGTTCTGGCTTGTCAAACCCAAGGCCGCCAGCATTGAGTCGTTGACCGAGTCGCTCAGGCGCGCCGCCTGAGTCTTGCTCCCCTCTCCCGCAAGCGGGAGAGGGGTTGGGGGTGAGAGTCCTGCTCCCTGCGCCCCCCATCCGCCCCTTCGGGGCACCTTCCCCCGCAGGCGGGAGAAGGGAATCAGCCACGGATTTCGTTTATGAGCCGCAAACAAGCCTTCCAATTCCTCGACCTACCGCGGACCATGCCCACGCGCATTCCGTTGGAACTGCGTACGTCCGGCGACTGGGGCGAGTTGTACGGCAAGTTCGACAAGGCCGATGCGCAATACCAGGCCGGTCGTTGCCTGGACTGCGGCAATCCGTATTGCAGCTGGAAATGTCCGGTGCACAACGCCATCCCTCAGTGGCTGCAGCTGGTGCAGGAAAACCGCATCGAGGAAGCCGCTGCGCTGTGCCATTCCACCAACCCGCTGCCGGAAGTCTGCGGGCGCGTGTGCCCGCAGGACCGCCTGTGCGAAGGCAGCTGCACGCTGGAGGAATTCGGCGCAGTCACTATCGGCGCGGTGGAAAAGTACATCGTCGACACCGCCTTCAAGATGGGCTGGCGCCCGGACCTGGGCAACGTGCAGCCCAGCGGCCACCGCGTGGCGGTGATCGGCGCCGGCCCGGCCGGCTTGTCGTGTGCAGACCGATTGGCGCGCGCCGGCATCGAAGCGGTGGTCTACGACCGCTATGAGCAGATCGGCGGGCTGCTGCAGTTCGGCATCCCCAGCTTCAAGCTGGACAAGTCGGTGATTGGCAAACGCCGCGAGATCCTCGAAGGTATGGGCGTGCAGTTCCGCCTGGGCGTGGAGATCGGTCGCGACATCAACATCGAGCAGTTGCTGGGCGAATACGACGCCGTGTTCCTCGGCACCGGCGCCTATCGCTACACCGACGGCGGCCTGCCCGGGCAGGACCTGAAGAATGTGCTGCCGGCGCTGCCGTTTTTGGTGCATAACAGCCGCATTGTCAGCGGCAACGACCCGCACGGCCGGCCGATCGCCGGTTGGGAAGACCAGCTCGCCCTGCCCGACCTCATCGGCAAGCGCGTGGTGGTGCTGGGCGGCGGCGACACCGGCATGGACTGCGTGCGCAGCGCCATTCGCCTGGGCGCGGCCAAGGTCACCTGCGCGTATCGCCGCGACGAAGCCAGCATGCCCGGCTCCGCGCGCGAGGTAGCCAACGCCCGCGAAGAAGGCGTGCGCTTCCTGTTCAACCGCCAGCCGCTGTCGATCGAATCCGGCGCCGACGACGAAGCCATTGGCGTGACCGTGGTGGAAACCGAACTCGGCGAGCCCGATGCCAGTGGCCGCCGCAACGCGGTGCCGGTGGAAGGCAGCGAATCGCTGCTGGAAGCAGACGTGGTGATCATCGCCTTCGGCTTCTCGCCCACCCTGCCCGACTGGCTGGCCTCGCAAGGCGTGGAAGCCGGCAGCAACGGCCGCATCGTCGCCCCGGCCGACGGCCATGGCCGCCTGCCCTACCAGACCAGCAACCCGCGCCTGTTCGCCGGCGGCGACTGCGTGCGTGGCGCCGACCTAGTGGTCACGGCCGTTGCAGAAGGCCGCGATGCGGCTGGCAGCATCGTGCAACTGCTGGGTGTGAAAGCGCAGGTCAAGGAACCGGCTGCGGCGTGAGTCGTTGAGGGCCATATATGGATCGCGCCTGGCTCAACGAGGCAAGGAATCTTCTGTATAGAGCTCCCGAAGTCGCGCTTCGAGAGCTGCGTGAGATCGAATTAGCAATTGGGCCGGACGTTCCAACTCGTATTCGACATTTACGCACCAACGAGTTTAGAGCCGATAACAAAACCCTTGAATTTTGTTGAGTCGGCGGCAACATTGTCGGCATGACACGTCGCAACGAGATCCCTATTGCGCTGTGGAAGCGCATCGAGCCACTGATTCCGCAGGTCAAGCCTTCCCCCAAAGGTGGACGACCTCGTGTCAGTGATCAGCAGGCCCTCAACGGCATCGTCTATGTGCTGCGCACGGGCATTGCGTGGGAAGACCTGCCTTTGGAACTTGGCGATGGCAGCGGCATGACCTGCAGGCAA
>NZ_JFAQ01000162.1 GCF_001304695.1 Xanthomonas axonopodis
TGTCCGCTGCTTCATCGGCTTGCACCACCATCGCTGCGAAGCACTTATCCTCGCATCTTTGGAACTTGATCAGCGTTGCCTTAGCCTGGGCTGCGCCTCGCCAGGGGCGTGCGCGCTGACAACGCGCCGGTCGCGGTTGCGGCAGAAGGTCAATCACCCTCGCCGACGGCCGCACCAGCACCGCCAGCTGACGTTGTTGCTGCATCGTCACCAGCCGCACTAGGCGGCGCGGCGGCCTTGCCGGTCAGGCTGGCGCCGGCCGGTGTGGCCTTCCATGTCATACCTCGTGCATGCGGTCAGCGCCGGGCGCCAACTGGCGGTGCACCCAAGGAAATAGAGAGATAGCGGAGGGAACGAGGCTTGCGCGCATCTTCAAGTCGCCTTGCGACGGCGAATGTGCCGAGCCCACCGCCAGACCCGGCAAACCACGCGCGGCATTGCGTCTGTCCATTCGGTGCGGCAACGGTCTGCCCGCTGCGTTCACAAACTGTCGCGGTCGCGGCCAGGCTTCATCTGCGCTGTGCGAGAATTCCGGCACCTCATTCCATCTGGATGCGTGAATGTATCGTCTTGTCATCGCCGCGCTGCTGGGCGCGATCAGCCTTACCGCCTGCGCACAATCCTCGCAGCCTGCGGCAGGCACTGCCGGCGCCAAGCCAGCCGCTGCCACCGGCACGGTGGACCAGCGCGTAAGCACGGCGCTCAAGGCGCTGGACCCGGATTTCAGGCCCGATTACATCGGTGCTGCGCCGTTCCCCGGCTTCCGCGAAGTGGTCGTTGGCGGGCAGGTGCTGTACGTCAGCGATGACGGCCGTTACCTGATCCAGGCGCAGCCGTTCGACATCCAGAACAAGCAGTTTGCGGCCAGCCCTGGCTTGCTGGCCTACCGCCGCAAGCAGCTGGACACTGTGCCCAAGGCCGACCGCATCGTGTTCGCGCCGGCCAACCCGAAGTACACCATCACCGTCTTCACCGATGTGGAATGCGGTTACTGCCGCAAGTTGCATAGCGAGATCGGCGAGCTCAACAAGCAGGGCATCGCGGTGGAATACCTCGCGTTCCCACGTATGGGCCTGGGCAGCCAGGACCATAAGGAAATGATTGCGGTGTGGTGCGCTGCAGATCGCAAGCAGGCGCTCACGGCCGCCAAGTCGGGTCAGCCGGTTGCCTCCAAGGACTGCAAGAACCCGGTGTCGATGGAATACAACCTGGGTCAGCGCCTGGGCGTCAACGGAACTCCGGCGATCTTCGCCCCCGACGGCACCCAGCTCGGTGGCTACCTGCCGCCAGCACAGTTGCGTGAGGCGCTGGAAAAGCGTGCAGTGACCACGGCCGGCGGTAGCCGCTGAGGCTGGCTCGGCTCTGATCATCGTGGCGCGTCGCCGATAGCGCCGCTGCGGTGGCCGTCTGCACAATGACAAAGGCCCAGGTGCGACCGCATCCGGGCCTTTGCCGTTTTTGGGGGCTCGCCGCCATCTAGCCCGCCTTCTTCATGCTGGCCGGCGCAACGCGCGGGCACCGAAGCGGCGACAACGCTCCCGCCCGACGATTCCCCATTCCCCGCCATCGCACGCTCAGTCCGGCGTCGATCCATCAGCTCCGTTACAATCTGCAGCCCCGTTTCTCACTCGGTTCCCCGGACATGATGGTCCTTGAGGGCGCTTCCGCCCTTTCGCCGTTCCGCCGCGCTCGGCTCGAAATCCGCCTGCAAACCCTCGTTCCCGCGCTGCGTATCACTGGCGCCTGGCACGTGTACTTTATCCGCGCCGAGGCCGGGCAGTCGCCCGACCAGGCCACCTTGCAGCGGATTCTGCAGGCCAACGCCGCGCCCGCCGCGCGCGATGCCGATGCCTCCTCGCGCTACGTGGTGCCGCGCCTGGGCACCTTGTCGCCGTGGTCGAGCAAGGCCACCGAGCTGGTGCGCGGGGCCGGGCAGCCGATCCAGCGCGTGGAGCGCGGCACCCGCATCGACCTGGCCGGCTGGCCGGACGATGCTGCCGCCCAGGCCGCCGTGGCCAAGCTGCTGCACGACCCGATGACGCAATCGCTGCTCGGCTCGGCCGCCGCGGCCGAAGCGCTGTTCAACGTGCCCGACCCCGGCCAGTTGCAGCGCGTGCCACTGGATGGGCTGGAGCAGGCCAACCGCGACCTGGGCCTGGCCCTTGCGCAGGACGAAATCGACTACCTGCGCGAACGTTTCGGCGCGTTGGGCCGCGACCCGGCCGACGTCGAGCTGATGATGTTTGCCCAGGCCAACTCCGACCATTGCCGGCACAAGATCTTCAACGCCAGCTGGACCATCGACGGCAAGCCGCAGGAGCGCTCGCTGTTCCGCATGATCAAGCACACCCACCAGCAAACGCCGCAGCACACCTTGTCCGCCTACAGCGACAACGCGGCGGTGGTGGAAGGCGTGCCGGCCGCGCGCTATCGCCCGGATCCGGCCACCGGCCAATACCGCAGCGAGGCGGTGCTGCCGTCGGCATTTGCGATCAAGGTGGAAACGCATAACCACCCGACCGCGATCGCACCGTTCCCCGGCTCGGCCACCGGTGCCGGTGGCGAGATTCGCGACGAAGGCGCCACCGGCCGCGGTGGCAAGCCCAAGGCCGGCCTGACCGGGTTTTCGGTGTCGCACCTGCGCATTCCGACCCTGCCGCAGCCCTGGGAAGCGCCGCGCGCGCTGAACCCACGCATGGCGCCGGCGCTGGACATCATGCTCGACGGCCCGCTTGGCGGCGCCGCGTTCAACAACGAATTCGGCCGGCCGAACCTGCTCGGCTATTTCCGCAGTTTCGAGCTTGCCGAAGGCCCGGGCCTGACCCGCGCCTACGACAAGCCGATCATGCTGGCCGGCGGCCTGGGCGCGATCGATCGCAACCAGGTGGAAAAGCTACGCCTGCAGCCTGGCGATGCGGTGATCGTGCTCGGCGGCCCGGCGATGCTGATCGGCCTGGGCGGCGGTGCGGCCAGTTCGCTAGCAGCCGGCGACAGCGCCGAGGCGCTGGATTTCGCCAGCGTGCAACGCGAAAACCCGGAGATGGAACGCCGCTGTCAGGAGGTCATCGACCGCTGCGTGGCGCTGGGCGTGGACAACCCGATCCGCTGGTTCCACGACGTGGGCGCGGGTGGTTTGTCCAACGCCATCCCCGAGCTGCTGCACGATTCGGGCGTGGGCGGCATCATCGACCTGGGCCGCGTGCTCACCGACGACCCGTCGCTGTCGCCGCTGGAACTGTGGTGCAACGAATCGCAGGAACGCTACGTGCTCGGCGTGCCGCAGGCGCGCCTGGAAGAATTCGCCGCCATCTGCGCCCGCGAACGCTGCCCGTTCGCCGCGGTCGGCGTGGCGACGGCCGAGGAGCGGCTGGTGGTGGGCTACGGCGTCCTCGATCACGGGATTGGAGATTCGGGATTCGGGATTCGCAACGGCGCATTGCCGGCAACCGATACCGCTTTTCACCAATCCCCAATCCCGAATCCCCAATCCCAGCTCCCGATCGATCTGCCCATGGACGTGCTGTTCGGCAAGGCGCCGAAGATGCATCGCGATGCGGCGCATCCGGCCGCGCCGCAGTGGCCGGTGCTGCAGACCGCGCCGCTGGACCTGCAGCAGGCCGGTTTGCGCGTGTTGGCGCATCCCACCGTGGCGTCCAAGAGCTTTCTGGTCACCATCGGCGACCGCAGCGTGGGCGGCCTGACCGCGCGCGAACAGATGATCGGGCCGTGGCAGCTGCCGCTGGCCGATTGCGCGATCACCATGGCCGGTTTCGACACCTTCGAAGGCGAGGCGATGTCGATTGGCGAACGCACGCCGCTGGCGCTGTTGAACGCGGCCGCATCCGCGCGCATGGCGGTGGGCGAAGCGATCACCAACCTGTGCGCCGCACCGGTGCAGCGGCTGGACAGCATCAAGCTCTCGGCGAACTGGATGGCCGCCGCCGGCCACAGCGGCGAAGACGCCTTGCTGTACGACGCGGTGCGCGCGATCGGCATGGAACTGTGCCCCGCACTCGAACTGAGCGTGCCGGTGGGCAAGGATTCGCTGTCGATGCAGGCGCAGTGGGTTGAAGCCGGGATTGGTGATTCGGCATGCGGGATTGGCAAAACGCCGGAATCCTCCGCTGTTGCCAATCTCCAATCTCCAATCCCCAATCCCATCGCTTTCAAGAGCGTTTCGCCCGTCTCGCTGATCATCAGTGCGTTCGCCCCGGTGGGCGACGTGCGCACGCAGCTGACGCCGTTGCTGCGCAGCGGTGAAGAGAGCGAGCTGTGGTTGATCGGGCTGGGGGGCGGCAAACAGCGGCTGGGCGGGTCGGTGCTGGCGCAGGTGTATGCCGACGAAACCGCGCTGCCTGCGTTTGGCGGCGAGGTGCCGGATCTGGACGATGCACAGCGTCTGCGCAGTTTCTTCGAATTGATCTGCGACGCGCGCGACAGCGGGCTGCTGCTGGCGTACCACGATCGCAGCGATGGCGGTGCGTTTGCTGCGTTGTGCGAGATGGCTTTTGCGTCGCGGCAGGGCCTGGATATCACGCTGGATGCGTGGGGCGACGATGCGTTCCGCAGCTTGTTCAACGAAGAATTGGGCGCGGTGGTGCAGATCGCCAGCGAAGACCGCGCCGCGTTCGCCGACCTGGTCGAGCGCCACGCATTGACCGAATGCGCGCAGCGCATTGCGCGCCCCACCGGCACACCGCGCATCCGCGTGAGCGGGCAGGGCCGCGTGCTGGCCGAATGGCGCTGGGAAGAGCTGTTCGATGCGTGGTGGTCGGTGACCCATGCCATGCAGAAGCTGCGCGACAACCCGGACAGCGCCGACGAAGAGCGCGCGTTGGCACGCGATTTCAAGGCGCCAGGCCTGCGCCCGAAGCTTGTGTTCGACCCTTCCGACGATGTGGCGGCGCCGTTCGTGGCCACCGGTACGCGGCCCAAGGTGGCGATCCTGCGCGAGCAGGGCGTCAACGGGCAGATCGAAATGGCCTACAACTTCGAGCGCGCCGTTTTCCTTCCCTACGACGTGCACATGAGCGACCTGATCGAGGGCCGCGTGGACCTGAGCGAGTTCGTGGGTTTCGCGGCGTGCGGTGGTTTCAGCTACGGCGACGTGCTGGGTGCCGGCCGCGGCTGGGCGACATCCATCCTGGAACGCGCGGCGCTGCGCGACGCGTTCGCCGCGTTCTTCGCACGCAGCGATACGTTCTCGCTGGGCGTGTGCAACGGGTGCCAGATGCTCAGCCAGCTCAAGGACATCATTCCCGGTGCAGCGCATTGGCCGCGCTTCTTGCGCAATCGCAGCGAGCAGTTCGAAGCGCGCACCGCACTGCTGGAAGTGGTGGAGTCGCCGTCGATCTTCCTGCGCGGCATGGCCGGCTCGCGCATTCCGGTGGCGGTGGCGCACGGCGAAGGCCGCGCGGAGTTCGATACTGCCGTGGACCAGGCCGCTGCACGCGTGGCATTGCGTTACATCGATGGCGATGGCGCGGTGGCGTCGCAGTACCCGCTCAATCCGAACGGTTCCCCGGATGGCATCACCGGGCTGACCAGCAGCGACGGCCGCGTCACCATCCTGATGCCGCACCCGGAGCGCACGCCACGCAGCGCAAACCTGAGCTGGCACCCGGCCGACTGGGGCGAGGACTCACCGTGGCTGCGGATGTTCCGCAACGCGCGGGTGTGGTGCGGTTGATGCCGTGCGGCGGCAGCCGCTGACGCATGACCCGACGGCCGTGTGCAGCGATGCACACGGCCGTTGTCGTTTTGGCAGGGCGCGCCGAAACTGCAATTGAAATCGGTTGCAGTTTCGTTGCGTGCTGCCGCTACCAACGCATGCGCGCATGTCATCAGCAGCCTTGCGCGAAGCTGGGCGTGTTCGCTGGCCTCGCGCGCCTCGACTGCAATCTGCCGGTGGCGTTTGCGGCGCGCGCGAACCACGCGATGGAGCGGCTCAAATGACGATGGTCGCTCGATGAGCTAAATGCACCATGCGCTGCAATCGGAACTTTTGAAACATATCTTTGCTTTAGCGGTAGCGAAGTTGCGACTAAATAATCAATCGACACCTGGCCATTTTTAGTAACTTCTAAATGCATTGATTATTTATTCCTTAGCGCTAATTTTGCGGTGTGTGACGGCAATCGCATTGAAGGATCCACTTTTCAATTAAATTAATTTAGTGTTATCAATCTTTCGATCTTTCGATCTT
>NZ_JFAQ01000163.1 GCF_001304695.1 Xanthomonas axonopodis
GCAAAGTACGCGGCGGCCTTTTTTAGAATGTCGCGCTCCTCGGTCACTCGGCGCAACTCGGCCTTCAGCCGCCGAACCTCCGCGCTCTGGTCCACCTCGGCGCGCTGCACGACGCCGGGCTTGCCGAACTTGCGCAGCCAGGCGTACAGGCTGTGCGTGGTAACACCCAGGCGCTCGGCGACTTCTGCCACTTTGAACCCGCGATCGGTCACTTGGCGGACCGCCTCGACCTTGAACTCATCTGTATACCGCTTACTGCTCATGGACACCTCCGAATTAGCCATTTTCCATGGCCTTGAGATGTCTAGGAAAGCCTGGGCGTATCAGTGCGCGATGGGCAACGTGACAGCGATTTTCGGTAATGGTTTCTGGAGAACAGCCGGATTACTTGCAGCGCTGTGTGACAGACACAGATCCACGCATCACCGATACGGCCCCGGCCCACGCCACACCGGTTCGCCCTGGCGGTAGACCTCCATCATGTTGATGACCTCGCGGGCATCGCCGATGTTCTTCAATTCCGGCGAGTCCGGCGGCAGCAGGCGGCATTTGCTGGAACCGCGTTTGAGCGCGACATCCAGCGGGCAGATCATGCGTTGTTGGGTGCCGGGCAGGATGATGGCGATTTCCTGCATGCCCTGTTCTTTCCAGGCACGCAGCTGGGTTTCGCTGCGCACCTCGTAATAGACCTGGAAGCCGCCAATATCCAGGCTGGGCTGGGCGTTGTTGCGGTCGTTGCGGCGGCCCTGGCTGATGGTGGGCGTGTTGGCCATGCCGTCTTCGGCGCCGTCGGCGGGTTCTTCGAGCATGCCCGGCGGGCGACCGGTCCAGGTGTCGGGGCGGCGCTGTGGTGGCGACGACGGCTCGGCCGGTGGCTGCGGCGGGGCGGGGCGCTGCACCGGTTGTGCACGGCGCTGCTCGGCCAAGCTGCCGCGGCGGGTGTTGCCCTGCGGAGGCACCGGGTTCTTGGCGTTCTGGACCAGCGTGGATTGCAGCGGCGAGGCGGCCGGTGGCGGCTGCACCGGTGCGGGGGTCTGCGATGGCGGTGTGGGCGTCGGCGAGGGCGTGGGTTGCTGCGGCTGATCGGTGTCGCCGACGAAATCCACCTTGATACGTCCACCGCTGGCCGAGCCTTGCGGCGGGGTCATGGTGGGGGTGGAGGCCGACAACAGGATCAGCAACATCAGCACGTGCAGCAGCGCGCTGATCAGCGCGGCAATCCACGGTTCGATGCGTTCGATCAGCGGCTCGGTGCGGGGCAGCCAGTCGCTGGCATCCAGATGGACGTGCAGCACCTGCAGGGCGCCGTCGCGCACGCGGTAGACCAGCACATACGGGGTTTGCTTGACCACCCATTCGCGGGTGCCGGGCACGCGGCCCGCGCGGCCACTGCCAGGTTGCTCGGCCAGGGTGCGGGTGACTTCCAGCACCTGCCGCGCCATCGCGGCGGCGGCGGTCGGGTTAAGCGCGTGGTAGTGATCCTGGGCGTGTGCAAGCTGCGTGGCGGCCGGGACGGTCCAGTCACGCCGTAACATCAACGCCCCATCTGGCGAACAGTGCGCTCACCTGTGCCGGAGCCGTCAACGCGCCCTGATCTGCAGCGGCAATGCCCTCCTGCACTGCGGCCTGGAAGCTGGCATCGGCCACGACGCGGACCACCTCGCCCCATCCAGCCGTCTCGGGCAGCGTGTCGATCAGCATATGGGCGTCTTGCTTGATGGCGGACATGGCACGGCGGTGGGGGAGCACTGCGCAAGTCTACCCGCGCCGCCTCTGTTCGCGTGTGGCAGGCGCAGGCGCCCGCGTGCGGCGTTCACCGGCCAGGCGGCAAGCGCCTGCGCGGCAGCGGCCTGGGTGACGCACAGCCGTACCGCAGGCTCGGTGCCAGGCGAGCGGCGGGGCTGCCGCCTGCAGAAAGTGACACTTGGCACCTTGTTCATGCCCACGGCGGGTTTCATTCTGCGCGGGTCGCTTCACTCATCCGCAAAGGACTCGCCATGCCCGCCGCTGCCATCGCACCCCTGACGCCGTATCTCTCGATGGCCGCCATCGGCTACCTCTACTACCGCCGCATCCGGCGCAGCTTCGGCCGGCAGCAATGGAAGCCGGTGGCCACGGCGGTACGCAGCACCGTGCTGCTGATCGCGGTGGCAGCACTTGCGTTCGCGGTGTACGGGTGCCGCAGGTGCGACTCGGCATTGCCGCAGGCGCGCTGGTGGGCATCGGCCTGGGTGCGCTGTCGCTGCGCTACACGCATGCCGAATGGCTGGATGGTCACGGCTGGTACACGCCCAATCCCTGGATCGGCGGCGGATTGACGCTGGTGCTGCTGGGGCGCCTGGTCTGGCGTTGGGCCCAGGGCGCGTTCACCGCCGGTGCGGCGGCGGCCGGTTCGCAAGCCAGCCCACTGACGCTGGCAACTGGTGCTGTATTCGCTGGTGCACGTAAGCGGGCTGTGGTGGCGGCTGCGGCAGCTGCGCCTTCGCGCAGTCTTGGCAAGGCCGGCGCTCTAGGCGCGGCCACCGGCGCGCGCGCTCACACCCTGCGAGCGGAACGGCAATACCAGTTTCTCGCCAAGCTTCTGCCGCAACGGCCGCGCGTGCCAGCGCTCCGGCGAATACGGCTCGGCACGTTGCAGGTCGCGTCGAATACCTCGGTCATGCGTGCGGCCAGCGTGCGGTCATAGACATTCAGGCTGGCCTCATCGTTGAGGCGGAACGAGCGGATGTCGAAGTTGGTCGATCCTACCGAGACCAGCAGGCCGTCGATGATCAGCAGTTTGGTATGCAGCATGGTGGGCTGGTATTCGTGGATCTCGATGCCGGCCTGCAGCAACGGCTCCCAGCTGGCCTTGGACGCCAACCGCACCGAGACGGCATCGATATGCTTGCCCGGCAGCAGCACGCGAATCTTGACCCCGCGGCTGCGCGCTTCCAGCAGCGACCGGGTGATCAAGGCGTCGGGCACGAAATACGCCGCAGCCAGGTCGATGGTGCTGCATGCGGCGGCGATGGCGATCAGATACATCAGGTGCATGCTTTCGCTGCCGCCCGAGGGCGAGGCCACGAAGAGTTGCGCGTCGCTCTCGCCTGCCGGTGTCAGTTCGGGGTAGTAGTCGGCGCCGTTGAGCACGCGGCCGGTGGTCTTGATCCAGTTGTCGTTGAAGGCGGTCTGTACCTGTGCCACCACCGGACCCTCGATGCGGTAGTGGGTGTCGCGCCAATGCTCCGGGTCCTGCGCATCGCCCATCCATTGGTCGGCTACGCCCACCCCGCCGGTGAAGCCGATGCGGCCATCGATCACCAGCAACTTGCGGTGGGTGCGGTTGTTGAGGCGGTGCAGGTTGTACCAGGCCAAGGGGCGGTAGCGATGCACCTCCACGCCGGCCTCGGTCATGGTCTCCACCAACGCATGGTCCATCTTCAGGCTGCCGCCCCAGTCGATGGTGACCCGCACCGCCACCCCGGCACGCGCGCGCGCGGACAAGGCCTCGCTGAACTCGCGGCCGATCTCGCCCGACCAATAGATATAGGTTTCGAAGGTGATGGTGTGCTGCGCGCTGCGAATGGCCTCCAGCATCGCCGGAAAGATCTCGCGGCCGTTATTGAGCACATCGATCCTGTTGCCCGGCAGGATGGCCGGCCCCAGCAACGCCGACATCTCGCGTTTGAATTGCGGATCGGCGACGTCGTACTGGTGCTTAGGGATGTGCTCGAGCTTTTTTTCCGGCGTGGCGAAGTTGAGCAGCAGCAGCCCCACCAGCAAGGTGACCGCCACGGCGGCCACGATGAACCATGTCATGCATCCCACTCCGATGTCCCGCCACTGCGGCGCAAGCGGCCGGCATTTTGGCAAGGCCGGTGGCATGGGGTTTGTGAAGGGGCGAAGCGATAGGGCGGCGGTTCTTGCCCGACGGCGGGCATCTCCCCAGGCGAACAGTCTTCGGACATCGTCCCTACCCTCAACACCGTTCTGTGCCGGAGCGGGCAAGGATGTCAGGCCACCATGCTGGCAACTCCCCGAGTTTGATTCTGCTGTTGCATTTGCTCCATAGCCGCTACTTGCTGCGCTTGTTCGCTGCTCTGCTGCAGCGTTTGGTTCACGGCTTGCCCTGTATTCATCGGACAGGTGCAGCGATTCAGTGCGGCCTCATCGCGACATGCGCTGATCTGCACTGCACGTGCCAGGGAACTGTCGCTATTCAGCTCGACGCGGTCTACCGACGTTAGTCCGCTGCGGATCCCTTCCACTGAGAGTACGCCGACAAGGCGCTCACTGTGCAGGCCTGAGCAAATGCCACGTTGCGATTCAGCTGCATGTACCTTCTCCAGCATCTGGTGAAAGAAGGAATGATGACTGTGACTCGGGCTCGAAAGCAGTGGAGGAGCGTCTGCCGGCCTGGTGAGCGCCTCATCGCTGCGCGGTGAGGGCGTCTCTCAACAGTCCCGGTACGCGTATGTCCTCGCTGTGTAGGGGGTGCCTGCGCAGGGTCATTGGCTTGGACATGTTCTGCTGTTTGCCTTACCAAGTTGTCCAGCGTCCCACGGTCTGCAACGCCAGTGACCGGTAATCCATTGGCTTCCTGGAAGGCGCTGACCGCTTGACGCGTGCCACTACCCAAATAGCCATCCACACGCAGGGGCTTACTGTCCGCGCCGGTAAAGCCAAGCTCGATCAGATCGGATTGCAGGCCGCGTGCCTGCCGATCAATGGCTGCCAGCGCTGCCGGACCTGCCTTTACATCAACAGGCGTCAGTCCATTGGCGCGTTGGAATGCCTCGACCGCCTGCTTGGTCGACGCATCAAACGTTTGGTTTGCCTGCAACCCATGACCGTCTGAGCCGCTATACCCCAGCGCACGAAGATTGGATTCGAGCTTGCGTACTTCACGGCCGCTGGAACCCTCTTTGAGGATATGGCTCTGCGTGGCCTATCGGCTCGGTGATGCGTGAACCAATTCCAGGGCTTTCTGGACATCGGGATCAGTACGCTCAGAGGAAGGGTCGAAGCTCCTGCCACGGACCTTTAAGCTGTCTCTTATACACATTCCGAGCCCACGAGACCGTACTAGATCTCGGATGCCGTCTTCTGCTTGAAAAAAAAAAGAAGAGCGGGTGTGCATGTGGACCAACAACTGCACCGAGCGTGTGCGTCGG
>NZ_JFAQ01000164.1 GCF_001304695.1 Xanthomonas axonopodis
GCCGGGACTGAACACCTAGCCGAACGAGCGGGTGAATAGCTCGTCGGTTTCTCCTGCGCAGAAACATCGTAATAGCGGTGCATGCGTCGCCTCCTCGGCTCTGCGCATGACGGTGGCTTGTCAACGCATTGCAGGGATCTCCAGGCGTGTCTCGCCCTGGAAAATCCCATTCGGCCCGAAGCGTCGTTCGTGGATGAAGCCGTGGCCGTGATGGTCCACCGCAACGATGGTGCTGGCGCGGGTGCCGTAGCTGGGGCCGCTGATGAAGGTGGCCGAGAGCAGGCGTTCGGTGGGCAGGTCCACGCCGGTCTGCGGTAGCGCGGCGTCCGGCGCGATGGCCGGGTTGCCCAGGGCGGCCCACAGCGGCTGTAGGTCTTCATCGCCGTCGGCGCACCAGCGGTGCAGCACCTTTGTCAGCGCGCAGCGGTCTTGGGCCACGGCGCCTCCAGCGGCCCGTTGGACATGCCATGGATGCCCGCAGCCAGTTGCCGTGCCAGTAGCGGGTGGTTGCTCAGGTGCTCGCAACGGTCGGCGTCGCACAGCAACAGGTTGAAAGGTGGGAACTCGTGGGCAGCACCGGCCAGTGCCTCGGCGTAGGCAGTAGCGCCCAGGCTGCTAGACAGCAGGCTGCCGGACAGATAGTCGGCGATCAGATGCCCACGCGAGCGCCCTGAGGCCGTGGCGAGCGGGTCACGCATTGGTGACCACCGCAGCGCGTCCGTCCTGACCCAGGCCAACCCAACTCCCGCCGGAGCGCAGGTCGCGGCCAGCCAGCACAGTGTCGGCCGGGGCGGCCCAACGCCTGAGCGCGGCGGTGGGACGTTCGTGGAACTCATCGCGGTTGCCTGCCAGCAGCAAACGCCAGCGCGGGTGGGCTTTCCAGGCAAGGGCGACCAGACACATGCCGCCGATTGTCACCTCGCTTGCGCGGTTGAGCTACGTCGCTGGCGCAATGTGAAGTGAGACGGTAGTTGGGTTTACATGGTCTTCACCGCCCTGAATTTCCGTTCAATCTCAAAATATGAGACGAAACAGCAAATTGTGGATAACCTTTGAACAAGTCTCTAAAGAGTGCTGCAACTTGTTGATGCAACTGGCGGATTTGCGGCCTTGAAAACTGTTGACAACCTTTGACGCACTGCTAAGGTGGGCAGCGGAGGGAAAACCAGGTGTTTTGTGGTTTTTCGTGGTTTAATGATCCCCCAGTGGGTATTTTGAGGTTGCATTCGGTGTTTCAGGGCGAGACTGCCATCACGGTGGACGACAAGGGGCGTATGGCGGTGCCAACCGCGTACCGCGACCTTGTTGCGCGTGTCAGCGGCAACCGCCTGGTCCTCACCTACAACCCGTTCGAAGCCGGATGCCTGTGGCTGTACGCGGAGAAGGAATGGGAGCGGGTGCGCGACGACGTGATGTCCAAGCCCAACACTCAGCGCGTGGTCCGCACGCTGCAGCAGAAACTGGTGGGTTCTTCGGCGGTGCTCGAGCTGGACGCCAACGGCCGTCTGAGCATCCCGGCCAGCCATCGCAACGCGGTTGGCATCGAGAAAAAAGCCGTGCTGCTGGGCATGGGCGACAAATTCGAACTCTGGAGCGAGCAGGCACATCGCGCACTGATCCAACAGACATTGTCTGACGGGGATCTGGGCGATGAATTGCTCGATCTCAGGTTGTGAGCCGGGGTGCCCGGATGCGCGGTGAAGCGCAGCCCGGTCACCCGGTGTCGCAGCCGCCGGCGGCCCATGTGCCGGTGCTGTACACGCAGGTTCTGGATGGCCTGCAAGTGACCGAAAACGGAACGTATCTGGATGGCACGTTCGGGTGTGGCGGGCACGCACGCGGCTTGCTGGAACACCTTGGCCCGGGAGGTCGACTGCTGGTGATGGACAAGGACCCCGAAGCGATCGCGGTGGCCGAACACAGCTTCGGTGGCGATGCGCGCGTGTCCATCCATCGCGGCAGTTTTGCCGGGCTCGGCCAGGTGGTTGCCGCGGCCACCGTCGACGGCATCCTGCTGGACCTGGGTGTGTCTTCGCCGCAGCTGGACATGGCCGGGCGCGGTTTCAGCTTCGGCAAGGACGGCCCGCTGGACATGCGCATGGACCCGGACAACGGCCAGAGCGCGGCGCAGTGGCTGGCGCAGGCCAGCGAGCGCGAGATCGCCGATGTGCTGTGGACCTATGGCGAAGAACGCCAGAGCCGCCGCATCGCGCGCGCCATCGTGGCGCGGCGCGCCGAACAGCCGCTGCTGCGCACCGCCCAACTGGCCGACCTGATCGCCTCGGTGATGCCGCGCGGCGACAGCAAGACCCACCCGGCCACGCGCAGCTTCCAGGCCATCCGCATCCACATCAATCGCGAGCTGGCCGATCTGGAAGCCGGGCTGGATGCCGCCCTGGGCGCGCTCAAGCCCGGCGGCCGGCTGGCAGTGATCAGCTTTCATTCGCTGGAAGACCGCATCGTCAAACAATTCATGGCCCGCTACGCCAAGGCCCCGCCGAGCAACCGCCGGCTGCCCGAAGCGCAGCCATTCGTGCCGACCCTGCAGCTGATCAGCGGCGCCATCAAGGCCGACGACGCCGAATTGAACGTCAACCCGCGCGCACGTACTGCGGTGTTGCGGGTGGCTGAAAAGCTGGGATTCGGGATTCGGAATTCGGGATTGGAGGAGCGCTCTAAGCGAATCCCCAATCCCCAATCCCCAATCCCGGCGTCTCCGAACGGAGACGCTGCATGAGCCGCCTGCTGCTCATCGTGCTGCTGGCTTGCAGCATCGCCTCGGCGATCGGTGTGGTGTACATGCGCCACATGCATCGCAAGCTGTTCGTGCAGTTGTCCAAGCTTGAACACACACGCGACGAATTGAATATCGAATTCGGCCGGCTGCAGCTGGAGCAGGCCACGTGGGCGGAAAGCAACCGGGTCGATCAGGTCGCGCGTGCGCGCATCGGGATGAAGTTCCCGGAGACCAACGACATCGTGGTGGTGCGCCCATGACAGGTTGGCAGAGCAGCCGTTTTGCACGGCGCAGTCGCCGCCAGGACGGCGCACGGGGAGGTGTGCGGTGAAGGCCGGTCGCAACCGCCCCCGTAGCAATTTCAATCTCCGTGGTCGCCTGACCCTGGTCGGCATTGCGCTTGGCCTGTGCTCGGTGACGCTGATCGGGCGCGCGGCATATGTGCAGCTGGTCAATCGCGATTTTTACCAGCGTCAGGGCGAAGCGCGTTACCTGCGCGAACTGCCCATCGCCACCTCGCGCGGCATGATCACCGACCGCAACGGCGAGCCGCTGGCGGTGTCCACGCCGGTGGAATCGATCTGGGTCAATCCGCAGGAACTGCTGCGCAACCCCGACCGCATTCCCGAGCTGGCCAAGGCGCTCGGGCAGCCGCTGGACGAATTGAACGCCAAGCTGGCACAAAAGGCCGGCAAGGAATTCATGTACCTGCAGCGCCGGATCAATCCGGACAAGGCACATGCCATCGTCGATTTGAAGATTCCCGGCGTGTTCTCGCAGCGCGAGTTCCGCCGCTTCTATCCGCAAGGCGAGGCGATGGCCCATGTGCTGGGTTTCACCAATATCGACGACCGCGGCCAGGAAGGTCTTGAGCTGGCGTTCGACGAATGGCTGCGCGGCAAGCCCGGCTCCAAGAAGGTGGTGCGCGATGCACGCGGCGCCATCGTGGAAAGCGTGGACCTGGTGCGTCCGGCGCAGCCGGGCAAGGACCTGACGCTGAGCATCGACCGCCGCATCCAGTTCCTGGCCTACAAGGAACTGCGTAAAGCCTTGGTCGAAAACAACGCGGCCGGCGGTTCGATGGTGGTGATGGACGTGGCCACCGGCGAAGTGCTGGCGATGGTCAACCTGCCCACCTACAACCCCAATTCGGTCACCGGCATCAATCCGTCGGCGCGCCGCAACCGGGCGGTCACCGATCTGGTCGAGCCGGGTTCGACGATGAAGCCGCTGACCGTGGCCACCGCGCTGACCGCCGGCGTGGTGACCAAGGACACCATTATCGACACCAACCCCGGCTACATGTCGGTGGGGCGCTTCACCATCCGCGATGTGCCGCGCAACAACGGCGTGCTCAACGTGACCGGCGTGATCACCCGTAGCTCGAACATCGGTGCGGCCAAGATCGCAGCCAAGGTGCCGGACCAGACCTTCTATCAGTCGATCCGCAACTTCGGGTATGGCAGCGCGCCGCATAGCGGGTTCCCCGGCGAATCGGCCGGCGTGGTGCTGCAGCCGGCGCGCTGGAGCGGCCCGTCCAAGACCACGATGTCCTACGGCTACGGTCTGTCGGTGACTCCGCTGCAGATTGCGCAGGCGTACGCCACGCTCGGCAACGGCGGCAAGCTCACTCCGCCGACCTTCGTGCGTGGCCAGCACAACGAAACCCGTCAGGTGATCACGCCGGAAGTGGCGCGCCAGGTCATCGACATGATGGAAACCGTGGTCACCCAGGGCGGCGCCAAGGGCGCGGCAGTTCTGGGGTACCACGTGGCCGGCAAGACCGGTACCGCACGCAAGAATGGCGCCAACGGCTACGAGCGCGGGCATTACAACGCACTGTTCGCCGGCCTGGTGCCGGCCACGCGCCCGCGTTTTGCCACCGTCATCGTGATCAACGATCCGCAAGGCAAGGTGTATTACGGCGGTTTGGTGTCGGCGCCGGTCTTCCACCGGGTGATGGAAGGCGCGCTGCGCCTGATGGACGTGCCGCCGGACGATATCCAGTCGTGGCTGGCCGCACAGGCTGCCGGCAAGACCGGCCAGCCGGTGGCCAAGCCGCAATCGGTCGATCCGGACCCGGCGCTGGTGCCGGACCCGGTGGATGAAGTCTCTGCCGGCATTCCGACCGCACTGGCGCCTGCGCCGGCTGCCGCGCCAGCGCAGCCCGCGCCATTGCAGGAGAGCCGCCAGTGAGCCGCTGCATGGCGCTTTCGCAGTTATTGCCGGACGTGGCGTTGACGCACGACGTGCAGGTGTCCGGGCTGGTGATGGATGGCCGTGCCGTGCGCCCGGGCGATGCGTTCGTGGCGATCGCCGGTTTCGGTGCGCATGGTCTGGGCTTTGTCGAACAGGCGCGCGCCAATGGCGCGGCGGCGGTGTTGTTCGAGCCGCCGGCGCCCGACGGTCTGCCGGTCCCGGTCGATGCGATTGCCGTGCCCGGTTTACGCGCGCGGCTTGGCGCGATGGCCGATCAATTTCATGGCCGGCCGTCGCAGGCGATGCGCATGGTCGGCGTTACCGGTACCAACGGCAAGACCTCCACCGTGCAGTTGCTGGCGCAGGCGTTGACGCTGCTCGGTACGCCCACCGGCACGCTCGGCACGCTGGGCGTGGGCCTGTACGGCGCGGCCGTGCCGACCGGTTTCACCACGCCGCTGGTGCTGCCCACGCATGCCCTGCTGGCGCAGTTGCGAGATGAGGGTGCGCAGGCCGTGGCAATGGAAGTCAGCTCGCACGCGCTCGATCAGGGCCGTGTGGATGCAGTGCATTTCGATGTGGCGGTGTTCACCAATCTCACCCGCGACCATCTCGACTACCACGGCGACATGGCGCAGTACGGTGCAGCCAAGGCCAAGCTGTTCACCCGCGCCGGGTTGAAGGCGGCCGTGGTGAACCTGGACGATGCGTTCGGCCACACGCTGTTCGCCGCGCTCGATCCGGCGCTGCGCGCGATCGGTGTGAGCTCGCGCGCGCATGCCGACGCCAGCGTGAGCGCGCAGGCACTGCAGCTGGACCACAACGGCATCAACTTTGCGTTGAATGTCCAGGGCGAAGTGCATCCGGTGCATTCGCCGCTGCTGGGCCGTTTCAACGTGGATAACCTGCTGGCCGTGGCCGGCGCGCTGTGGGCGATGGAGTTTGCGCCTGCGCGCATCGCCAGCGTGCTCGGCCAGTTGCAGCCCATCCATGGCCGCATGAACCGCCTCGGTGGCGCACATGGCGCACCGTTGGTGGTGGTCGATTACGCACACACGCCCGATGCGCTGGAACAGGCATTGAGCAGCCTGCGTTCGCATGCGCAGGACCGCCTGATCTGCGTGTTCGGCTGCGGCGGCGAACGCGACACCGGCAAGCGCCCGCAGATGGCGGCGATCGCCGAGCTCAAGGCCGACGTGGCGATCGTGACCGACGACAACCCGCGTGGCGAAGATGGCGATGCGATCGTGGCCGATATCCTGCGCGGCTTCGCGCGACCGGATGCGGCCATCGTGCAGCGCGACCGCGCCGCTGCGATCCATCAGGCCATCGGCATGGCCAGCCCGTCGGACATCGTGTTGATCGCCGGCAAGGGCCACGAGCCGTATCAGGAAGTTGCAGGCGTGCGGCATGCCTTCGACGACGCCATCGTGGCGGCGCAGGCGCTGCTGCCGCGGACCGTCTTGGGAGTGCGCCCATGAAGCTCACGCCCCTGTCGTTGATTGCCCATTGGGCGTGCGGCGAGCTGCACGGCGACGACGCCATGATCGATGCCGTCGGCAACGACACCCGCACGCTGGCCGACGGCAGCCTGTATGTGGCGCTGCGCGGCGAACGCTTCGATGGGCACGATTTCGCTGCCGAGGCGGTGGCGCGCGGTGCGAGCGGTTTGCTGGTCGATCGCCTGCTGCCGGCGCAGCGCGTGCCGCAGGTGGTGGTGAACAACACAGAGCTGGCGTTGGCGCGCATCGCCGCCGGCATGCAACGCGACCGCGCCACGCGTGTGCTTGCACTGACTGGCTCCAACGGCAAGACCAGCGTCAAGGCACTGCTGTTGTCGATCCTGACCGAAGCCGGGCGCGTGGATGGCACCACTGTGTACGCCACGCCGGGCAACCGCAACAACGAGATCGGCCTGCCGCTGGCGGTGATTGCCGCGCCTGACGATGCGGACTTTGCGATCTACGAAATGGGCGCCGGCAAGCCGGGCGATATCGCCTATCTCACCGAGATTGCGCAGCCGCATGTCGCACTGGTCAATAACATCGCGCCCGCGCATCTGGAACGCCTGGGCAGCCTGCTCGGCGTCGCACGGACCAAGGGCGCCATCTACGCCGCATTGCCTGCCGATGGTGTGGCGGTGATCAACGCCGACGACGCGTTCGGCATGTGGTTCGAACAGCAGTTGCAGACCCAGCCGGTGCAGGGACGTCGCGTGTTGCGCTATGGCTTGCAGGCCAGTGCCGAGATCACTGCGCGTCACCTGCGGCTGCACATTGGCGGGGTGCAGTTCACCCTGGTGACACCGCAGGGCGAGGCGCAGATTGCGCTGCCGTTACCCGGCCGTCACAGCGTGCTCAACGCACTGGCGGCAACCGGCCTTGCACTGGGTGCCGGCATTGCCTTGCCGGTGATCGCGGCCGGTCTGGCGCAGGCGCGCGCGGTGGCCGGCCGGCAGATTGCACAGACCTTGCCCAATGGCGCGGTACTGATCGACGACAGCTACAACGCCAACCCGGGCTCGCTGGATGCGGCCATCGATGCCTTGGCCGCCGCACCGGGCGAAGGCTGGCTGGTGCTGGGCGACATGCGCGAACTCGGCGCCGAAGGCGTTGCATTGCATGCCGCCGCCGGACGTCGCGCACGCGCCGCCAAGCTGCAGCGCCTGTACGCGCTGGGCGAGCTCAGCGCCGCCGCAGCGCAGGCATTCGGCAATGGCGGCCGCGTGTTCGCCACGCACGCCGAGTTGATCGACGCCTTGCAGGCGGATCTGGTAGATGCCGCCAGCCAGCAACAGCAAACGCCGCAGCACGGATCAGGAAATACGCAGGAACATGCAGTGATTCACCAGCAGCAATCGCTATCCATCAACGCTCTTGCGGGCGCCGCCTCCATCACGATCCTGGTGAAGGGCTCGCGCGGCAGCGCGATGGACCGCGTCGTCACCGCGCTGCTCGCATCGGCGGAGGGCGCATCCCATGCTGCTTGAGTTGGCCCGTTGGCTGCAGCAACTGGAGAGCCTGTTCGGGCTGTTCAACTATCTGACCTTCCGCGGCATCCTGGCGGCGCTGACGGCGCTGTTCCTGTCGCTGTGGATGGGCCCGGCGGTGATCCGCAAGCTCGCCCAGTTCAAGGGCGGCCAGCCGATCCGCCAGGACGGCCCGCAAACGCATTTTTCCAAGGCCGGCACGCCGACCATGGGCGGTTCGCTGATCCTGCTCACCGTCACCTTGTCGGTGCTGCTGTGGGGCGACCTGCGCAACCGCTATGTGTGGCTGGTGCTGGCGGTGATGATCTGCTTCGGTGCGATCGGCTGGTACGACGACTGGATCAAGATCGTCAAACGCGATCCCAATGGGTTGAAGTCGCGCTGGAAGTATCTGCTGCAGTCGATCTTCGGTCTGGCCGCCGGCTTGTTCCTGTACTACACCGCCGACGTGCCGGCGGCGATCACGTTCTACATCCCGATGTTCAAGTCGATCGCGCTGCCGCTGGCCGGCGTGAGCTTCGTGGTGATCGCCTACTTCTGGATCGTGGGCTTCTCCAACGCGGTGAACCTCACCGATGGGCTGGATGGTCTGGCCATCATGCCGACCGTGCTGGTGGCTTGCGCGCTGGGCGTGTTCGCGTATGCGTCCGGCAATGTGGTGTTTGCCGAATATCTGAAAATTCCGCTGATTCCCGGTGCCGGCGAGCTGATCATCATCTGCTCGGCGATCGCCGGGGCAGGGCTTGGTTTTCTGTGGTTCAACACCTATCCGGCGATGGTGTTCATGGGTGACATCGGCGCGCTGTCGCTGGGTGCGGTGCTCGGCACCATCGCGGTGATCGTGCGCCATGAGATGGTGCTGGTGATCATGGGCGGCGTGTTCGTGATCGAAACGCTGTCGGTGATTATCCAGGTGGCCAGCTTCAAGCTGACCGGCAAGCGCGTGTTCCGCATGGCGCCGATTCACCACCATTTCGAGCTCAAGGGTTGGCCTGAGCCGCGCGTGATCGTGCGCTTCTGGATCATTTCGGTGGTGCTGGTGCTGATCGGCCTTGCCACCTTGAAGGTGCGCTGATGAACGACATGTCCCGCCAGGCCACACGACTGGACGCCATCGGCGGCCGCTACGACCCGTGGCTGCTCGGGGCCGCCGTCACGCTCGCCTCGCTCGGTGTGGTGATGGTGGCGTCCAGTTCGATCGAACTGGACGCCAGTCCGTTCTATTACCTGACCCGCCACCTGCTGTTCCTGGGCGGCGGCATCGCGCTGGCGTTCTGGGCGATGCGCACCGAGCTCAAGACCATCGAACAGCACAACCAGATGCTCTTGCTGGCCTGTTTTGTGCTGCTCGTGGTGGTGTTCGTGCCTGGCCTGGGCAGCACCGTCAATGGCGCCAAGCGCTGGATCAATCTGGGCGTGTCGCGGTTCCAGGTGGTCGAATCGGTGAAAGTGTTCTACATCATCTGGCTTGCGAGCTATCTGGTGCGTTTCCGCGACGAGGTCAACGCGACCTGGCAGGCGATGCTCAAGCCGGTGTTCGTGGTCGGTTTCTTGGTCGGCCTGTTGCTGCTGCAGCCGGACTTCGGCTCCTCGATGCTGCTGCTGAGCGTGACTGCCTGCATGCTCGTGCTGGGCGGTGCGCCGATCGGGCGCATCATCCTGCCGATTCTGCTGTTGCTGCCGGCCCTGGTGGCATTGGTGATCTTCGAGCCGTACCGCATGCGGCGCGTGACCTCCTTCATGGACCCGTGGGTGGATCAGTTGGGCTCAGGCTACCAGCTGTCCAACGCGCTGATGGCCATCGGCCGCGGCCAGTGGACCGGCGTGGGCCTGGGTGCTTCGGTACAGAAGCTCAACTATCTGCCCGAATCGCATACCGACTTCATCTTCTCGGTGATCGCCGAGGAGCTGGGCTTTTTGGGTGTCTGCGGCGTGATCGGGCTATACGCGCTGTTGGTCGGTCGCGCCTTCTGGCTGGGCATGCGCTGTGTGGAAATGAAGCGGCATTTCTCCGGCTACATCGCTTTCGGCATCGGCCTGTGGATCGCGATGCAGAGCTTCGTGTCGATCGGTGTCAACCTGGGCATCCTGCCGACCAAGGGGCTGACACTGCCGCTGATTTCGTCGGGCGGCTCGTCGGTGCTGATGACCTGTCTTGCGATGGGCGTGCTGCTGCGGGTGTCCTACGAGGCCGATCGCGCCGAGCGCCTGCGCAGCAAGTTGTCTCCGCAGGGCGCGGCCCCCTCGCCAGCTGAGCCAGCCGAGCCGATGGTCGATTCGGTGTCGCCGGCTTACGCGCCTGCGCACAAGCCGCAACGCGACACTGCTGCTGCGCCCGCACCCGCCGCCGCACCGGTTGCCGCCGCCTATGTCGCACCGGCATCGGCCATCCTGCGCGGCACCAGCCGCATGCAACCGCGCGTGGAACCGACGTTCGGGAGAATTGCGTGAGCGTTTCTGCGAATGTCGCGCAAACGCCCGCACAGTCGTCTGCGCTGGCGCGGCCGGTCATGATTCTGGCCGGCGGCACCGGCGGGCACATCTTTCCGGGCTTGGCCGTGGCCAAGGTGCTGCGTGCGCGCGGCGTGCCGGTGACCTGGCTGGGTGCCGAGGGCGCCATGGAAACCCGCCTGGTGCCGCAGCACGATATTCCCATCGATACGCTGGCCATCAGCGGCTTGCGCGGCAAAGGCGTGGTGAAGTTGCTCGGTGCGCCGGTGCGGGTGATGCGCGCGGTGCGCGCTGCCGGCGTCGTGCTGCGCAAGCGCCAGCCGCGCGCAGTGATCAGCTTTGGCGGCTTTGCGGCCGGCCCGGGCGGCCTGGCCGCGCGCTTGCTCGGTGCGCCACTGCTGGTGCACGAACAAAATCGCGCACCCGGCATGACCAACAAGGTGTTGTCGCGTTTCGCGCGCCGCGTGTTGACCGGTTTTCCGGGCAGCTTCGCGGGCGAAGAAGCGGTGGGCAACCCGGTGCGCGCAGAAATCGCCGCATTGCCTGCGCCGGCCGATCGCCTGGTGGGTCGCACCGGCCCGGTACGCGTGCTGGTGCTGGGCGGCAGCCAGGGCGCGCGCGTGTTGAATCAGGCGGTGCCGGCAGCGCTGGTCGCACTCGGCCATCCGGAGGTCGACGTGCGCCATCAGTGCGGCGAAAAGCTGCGCGCCGAAGCCGAAGCGGCCTACCGACAGGCAGGCGTCAACGCCAGCGTCGAACCCTTCATCGCCGACATGGCCGCTGCCTATGCCTGGGCAGATCTGGTGGTGTGCCGCGCCGGCGCGTCCACCCTGGCCGAACTGTGCGCGGCCGGTGTCGGCAGCGTGCTGGTGCCGTTTGCCGCCGCCGTCGACGACCATCAAACCCGCAATGCCGAATACCTGGACGGCGCCAACGCCGCCGTGCTGCTCAAGCAGGACGATGGCCTGGCCGCGCGTCTACAACAGGTCTTGCAAAGCCTGCTCGCCGACCCGGCCCGTCGCCTGTCGATGGCCAACGCCGCCCGCACCCTGGCCAAACCGGACGCCGCCGAGCGCATTGCCGACATCATTCTTCAGGAAGCCGGGAGTGGGGATGGCCAGCCTCCGGCTGTCGAAGAGCGAGTGGGATTGGGGATTCGTGACAAGCAAATGCACAAGCAGGACAGCATGCAAACACCATTGAATGGCGACCGTTCGGTGCACTTGATCGCCACCAATCCCCAATCCCGAATCCCCAATCCCGGCACCTCCGCAGGAGGTGCCCCGTGATCCGCCGTCTGCAAGACAGTGGCGATCTGGTGCGCGCATTTCCGCGCGTGCATTTCGTCGGCATCGGCGGTACCGGCATGAGTGGTATTGCCGAGGTGATGCTGACGCTGGGCTATGAAGTGTCCGGCTCCGACAACGCCGACAATGCAGCCACGCGCCGGCTGGGCAAGCTGGGTGCGCGCGTGATGCGTGGGCATTCGGCGGCCAACGTGCTGGGTACCGATTGCGTGGTGGTGTCCAGCGCCATCCGCGAAGACAACCCCGAGCTGATGGAAGCGCGCAGCCAGCGCATTCCGATCATGCCGCGTGCGGCGATGCTGGCCGAGCTGATGCGCTTCCGCCGCGGCATTGCGGTGGCCGGCACGCATGGCAAGACCACCACCACCAGCCTGGCGGCTGCGGTGTTGAGCGAAGGCGGGTTGGACCCGACGTTCGTCATCGGCGGGCAGCTGCTGGCCGCCGGTGCCAATGCAAAGCTCGGTGGCGGCCAGTGGCTGGTGGCCGAAGCAGACGAGAGCGATGGCAGCTTCCTGCGCCTGAATCCATTGATGGCGGTGATCACCAACATCGATGCGGATCACCTGGAAAACTACGGCAACGATTTCGCGCGCGTGCAGGCTGCATTCGCCGAATTCCTGCAGCGCCTGCCGTTCTACGGTCTGGCGTTGCTGTGCATCGACGACCCGGAAGTGGCTGCTCTGGCCGGCAAGACGCCGCGCCACGTTATGAGCTACGGCATGAGCGAAAACGCCGATGTGCGTGCCGAAGATGTCGTGCAGGACGGCCCGCGCATGCGTTTTACGCTGCGCCTGCCCGAAGGCACCACCACGCCAGTGACGCTTGCGTTGCCGGGCCGCCACAATGTGCTCAATGCGCTGGCGGCGGCCGCGATCGGCTGGCAGCTCGGCGTGGCGCCGCAAACCATCGCACGCGCGCTGGAAAATTTCGCCGGCATCGGCCGCCGGTTCAACGATCTGGGCGAAGTCACCACCAGCAGCGGCGCACGCGTGCGCGTGGTCGACGATTACGGCCATCACCCGCGCGAACTCGAAGCCGTGTTCGCCGCCGCGCGGAGCGGCTGGCCGGACAAGCGCCTGGTCGTCGCCTTCCAGCCGCACCGCTATAGCCGCACCCGCGACCAGTTCGACGCCTTTGCCGCGGTGCTCAGCATGGTCGATGCCTTGGTGCTGAGCGAGGTCTACCCCGCCGGTGAAGCGCCGATCCCGGGCGCCGACTCGCGCGCACTGGCGCGCGCCATCCGTGCGCGCGGCCGCAGCGAGCCGGTAGTGGTCGGCCAGATCGCCGGTCTTGCCGAAGTATTGCCGGACGTCCTGCAAGACGGCGACCTGCTGTTGATGATGGGCGCCGGCGATATCGGTTACGTGGCTCAGCACATCATCAACAACGGGTTTGTCGGAGAGCAGGCATGAGCGCGGTGATCGGCAACGCCCGCACCAGCGATCCGGGAGCCTTTGGCCGCGTTGCCGTACTGCTCGGCGGCACTTCGTCCGAGCGTGAGGTGTCGTTGAATTCCGGCAGCAACGTGCTCGAAGCGCTGCGCGCACGCGGCGTCGATGCGCATCCGGTCGATGGTATTGCGGCGTTGGCCAAGGCCTTGGTCGCGCAGCAGTTCGATCGCGTGTTCAACGTACTGCACGGACATAACGGCGGCGGCGAAGACGGCATCGTGCAGGGCCTGATGGAAGCCTTCGGCGTGCCTTATACCGGCTCGGACGTGTTGGGCTCGGCGCTGAGCATGGACAAGATCCGCACCAAGCAGGTGTGGTTGTCGCTGGGCCTGTCGACGCCGCGCTATGCGCGACTGGCCGCCGGCGCGAGCGCCGAGGACATTCACGCTGCTGCATGCCAGATCGGGTTGCCGGTCATCGTCAAGCCGGCCAATGAAGGTTCCAGCGTCGGCGTCAGCCGTGTGTTCGATCAGGCGCAGCTGGAAGAGGCGGTGGTGCTGGCGGCGCGTTATGACGGCGCGCTGTTGATGGAGCAATTGATCGAGGGCGACGAACTCACCGTGGCCGTGCTCGGCGAGACCGCCTTGCCGTCCATCCGCATCGTGCCCAAGGGGCAGTGGTACGACTACAACGCCAAATACATCGCCGAGGACACGCAGTATCTGTGCCCGGGCCTGGAAGGCGAAGCCGAAGCGCAGGTCCGCCAGCTGGCGCTGGAGGCCTTCCGCGCTGCCGGCTGCGGTGGCTGGGGCCGTGTAGACGTGATGCGCGATGGCAGCAGTGGCCAGCTGTACCTGCTGGAAGTGAACACCGCTCCCGGCATGACCAGCCATTCGCTGGTGCCCAAGGCCGCCCGCCAGCTCGGCATCGATTTCGAAGAACTGGTCTGGCGCGTGCTGGAGCAGACGCTGTGAAGCCGGGATTGGTGATTCGGCATTCGGGATTGGTGAACGGCGGCGCCATGAGCGCTGTTGCTGTTGCTGTTGCTGTTGCTGTGACGAATCCTCAATCCCTAATGCCGAATCCCGTGTGCGGAGCGCGCGCATGAACGCCACCCTGCGCATCCTGGCCTGGTTGCTCGCGCTGGCGTTGGTCGCGTTGCCGGTGGTGGCCGTGCTCAATGGCTGGGTCGGTGCCGAGCGCTGGCCGTTGGCGAAGTTGCGGGTGTCCGGCGATTTCAAGCGGGTGCCGGACGAAGAGTTGCGTGCCGTGGTGTTGCCGTATGCGCGTGCGGGCTTTTTTGCCGTGAAATTGCAGCAGGCGCAGGACGCTATCGCGCGTTTGCCGTGGGTGGAAAGTGCGCAGGTGCGCAAGCGTTGGCCGGACGTGCTGGAAGTGCACGTGACCGAGCACAAGCCGTTCGCGCGGTGGGGCACCGACCGCATGTTGTCCGAGCAGGGCCGTCTGTTTCGCACCCCGCCGCTGTTGAAGGATTTCAAGTTGCCGCAACTCGGTGGGCCGGACAGCAAGACCCAGGACGTGGTGGCGCTGTACAACGAATCGCGCGCCCTGTTCGCACCGACCGGGCTGGATGTGGAGCGTCTTGAAATGGACGCGCGCGGCAGCTGGTCGCTAGGGCTGAGCAATGGCGTGCAGATCGTGGTGGGCCGCGACGATGCACGCGCACGCTTGCAGCGCTTCGCCCGCGTGCTGCCGCAGCTGTCCGATCCACAGCGCCCCATCGCCCGCGCCGACCTGCGCTACACCAACGGATTTACGGTTGAAAGGCGGGGATTAGAGAGTGGGGATTCGGGATTGGAAAAAGCGCAGCCCCGGCATCGCGCAACACCTTCCGCACCTCCCGTCGCCCTGGCATTTCCGCGTTTCCCCAATCCCGTATCCCGAATCTCGAATCCCGGCTTTAAGACATGAATCGCAAAGGCGACAAATCCCTCATCGTTGGACTGGACATCGGCACCTCCAAGGTCGTTGCGCTGGTTGGCGAATACTCGCCTGGCAATCCGATCGAGGTGATCGGCATCGGTTCGCATGAATCGCGCGGTCTCAAGCGCGGCGTGGTGGTGGATATCGAATCCACCGTGCAGTCGATCCAGCGCGCCGTGGAAGAAGCCGAGCTGATGGCCGGCTGCGAGATCCGCTCGGTGTACGCTTCGATTTCCGGCAACCACGTGCAGTGCAAGAACTCGCCAGGCATCGTGCCGATCCGCGATGGCGAAGTGACCTGGAGCGATCTGGAGCGCGTGCTCGATGCCGCCAAGGCTGTGGCCATTCCGGCAGATCAGCGCATCCTGCATGCGATTCCGCGCGAGTATGTGCTAGACGATTCTCAGGAAGGCATCCGCAACCCGGTCGGCATGACCGGCGTGCGCCTGGAGGTGCATGCGCACCTGGTGGTGTGCGCGCAGTCGGCCGCGGCCAACATCACCAAGTGCGTGCAGAAGTGTGGCCTGCAGGTCGACGATCTGGTGCTGTCCTCGCTGGCCTCCTCGGTGGCCGTGCTGACCGCAGACGAGCGCGAGCTGGGCGTGGTGCTGGTGGACATCGGCGCCGGCACCACCGATTTGGCGGTATATGTGCAAGGCGCGATCTGCCACACCGCTTCGCTGCCGATCGCCGGCGACCATGTCACCAACGACATCGCGCACATGCTGCGCACGCCGACGCCGGAAGCCGAGCAGATCAAGGTCCGCTACGCCTGCGCGCTGGCGCAGCTGGCCACCGCCGAAGAAAGCATCCAGGTGCCGTCGGTGGGCGACCGCCCGCCGCGTCGCATGCCGCGCCACGCACTCGCGCAGGCGGTGCAGGGCCGTTACGAGGAAATCTTCGAGATGGTGCAGGCCGAATTGCGGCGCTCCGGTTTCGAAGAAATGGTGCGCGCCGGCATGGTGCTCACCGGTGGCGCCTCGAAGATGGAAGGCGTGGTGGAACTGGCCGAAGAAATGCTGCAGATGCCGGTGCGCGTGGGCATCCCCCAGCACGTCACCGGCCTGGGCGAAGTCGTCGGCAACCCGGTGCACGCCTCCGGCGTGGGCCTGTTGCTGATGGGCAGCCAGATCGAGCATCCGCGTCGCCCGTCGATTCCGACCGGGCGTGCAGGAAGCTTGTTCAAGAAATTGAAGAATTGGTATCGCGGCGAATTTTGAGGGGCCGGGATTCGGGATTCGGGATTGGAAAGAGCGAAAGAGAAGCAGGGTGGCGGCGAAGATAAGTAGAGAGCGGCGAGCAGGTAGGCGGTAAACTTTTTTTTGCAGGCATTGCGTCGAGGAGCAGGTGTGGTGAGTCGTTGAGCGCATAGCGCATCGATGGCCGCGCAACCGAGGCCCGACTTTCAAACAACAACACTCGCCGTGATGCGGAGTGGGCAGGGACCAGCGCTTTTGCGAATCCCCAATCCCCACTCCCCAATCCCGGCTCAAGAGGACACTGACATGGCACATTTCGAACTGATTGAAAAAATGGCTCCCAACGCGGTCATCAAGGTCGTTGGCGTCGGCGGCGGCGGCGGTAACGCGGTTGCCCACATGGTCAACACCAACGTCGATGGCGTGGAATTCATCACCGCCAACACCGACTCGCAGGCGATCAAGAACTGCGGTGCCAAGCTGCAGCTGCAGCTCGGCACCAACGTCACCAAGGGCCTGGGCGCAGGCGCCAATCCGGAAGTCGGCCGTCAGGCCGCGCTGGAAGATCGCGAGCGCATCATGGACGCGCTGCAGGGTGCGGACATGGTGTTCATCACCGCCGGCATGGGCGGCGGCACCGGCACCGGCGCCGCACCGGTCGTCGCGCAGCTGGCCAAGGAAATGGGCATCCTGACCGTGGCCGTGGTCACCAAGCCGTTCCCGTTCGAAGGCCGTCGCCGTATGCAGGTGGCGCTGAAGGGCATCGAGGAACTGAGCCAGCATTGCGACTCGCTGATCACCATCCCCAATGAAAAGCTGATCACCGTGCTGGGCCGCAACGCCACCATGATCCAGGCGTTCCGCGCTGCCAACGACGTGCTGCAGGGCGCGGTGCAGGGCATCGCCGACCTGATCGTGCGCCCCGGCCTGATCAACGTCGACTTTGCCGACGTGCGCACCGTGATGTCGGAAATGGGCCTGGCCATGATGGGCACCGGTTCGGCCCGCGGCGACGATCGCGCGCAGGCCGCTGCCGAAGCCGCCATCCAGAACCCGCTGCTGGACGATGTGAACCTGGCCGGTGCCAACGGCATCCTGGTCAACATCACCGCCGGCCCGGACTTCACCATGTCCGAGTTCGACGAGATCGGCCGCACTATCGAAGCCTTCGCGTCGGAAGATGCGACCGTGGTCGTGGGCACCGTGCTCGACCCGGACATGCAGGACGAAGTGCGCGTGACCGTGGTCGCCACCGGCCTGAACCGTGCGGTTGCCCGTCAGACCCAGCGTCCGGACCAGCGCGCGCCGATCAAGTTGGTGCGCAATGCCACCACCGGCCAGCCGGAATTCGGCGATTTCGACACCAACAGCGGCGATGTGGTGTCCAAGGCGGTCGGCGGCAGCATGGGCCTGGGCCTGCGTCGTCCCAGCAGCGACTCGGTCGGCAGCAGCAGCGGCAACCACAACAGCGGCGGCGCCTCGACGCCGGCGGCAGACCTGCCCAACGATTACCTGGATATCCCGGCGTTCCTGCGCCGCCAGGCCGACTGAGGATCGTCGGCTGCGTCGCTACGGTGACGCAGCCCGTCCTGCCCGGAGCCCGCTTCGGGTTGCACTGCCATGTCATGTCATTCCTGCCGGATCGGTGCCGATCCGGCAGCTTTTGTTGTCGCGTGACTGACTGATTACGGTTGCCGTCACGCGCGACTTGTTAAAATTCGGATAATCTCAGCGGAATTAGACAGTCGGTTCAGCGTCTGTCTGCATTGTTCATCCAGACTTCGCATATGACTCAGCAACGCACTCTCAAGAACACCATTCGCGCCACCGGCGTCGGCCTGCACAGCGGCGACAAGGTGTACATGACGTTACGACCGGCTCCGGTCGATCATGGCGTGGTGTTCCGACGGGTGGACCTGGAACCGGTCGTCGAAGTGCCTGCAGATGCCGAGTTGGTCACCGAGACCACGCTGTGCACCGGGCTAACCTGCAACGGTGCCAAGATCCAGACCGTCGAACATCTGATGTCCGCACTGGCGGGCCTTGGTGTTGACAACGTCATCGTCGAACTGTCCTCGGCCGAGTTGCCGATCATGGATGGTTCGTCCGGTCCGTTCGTGTTCCTGCTGCAGTCGGCAGGCATCGTCGAACAGAGCAAGCTCAAGCGCTTCATCCGGATCAGGCAGACGGTGGAAGTGCGCGACGGCGACAAGGTGGCGCGCTTTGAGCCCTACGAGGGCTACAAGCTTGGCTTCACCATCGAATTCAATCACCCGATGATTCCGGCCAAGCAGTCGCGCCAGGAAATCGAGTTCTCCACTTCGGCGTACGTCAAGGAAATTTCGCGCGCGCGCACCTTCGGTTTCATGCGCGACCTTGAGTACATGCGCGAGCGCAATCTGGGCTTGGGCGGTTCGATGGACAACGCCATCGTGCTGGACGAGTTCCGCGTGCTCAACGAAGACGGCCTGCGCTACACCAACGAATTCGTGCGGCACAAGATTCTGGACGCCATCGGCGACCTCTATCTGGCTGGCGGCGCCATCCTCGGTGCCTACGAAGGCTTCAAATCCGGCCACGCCCTCAACAACAAACTGGTGCGTGCGCTGTTGGCCGACCAGACCGCCTGGGAATGGGTCAGCTTCCCGGAAGGCACCGAACAACCGCCGGTCACCTACGCCAGCCCCGTCTACGCCTGATGTCGGGGAATGCCCTAGTTGGCGTTCGAAGTGTGAAGCAAGTCGGATTTCCGGCCTATTATTAACGTTTATTTAATACTTCCCTAACTCCTGCGGGCCACATGACCGCTAGGATGCGCTGGGTCGTCTGCGGTCTTCGCAACTCTTTTACGCACTGGCGGCCGCTTCGGATTGGCTGCACGGCTTTACCGTTTGGTCGGTAACACGTCCTGCAGAGAAGCCAACGCGTCGCGCAAGCCGTTGTGCGTCGCTTCGGAGACAGGTTTTGGACGATCGCGGTTCTGCTGCGTTGGGGAATGCAGCGGCACGGTTGCGGTCTTGACGGTCACCGCGGTGGCCTTCAGTCCAAGGGATCGGGCGGCATCCAGGATTTGGGTTTCGGCAAGCCGCACCTTGGCATGCCAGACCGGCGAATCCACCAGAAGAACGAGCTGTTCGCCTCGCACATTGGCCAACCGGCAACGGGTGGCCAGATGAGGTGGTAACAGGGGGCGCAACTGCCGGTCCAGCGCATCGAGCCACAAGGCTCGGCGCAAGGGGTCGCCAGCCTTTTCACCCAGCGCGGCCTCGATGGCCGGTTGTGGAGTGGAAGGGTTGCGTGCGTTGGACTTGGGTTTGGACATGACAGTCATATGGCGTTGAACAAAGTTGTAATCAAATCTCGGCAGACCCGGGCCCAGCGTGTGGCCCGACAGTTCCAGGACTTTGCAGCAGATCGGCCGATGGTGGTGCTTGGTGCGGTATTGGGCCTGGGCATGCTGATCGGCGTCGGTGCAAGCACCGCTACCGGCATGGTGACCAATTCGGCGTTGCAGGCCAAGGTCGCGCAGCAGCATGCCGAGCTGGCACAGGCGCAGCGCGCCTCGCAGGCGCAGGTCAATGCACTGGCCGCGCGTCTGGGCGAGCTGCAGGCGCAGGCCACCCGCCTCAACGCGTTGGGCGAGCGCCTGACCGAAATGGGCAAGTTGAAGGACGGCGAGTTCGACTTCGATGAGTCGGTCGGCGTCGGTGGCGGCGATGAGCCGGTCAGCGACATGCCCGTGAAAGACCTCAAGGAGACGCTAGGGCAAGTGGAGCAGCAGTTCTCCGCCTCCGGCCAGCAATTGAATGTGCTGGCCTCGCTGATGTTCGATCACCAGCTGGAGCAGAATTCGATGCCCTCGCGGATGCCGATCCGCAACACCTACATCACCTCCGGTTTCGGCGGTCGCGCCGATCCGTTCGACGGCGGTTCGGCCTTCCACAAGGGCGTGGACTTCCATGCCAACGTGGGCGACCCGGTGCTGTCGGTCGCCGATGGCGTGGTCAGCTATGCCGGTGTGCGCGGCGGCTACGGCAACGTGGTCGAAGTGGATCACGGCAACGGCTATGTGACCCGCTACGCGCACAACTCGCGTCTGGTGGTGAAGGTGGGCGATCTGGTGCGCGCCGGCCAGCAGATCGCGCGTGCCGGCTCCAGCGGCCGCTCGACCGGTGCACACGTGCATTTCGAGGTGTGGGCGGACGGGCGCGTGGTCAATCCGCGCAAGTTCCTGGGTGAAGCCACGCCGGTGGGACGTCAGGGGCGCGGTTGACCAGGGCGCGGGCCGCGCTTGATTCGTGAAGGCCCGCCCCAAGCTACAATAGGGTGTTGCCATCGACAGGGCGCAGTGCGCCCTGTTTCGTTTACGGCGGTCGGGTCTGTGGGGACCGGCGTCGGTCAAACCGTTCCTTTTCAACCGGTTTCTTCAATGATCAACAGTCTGCTTACCCGTGTCTTTGGCAGTCGTAACGAACGCCAGCTGCGCCAGCTCAACCGCCTCGTCACCCAGATCAATGCGCTGGAGCCGACGATCGAGAAGCTCTCCGACGCCGAGCTGCAAGCCAAGACCCCGGAGTTCAAGCAGCGGCTTGCCGCCGGCGAGTCCCTGGACAAGATCCTGCCTGAAGCCTTTGCGGTGTGCCGCGAGGCCAGCCGCCGCGTGCTGGGCATGCGCCATTACGATGTGCAGCTGATCGGCGGCATGGTGCTGCATCTGGGCAAGATCGCCGAGATGCGCACCGGCGAAGGCAAGACCCTGGTGGCCACGCTGCCGGTGTACCTCAACGCGCTGCAAGGCGAGGGCGTGCATGTGGTCACCGTCAACGACTACCTGGCGCGCCGCGACGCCGCGCAGATGGGCAAGTTGTACAACTGGCTGGGCCTGAGCGTGGGCGTGGTGTATCCGGGCATGCCACACAGCGACAAGCGCGAGGCTTACGGCGCGGACATCACCTACGGCACCAATAACGAATTCGGCTTCGATTACCTGCGCGACAACATGGCGCTGTCGCGGGCCGACCGCTACCAGCGCAATCTGCATTACGCCATCGTCGACGAAGTGGACTCGATCCTGATCGACGAAGCGCGCACCCCGCTGATCATTTCCGGCCCGGCCGACGAATCGCCGGAGCTGTACATCCGCGTCAACCGCATCGTGCCGCAGCTGACCAAGCAGGAAAGCGAAGAGGGCGATGGCGACTTCTGGGTCGATGAGAAAGGCAAGCAGGTGCATCTGTCCGAGGCGGGCATGGGCCACGCCGAAGAGCTGCTGTTGCAGGCCGGCATCCTGGAAAACGCCGAAGACGGCCTGTACGCCGCGCAGAACCTGAGCGTGGTGCATCATCTCAACGCCGCGCTGCGTGCGCATGCGATCTATCAGCGCGATGTGGACTACATCGTGCGCGATGGCGAAGTGGTGATCGTGGACGAATTCACCGGCCGCACGCTGTCCGGGCGCCGCTGGTCCGACGGCCTGCACCAGGCGGTCGAAGCAAAGGAAGGCGTGCCGGTCCAGCGCGAGAACCAGACCCTGGCCAGCATCACCTTCCAGAACCTGTTCCGCATGTACAAGAAGCTGTCCGGCATGACCGGTACGGCCGACACCGAAGCCTACGAATTCCAGAGCATCTACGGCCTGGAGGTGGTGGTGATCCCGACCAACCGCCCGACCGTGCGCAAGGACCATCCGGACCAGGTGTTCCTCAACCGCAAGGGCAAGTTCAACGCGGTGCTGGCCGACATCGAAGACTGCGCCAAGCGCGGCCAGCCGGTGCTGGTGGGTACCACCTCGATCGAAACCTCGGAGATGCTGTCCGAGCATCTGCGCAAGGCAGGCGTGAAGCACGAAGTGCTCAATGCCAAGCAGCACGAGCGCGAAGCCACCATCGTGGCCAATGCCGGCCAGCCGGGCGCGGTGACCATCGCCACCAACATGGCCGGTCGCGGTACCGATATCGTGCTGGGCGGCTCGTTGGAATCGGAGTATCACGCGCTCGGCGAAGACGCCACCGAAGACGCGCGCTTCAAGATCAAGACCGAATGGCAGCGTCGTCATGACGCGGTCAAGGCGGCCGGCGGCCTGCACATCATCGGTACCGAACGCCACGAATCGCGGCGTATCGACAACCAGCTGCGCGGCCGTGCCGGTCGTCAGGGCGACCCGGGTTCGTCGCGCTTCTATCTGTCGCTGGAAGACAACCTGATGCGCATCTTCGCCTCGGACTGGGTCCAGAAGGCGATGCGCATGATGGGCATGAAGGAAGACGACGTCATCGAAGATCGCCTGGTCAGCCGGCAGATCGAAAAGGCGCAGCGCAAGGTGGAAGCGCATAACTTCGACATCCGCAAGAACTTGCTGGATTTCGACGACGTCAACAACGATCAGCGTAAGGTGATCTACGCCCAGCGCGATGAATTGTTGGACGCCGAGTCGGTCAAGGACAACGTCGACGGTATTCGCGGCAATGTGATCTACGACCTGGTCGCACGCTTCGTGCCGCCCAATTCGGTCGACGAACAGTGGGACCTGAAAGGTCTGGAAGCCACGCTGGAGTCGGAGCTGGGCATGACCTTGTCGCTGACCGACGTGGTGCGCGTGCAGGAAGAAATCGACGCCGAGCAGATCGCCGCGAAAGTCCAGACAGCGGTGGATGCGCACTTCGCCGAGAAGGAAGCCGCCATCGGCGCGGACACCATGCGCGCGCTGGAGAAGCACGTGATGCTGACCGTGCTCGACCAGGGCTGGAAGGAGCATCTGGCCAAGATGGACTATCTGCGCCAGGGCATCTATCTGCGCGGTTATGCGCAGAAGCAGCCCAAGCAGGAATACAAGAAGGAAGCCTTCGAGCTGTTCTCCGAAATGCTGGAGAACGTCAAGCGCGAGGTGATCAACCTGCTGGCGCGCGTGCGCATTCGCAGCGAAGAAGAAGTGGCCGAACTGGAAGAGCAGGAACGTCTCCAGGCGCAGGCGCGCTTGATGGCCTCGCAATTCCAGCACCAGGAGGCGGGCGGCTACGGTGCCGACGAGGAAGTGGAACAGATGCAGGGCGGCAACGCGCCTGTGCCGGTGTCGCAGGTCACCCGCGACGAACCCAAGGTGGGCCGCAACGACCCATGCCCGTGCGGCAGCGGCAAGAAGTACAAGCACTGCCACGGTCAGCTCAACTGATGCTGAGCTGACCGTGGGGCAGCCCGCGGCGCGGGCTGCCCACCAGGCCACCGCGTAGCGGACGCCTGGCGCACGGTCCCTTGCTACCGATCCCCTGCGCCTTCGGCGCGCCCCCCCTTGCCAAGGGGGGGCTTTGCTTTCGGAACTATCGCGATGCTTTTGCAAGCCACGAGGTTACGCAGGAAAGTACGGCGTTGGTTTGCCGTGGAGGCGGAGGTTGGGGATTCGGGATTAGGGATTCGGGACTGGCAGTGCCTGTGTAACGCCTGCGTTAGCGAATCCCGAATCCACCATCCCGGCCTCATTGCACTGCACCGCTCACTCGCGGCACTCTTGCAGCCATGCCTGATTCTCTTCGATCCATTCACGTCGTTGCCGGCGTGATCGCCGACCCCCGCGGCCGCATCCTGCTGACCCGCCGTACCGAAACCCGCGATATGCCCGGCCTCTGGGAGTTCCCTGGTGGCAAGCGCGAGCCTGGCGAGACCTCCGAACAGGCGCTGGTGCGCGAGCTCAACGAAGAGCTCGGCATCGAGGCGCAGGTGGGCGACTGGGTGATGGAGGTGCCGCAGCTCTATCCGGACAAGCGGCTGCGCCTGGAAGTGCGTCGTATCACCAGCTGGAAAGGCAGCCCGCGCGGCCGCGAAGGCCAGGCCATGACCTGGGTGGCGGCAGACAAGCTGGCCCGCTATTCGATGCCGCCGGCCGATGTGCCGGTGGTGGGCGCGCTGCGGCAGCCCGACCGTTACCTGATCACGCCCGAACCGGAGGACGACGTGCGCTGGCTGGAGGGCCTGGAGCTCGCATTGCAGAACGGGATCACGCGGATCCAGCTGCGTGCGCGGCAGCTTGCGCCTGCGCGTTGGCAGGCGCTGTTGCAGCAAGTGATGCGCTTGCGTGGCCGCGCGCGTGCGCAACTGCTGCTCAATCGCGATATCGCACTGGCTGCGGACCTGGGTATCGGCGTGCATCTGGGATCGGAGCAATTGGCCGGTTTGCAGGAACGCCCGCTGCCCGCAGAACAGCTGGTGGCTGCGTCGTGTCATGGCTTGGACGACCTGCGCCACGCCCAGCGGCTCGGCTGCGACTTCGCCGTGCTGGGGCCGGTGCAGGCGACCGCTTCGCATCCGGGTGCCGCACCCATCGGATGGGACGGTTTCGAAACCTTGCGCGAACAGGTCTCGCTGCCGATCTACGCGCTCGGCGGCATGCAGATCGAGGATCTGCGCGAGGCGCGATCGCATGGCGCCCAGGGCATCGCGGCAATTCGGTCGCTGTGGCCGCAGTGAGCGCACCGGAGCGTCTGACGGCCGAACCGCCAACGCACTATGGTCGATAGCTGTCCCGGCGTGCAGCGGTCCTCAGGCCACGCAGACACCGCTAGAACGTCACCCAGAAGCAGTTGTATTGCCTGCGCAGCCGCAGCATGCTGCGCGCCGGCGTGCCGCTGGCAAGGTTCTGTTCCAGCCGCAGTCCCCAGGGGCGCGGGCGGCTGGGCGGGGTGGGGAGCGGCGCATCGATGGCGCTGCCATCCAGTGACGGTGTGGGCGTGGTGGTGTCGGCGTCCCAGGTCGGGGTGTCGCTTTGCGGATACATCGGCACGATGTCCAGCAACGGGCGCTGCACGATGGCTTCAAGGCGGCTCAGCACCTGATTGGCGGCGGCATCGGATTGCCCGCTCCACAGATACAGGCTGGACAGGCGGTTGACGTCGCGGCTGTCGACCGCCAGTTGCAGCAACGACACCAGTTCGCTCGGCCGCCGCGGGCAGCCGTAGCGATACAGGCCGGCATTGCCCTGGGGGCGGATGGCGGGCGGCGCGCGGCTGGCCGCGCCGACGTCTTCGCAGCGCCGGTCGGTGAACAGGGTTTGCCCATCCGGCGCGACGCAGCGATGGATTTCCTGCGCCTGCACGCGCGCGGCGGGACAGGCGCAGAGCAAGAACAACAGGGGCAGAAGGCGAGGCATCGGCGCAGCGTAGCCGGGCGCGTGTGAGCTGGCGACATACAAGCGCGCGGGTGTGCGAGAGTGACGACTGGAATGCGAAGCAGATGCTCAGCGTCCGAGCAGCTGCAACACCTGCGTGGTCGGCTTGGCCAGATTGAGGGTGTAGAAATGCAATGCCGGTGCGCCGCCTGCGATCAGGCGCTCGCACAAGGCCGCCACGACCTCTGCGCCGAACGCGCGCACCGCGTCGGCATCGTCGCCGTAGGACTGCATCTTCTTGCCGATCCAGCGTGGAATCTCTGCGCCGCACTGCTCGGAAAACCGCCGCAGTTGCGAGAAATTGGAGATCGGCATGATGCCGGGAACGATCGGTATCTCCACGCCTATCCGCTGCACTGCGTCGCGGAAATGAAAGTAGGCATCGGCGTTGTAGAAATATTGGGTAATCGCAGCGTCGGCGCCGGCATCGACCTTGGCCTTGAAGTAACGCAGGTCGCTGAGCGCGTCGGCCGCCTGTGGATGGGTTTCCGGATAGGCGCCGACCTCGATCCGGAACGCGTCGCTGTGCTCGGCGCGGATGAAGGCGATCAGGTCCGAGGCGTAACGCAGGTCGCCCGGATGGCCCATGCCCGACGGCAGGTCGCCGCGCAGTGCGACGATGCGGCTGCAGCCGATCGCGCGATACAGCTTGAGCAGCTCGCGGATTTCCTGCCGGCTGCCGCCGACGCAGGATAGATGCGGCGCCGCTTCGAAGCCATGCTCCTGCTTGAGGTGGCGCACCGTCTCGGAGGTGTAGCTGAGCGTGGAGCCGCCGGCGCCGAAGGTGCACGACACGTACTCCGGCGCGTAGCCCTTCAACCTGGCTGCGGTGCGGTCCAGTTGCGCGCGCTGATCATCGGTCTTGGGCGGGTAGAACTCGAAACTGAGATGCGTCATCGCGGTGGTTCCGGCGGATCGTCTCGGGATAATATCGCTTCATCGCGATGAATGCATATCTGGCTGCGACGGTTACGGTGCGCCTTGTCGCGAGGCGAGTGCGGGCGGCAGCACGCGGAATGGCAGGTTGGCATAGCCGGCGCGGCCGGCGTTATCGCGCACTTCCACAAACAAGCGGTAATTGCCCGGCGGTGGTGCGATCAGGCGCACCGCCTCGCCGGTACCGCGCGCGCCTTTGCGATCGCCGGCCACGCGGTTCTGCGCAATGGCGGCGTCGACCAGCGGTGGCAGCGTCTCGGGGTCGCCACCGATGCTGCGCGCAGTGCTTTCGCGGCGCACATGCCAGTCGTAGCGCAGCACGGACGCGCCGCTGGCATGAATGCTTGCGGTCACGGCCTGGCCGGAGTGCAGGCTCACGCTGTCGGTGGCGCGTTGGCCAGCCAGCGTGAGTGCCGACACCGCTGGCGCACGCGTGGCCGGCCACTGGCCGGTCCACAGCAACTGCAACGTGTCCACGCTGGGCGTGGCCTCGCCCGAAGGCAGGAACAGGCCGTACCAGGTGGGCGTGCGCTCCTGCTTGTCGCCCCACAGGAACACGAACGAGCCCAGCCCCTGGCGGGTGTCGCTGGCGACGTAGTCGCGGTAGCGCTGTTGGAGCAACTGCGCCTTGCGCGTGCTGTCGTCTTCGATCGGCGCGCCCCAGCCAGTGGTGGGCGATTCCCAATGCCCGGTAGGGCCCCACTCGGTGACCACGTAAGGCCCGCGCCACCCGCTCTCGTACAGCTTCTTCGGCAGTGTTGCGATATCGCCGTAGAGCTGCACGGCGATCAGGTCCAGTGTCGGCGCGCGCGTCTTGAGTTGGTCGATGAGTTGCTTGTCGAAACCGGCCAGGGTGGTGGTGACCGGATGATCCGGGTCGATGGCATGGATCGCCTCGGCGATCTCGCCGACTGCATTCCAGACTTTGGGATTGGTGTAATCCAGATTGAGCTCGTTGCCGACCACCCACATCAGCACCGCCGGATGCGCCGCCGATTGCCGTACCTGCGCAAGCACGCGTTGCAGTTGCTGCTGCACTGCCGCTGCATCGTTGTAGTCGAAGCCATGTCGCTGGTTGCCGACCTCGATGCCGACCGCCACTTTCAGGCCATTGCGTTGTGCGCGATCGAGCAGGGCGCGCTGGCGTTGCGGGTCCGGATCCACGCGCCAGGTGCGTAACGCATTGCCGCCGCGTGCGGCCAGCGTTTCCATGCTGCCATTGCCCAGCCCGGCACCTTTGATCACGAAGGGTGCGCCATCCACCAACAGGCGGTAGCCGTCTGCTTCCTGCGCAATGCGCACCTGCGCCGCACTTGCCTGCGTGCTCGCGGACAGTGCGAGCACGCAGACGGCGATGACACGCGCAGTCCATGGCAGTTGCATGGCGACTCCCGGAGGTTGGCAATACACCAGCATAGGCCGGGACACCGGGGTGCGGGCGGCCGCGCAGCATCTGCCTGGTTGGGGTTGCTTGTAGGCGATGGCATCGGGTTCTGGGGCCTGGTTGCTGCAATCGCGCGCCGCTTGTCTGCTTGAACCTGCGGCGCATTCGGTGAGCTCAAGCGTGTCGCGGCATCGGGCTGCAATGTGACATGCAAGAAGAGGTGGTGGGCTTGGCGCCGAATCCTGGCGTGGGTCTTGGGTCGCGTTGGCGCTTCGACGACCGTGCGTCTGTGTTGGCCGAGCAACCCAGGGGGGAGGCGCCATGCTGCTGAGCGATGTTGCCGCACGGTTGTTCCCTCGTCTCAGGCGTGTTGTCGAAACCCGGCCAACCACTGCATGCGATGTGTTGTGGACGGTTGTCGATTCGACGAAGGCAAGGCGGGTGGCATCTGCATTGCGGGTGCATGGCATCGCTGCAGCCACCCGATTGCGCGCGTGCATCTTTGCGATGCTGTCGACGATGACCGTTTGTCCAATGCGCACGGCCTCCTTCGAACACCATGCAGTATCACGACGTTGTCGAAGACCCACCATCGCTCGCTTGTTGCTGCTGTGGCACTGCCTGCTGGAAACCGTGGGACGCATCTGCGCCAGGCGTTGACGCCTGCACGCCTACACTGGGCGCACTTTCCATGGAGCGCCTTCATGAGCGATACCACGATGACCGCCATCGCCATCCGCGATGGCAAGGGCGACGCCGACGCGCTGTACGCCACCGAGCAACCGCGCCCGCGTCCTGCGCCGGGGCAGGTGCTGATCCGCGTGCATGCCGCCGGCATCAATCGTCCCGATCTGCTGCAACGCGCCGGGCACTACCCGCCGCCGCCTGGCGCGCCGGAAACGCTGGGGCTGGAAATCGCCGGCGAGATCGTGGAGCCGGCTGGTCGCTGGAGGGTGGGCGACCGCGTATGCGCATTGCTGGGTGGCGGTGGCTATGCGCAATATGCCGCCGTCGATGCGCGTCACGTACTGCCCATTCCCACCGGCATGGATCTGGTGCATGCCGCGGCGTTGCCGGAAACCATCTTCACTGCCTATGCCAATCTGTTCGAACACGGCCGGCTGGCGGCAGGCCAATGGCTGCTGTTGCATGGTGCGACCTCGGGCATCGGTGTCACGGCGATCCAGATGGCTAAGGCGGCGGGCGCGCACGTGCTGGCCACCGCACGCTCGGCCAGCAAGGCGGCACAGGCGCGCGAGTTGGGCGCCGATGTGGCGATCGATTCCACCACTGCGTCGTTTGTCGAGGTGGCCAAGGCGCACGGCGGTGTGGACGTTGCGCTGGACATGGTGGGCGCTGCGGTATTCGCCGATACCCTGGAAGCGCTCAACCCGCGCGGACGCATCGTCTACATTGCCTCGCAGGCCGGCGCCACCATCGAGGTGCCGATTCCGGTGCTGATGCGCAAGCAGGCAGTGGTCATTGGCTCGACGCTCCGCCCGCGCCATGCAGACGAAAAAGCCCGGCTGGCCGCGGAAGTGGAACGTGTGGTGTGGCCATGGATCGCGCAGGGTAAGCTGCGCGTACTGCTCGACAAGCGCTTCCCGCTGAGCGAAGCGGCCGCAGCGCATCGTTACCTGGAGCAGGGCAGTCACCTGGGCAAGGTGGTGCTGGAGATGTAGAACGCAGTCACTCGCGACATAAGGATCGGCGTCAGCGGCTACAGGCGCCGTGCGTCCGGCGATCGACAAGCGGTGGACGCGCTACTGCGCAATCGGACAGATACCTCGGCACAAGGTTCGCGTGTCAGTTCGCGGTTGCATCGTTTCACGCACACAGAGTTCGCACTGTTGCGTCCGAAACCACTGCCGCCTCGTGAGAATCCGCAGCCTGTTAACTCACGATCAATGGCGGCAAACGAATGATGACGCGTTGTTTCTCTCGGGCCGTCCTGGCCTGCGCCATCGCGTTGGGCATGTCCGGTTTCGCGCATGCAGCCGAACCGACACCTGCGCAACTCGCCGCAACGTATCCTGCAGGTGGGATTTGTGCTCAAGCCGCAGGTGGCCATGCGCCAGCAACAGGCGGCGGTGGAGCAGTGGTTGACCCGCGATGGCGGCGATCCACTGTTGCGCGGCCAGCTGGCCCGCGCATCGGCTGCTTCCACCAGCGATATCGCACAGGTCAAGGCACATCTGAGCCGGTATGGCATCACCGATGTACGCCCGGCCACCGATGGCCGCCTGCTGCAAGTGCGTGCGACAGCGGCGGCGTTGCAGGCCGCCCTGGGCACCCAACTGCGGGCCGTGAGTGCCGATGGCCGCGTCGGCGTTGCCGCCGCGCAGGGCGCGGTCGCAGTGCCGGCCGGCTTGCAGGCAGTGGTGCAAGGTGTGGTCGGCCTGGACGGTACCGCCGGTGCAAAAGTCACGCCGCACGGGGCGCCGCTGAGCGCCGCGCGCACATCGGTGTTGAACGGCAGCGCCGTGATGGCCGCCAGCAGCTGCGGCGCAGAAGTCGTGCGCCACAGCATCGAAGAGCTCAACAGTGCCTATGGCGCCGATACGCTGGCACCGGCCAGCGATATCGTCGGTGCTGTCATTGCCGCCGGCAATCTGGAAAATACCCTCGCGCGGCTGCAGAGCTTCCAGGCCCTGCACGGCCTGCACACCCCGGTCACGGTGGTGACGGTGGGCGACCCCGGTGCACCGGGTTATCAGTCCAATGCTGCCAGCAAGGATTCGGAAGTCGAGTGGGACATGGATACCCAGTTGCTGGTGGGTAGCGCCGGCGGGTTGAAGCGCCTGATCGTCTACAACATCCCGGATTTTTCCTGGAAGAGCATCATCGATGGCATGGCATGGCATGGCATGGCATGGCATGGCATGGGCGGCCGACGACAACCTGGCCCGCGTGGTCAGCATGTCGATCTATGGGCAGGAAATTCAGGTCAACCACGCGGTCTTCCAGGCCATGGACGCCAGCCTGACCAAGGCGGTGCGCCAGGGGCAGAACGTCGTGATCTGCAGCGGCGACGACGGCGTCTACCTGCCGCTGAGTGCACGCGCCAACGCGCCTTACTACGACACGCTGGCGGCACGCCCGGACCTGCGCCAGGTGGGTTGGCCGGCCTCGCACCGCTACGCGATTGCGGTGGGCGCTACCGAGTTGCTGACCCAGGGCGGCAACCCCGGCCGCTACGCCTCCGAGCACGTCTGGAATGCCGGTGTCGGCCGCCAACTCAGCCAGGGCGGGGTCAGCATGATTGCCTATGCGCCGCAGTGGCAGCGCACCCTGCTGCCTGGGCAGACGGCCTCCGGCTACCGCGCGGTGCCCGATGTCAGCTTCAATGGCTCGTTCTACAGCAGTGCGCAGATCCGCGGCACCGATGCGCAGGGGAACGAGGCTGGCTGGTCTGTGTGGGGCACCAGTGCCGCCACCCCGACCTTCGCCGGCTATATCGCCCGGCTGTTGCAATCGCATCCCAATCTGGGCTTCGTCGCGCCGCAGATCTATCAGTACGCGAGCCAGCGTGACGATGCGCAGCGCGCCCATGACGTCGTGGTCGGCAGCAATGGCCTGTATCGCGATGGATACAACGCGAGCTACGGGTGGGACTTCGCGTCGGGCTGGGGCAGCATGAACATCGGCGACTTCGACCGCTTCCTGACGCAGGCATCGCCATGACCTCCACTGCGCGGTGAGCGTGCCGCGCGTGCGGGACTCCAACCACCGCCACTCCGGTCTTGCGTCACGATGCTGTCGCTTGGCGTGGCGGCTAACGGGCGACCACCGCTTCGATGTGGTGGTCGTCGGGGTCGATGACGAACGCGGCGTCATCATCGTCGCCATAGTCCGGCCGCAAGCCTGGCGCGCCATGGCAGCGGCCGCCGTGCTGTAGCGCAAGGCGATGAAAGGCGGGCGCCGCTGACGCATCAGTGGCCGCAATGTCAGGTGGACGCCGGCCCCTTGGCGCACTGTGCGGCCTGACATTGCTTCAATACCAGGCAGTCTTCGCCGCCGGGCGTGCCGTCGCCGACCGCCTGGTCGCGCGTGCCCGGCTCCAGATCCGACCCCGCCCGCACATAGTCAAGCGCGCCTGGCGCGGCGTCGTAAAAGGCGCCTGTTGGTCAGCACGGCGCTGCGCGTTGTTCCATCAAGCGCAGCGCCACGCCGCAAACGTCGATCGCGCTGCGGACGGTCAGCGGGTCAGCGATCGCGCGAACGCCGGGCGAAACGTGATGCAACATCGGTGCGACCTTCAAGGGCGACGACACATCGGCATGCCGGTGGCGATGCTGGTCTGCATGCCTGCGGTGCGGGCTTGCGCCAATCGCGGGATGCAGCGCGTGTCGGTGGCGTGGTGGTCAAGCGTCGCCACCTGCCGCTGCCCTGCCCACTGTGCGTGTAGCCCTTCACGCCATTTGCGGTGCAGGCAGGCCGGCCCGTACGCAAGTACCCGCGCGCGGGTATAGCAAAACAAGCAGGAGCGATGTCTCGCGGTGGGTCGCACCCTGACCTTACACTGCGCCGTCGCTTGGGCTCGCCGCATCGCGCGCCCTGCAGCGTTGCCCAAGCAGTGTGCGTGAGCAGGTGCCTGCGCCGCTTGCCATCTCCTACCAGCACGAAGGTTTCGATGAAGCATCCAGACGCATTGCGTATTGCCCTTGTCGGGATCGGCAAGATCGCCCGCGACCAGCACGTGCCGACCATCGCGGCGCGCGACGATGTGCAGCTGGTGGCCACCGTGAGCCGGCATGGCACGGTCGAGGGCGTGCCCGCCTATCACACCCTGGAGGAAGCATTTGCCGCGCAGCCGCAGATCGACGCGGTGGCCCTGTGCACGCCACCGGTCGGGCGGCACGCATTGGCGCAGGCCGCGTTGATGGCCGGCCGCCATGTGTTTCTGGAAAAGCCACCGGCCGCCACGCTCGCCGAAATTCACGACCTGCAGGACGTGGCACAGCATGCACAACGCACCCTGTTCACCAGCTGGCATTCGCGCTGCGCCGCCGGTGTCGAGCCTGCCCGTGCCTGGTTGGCAGACAAGCAACTGGTGCGCGCGCATATCACCTGGAAGGAAGAGATTCGTCACTGGCATCCGGGCCAGGACTGGATTCTGGAACCCGGCGGCATGGGCGTGTTCGACCCGGGCATCAATGCGCTCTCCATCGCGACCCATCTGCTGCCACGCAGCTTGGCGCTGCGCGACGCCGAGCTGCATACTCCGGAAAACCGTCAGGCGCCGCTGTATGCCAGACTCGCGTTCGTCGATACCGCAGGACTCCCGGTAACGGCCGAATTCGATTTCCTGCAGACCGGGCACCAGCGCTGGGATATCGAGGTGGAGACCACCGCGGGCCTGCTCATGCTCAGCGAAGGCGGTGCCAAACTGAGCATCGATGGGCAGCCGCAGGCCCTGCCTGCCCGCAGCGAATACGACGGCTTGTACGGGCGCTTTGTGCAGCTGGTGCGCGCGGGCCAGTCGGAAGTGGACATTGCACCGTTCGTGCACGTGGCAGATGCGTTCATGCTTGGCGCACGCCAGGTCACCGCACCGTTCGCCTGGTAGGTCGGTCAGTCCGCTTGGCCAACGGCGAACACCGCCGGTCAATGCCGGTGGTTCTGCGGCCTTACGCGATGTGTGGACGTGGGGTTCAGGGCGCACCAGTTGTGTGTCGTTGCCAGTTGTCGTTGGCCACCGCAGTGCGCGTTTCCTCGCGCAATGGGTTGACTGCGACGCGTGGTGGCTGTCCATCGATGCGAGTGCGCATGTACGCTGCACCCCACGGCATCCTGGTGCAGTCGATCGGCGCCAGCCCGTAGCGATAACGAAGCCCCGTACACCGATTCGCGTCGGGGGCTTCGCCTCGATCGTATCTTGCGTCGTCGTGCGACGTCGCAAGATACGTTGCAGTCACCGTTTCAAACGACGATAGCGCTGCAAGGTGGTGCCATCGTCCTACTGTGGTGGTTGCTCAACGGCGCCACATGCGCGCGCCACGCGCCGGCAGCGTGAAGGTGTAGGAACTACTGGAAATGCGGACCACGTTGCCCGAGCCCAGCGCGTCCACGTAATCGGCATTCCAGTACAACACGCTGTTGTTCATTCCCACCGTGGTGGTGACAGGGTTGCCGCACTTGTTGATGCCCACGATGCCCAGGCTGCCGCGACGGAACAGGATGTGGCAGGAGCTGGACGACAAGACCTGCATGTCGGTGCCCTGCACGCCGTTATGGAAGCCGATCATGCGGCGCAGGTCGTCGCGTAGATAGGCGTTGACCCAGCGGTTGTCGCCGCTTTCGTTGTTGTCGGTATAGATCATCGGCATGCCGCCGTTGCGACCGATCAGGTAGGCATAGGCCAGGGTTTCATCCACCGGGTCGAGAATCGCGTAGCGGAAGCCGGCGTTGTTGGGAATGTCGTGAGTCACTGCAAAGGTCACGGCGCGATTGCCCGGCAATGCCTGTCCGGACGCGGCGGGGTTGACCAGCTGCTGCATGCTGGCGCCAATGGCGAACGCGTTGCGCACCGCATTGAACAGCGGAAAGTCGTAGGCCGCATGCCGCGTGTACTGCAGATACGGCGCCAGGAACTGGTCGTAATCGCCATTGCCCGTACCGCCGCCGGTGATCACTTCGCCGAAGACATACACACCCGAGCGGATGCCCGCATCGAAGACGCGATTGAGATGGTCGAACCTCATGTGCTTGGCTGCATCCACCCGGAAGCCGGTCACGCCAATGCTCTTGAGCGCCTGCAGATAGGCGCGCTGCTGCTGCACCACCCAGTCGTTGCCCACCAGGTCCGGCAGCCCTGGATCGCTGCCGCCGCCGCAAATGCGGTAATTACGCACCTGGTAAGCGTCGTTGTAGTTGCTGATGCACTGCGCCGGGCCGAAATCGCTGGCGCTGAGGAAGTTTGACTGCAGCGTGCCGAACAGGCGCAGCGCATCGTAACGGCCGGGGTTTGCGGCGTACTGCGACAGCACCGCGCTGCCTGGGTAATTGAGGTCCGAGCGCGTGGCCGCTTCGTTGGCCATGTGGTTGAACACGATGTCGGCATAGGTTTCCACGCCGTTGCTGGCCAGCGCCTGGACCATCTTCTTGAATGCAGCGGTGTCGCCGAGCGGGTTGTCGATCAGGCGGATGTCCTGCGGTTGATAGCGCGCCCACCAGGCACTTCCTTCGGAGCGGTACGCGGGGGCGACCAGCACCTTGCGATAGCCGGCATCGGCAATCTGCTTGGCGCGCGCTTCGACGGTGGCATACGGCCAGTTGAAGGCATGCAGGATGACATCGGCCTGCGCGTTGGCGGTGGTCAACAACAAGACCAATGCAGTCAGCAAGAGACGTGCACCGCGTTGCAGCAGTGAAGGTGGAGCATGAGCAGGCGTGTTGCGCATCGGATCGATCTCCAGTGGTAAGCGCAGGCCGACGCGCAGTGCGCGATGCCCGCATCAAGGCCTCCGGCCCCTGTTCCGGAAAGCGCGCGCACGGCGTGCAGCGCGCGGTGATGCTAAGCGCACATCGCGGCGCAGCATAGGTGTTGTGCATACGTATTCACTACAGCGCGCCGGCAAACTGGGCGCGGGGTTTGGGGCCAACGGTGCGATTGGTCGCAAAAATCGGTGCACCACGCGGCCGCTGCAATCCCGCTCACACCGGCTGTATCCAGCGAGGCTCGGCGATAGGTCACGCGCATCGTCAGCAAGCGGCGCGTGCAACGTGGCCAGCGGCATCGCGCGATAACGTCGCAGGTGGCATGGGTCAGCGGCCTTGCGCTATTTGGTGTCGGCACCGTGCACCTGACCTTTGACGCCTCGTTGCGCCTGTGCGGCAGTTCCAGTGCAACCACCTCGCGGCTCACACGCTGAACCCGTATCGCGCAGAGCGGCAACGGCCTACCGCATCGACCAAAGCCGCAACGGGCCGCTGGTTGCCACTGCCAGCGGCACGGCCGCCATCCGGACCAGGGCAAGCCAATGGCTCGGCCCGGCTGCGACGATGGCCCGGCGCTGGCCGCGTTAAACTAGCCGCCAGTCCACTGCCCAGCCTCCCGATGCGCAATCCATTGCAAGAACAGCTGCTCAAGGCCGGCCTGGTGAAAAAGGCCCAGGTGGACAAGGTTGCGCGCGAACAGGTCAAACAGCGCCATGCCAAGGGCGCGGCGGTGCAGCCGGCGGCGACGGACAAGGTCGATGCGGCGCGCCTGCAGGCCGAGCGTGCCGAGCGCGATCGTGCGCTGGCCGAAGAGCGCAACGTGCAGGTGCGCCGACAGCAGGTGCTCGCGCAGGTGCGGCAGATCGTGGAGACCAACAAGGTCAAGCGCGAAGGCGAGATCGACTACCGCTTCAACGACGGCAGCGTGATCCGCAGCGTGCTGGTGAACACGACGCTGCGCAGCCAGCTGGCCAGCGGCGCGCTGGTGATCGTGCGTCATGGTGATGGTTTTGAGCTGATTCCGCGCGCGGCCGCCGACAAGGTGTACAGCCGCGATGCCGATGCCGTGGTGCTGGACCACGGACGCAACAGCGCGCCGGCGGTGGCCGACAGCGATGACGACTACTACAGCCAGTTCAAGGTGCCGGACGATTTGATCTGGTAGCGCTGGCGAACCATCGCTTCGGGTGATTGCTGGACGGATCCAGCGCCACCGCAGGCGCGGCACGCTGCGCGATGCGTCCCTGCATGTTGTCGGTGCGTGTTCGGTGACTGCCGGGAACCATGCTAACCACTCGGGTGGTCTGATCGCCGCGCGGTCGGCTGACCGTGATCCAACGTAGTCGTGCGAACGCCTGCGCGCTACCCTGGCGCTCTTTGTCGCCGCATAACCCGCTCATGTCGATCGTCTTGACCCAGTTCGCCCGCACCCGCCTGTTTCCGCGCGATGGGCGTCGCAATGCCATCCAGGACTGCACGCCGGAGCAGTTCATCCAGCGGCTCAACGACGAGGCGCCGCTACGCGTGATCGAGGGCTATGCGCCGTTTTGCCAATTGCATGTGCACCGCAACTGGACCTCGACCCGCTGCCTCGCCATTCCCGTCACCGATGACAACCGGCATCTGCTGCGTTCCGGCTACGAGGCGCGCAGCACGCAGGAATTGGCCGTGTTGGTGCGTTGGTTCGAAGGTGTCGAGCCACCGGTGGCCGCGTATCTGCTGCCCATCCTCTACAGCCACGATCAGTTGGCCAAGGAAGGCACGCCCATCGAGGCAGACTGGGGTGTGGTCGGTTGCCTCTACACCGCAGAGCCGGACGAGATTCCGATGGCACCGATCACCATGTTGCGCAATGCCTTGGGCGTGGAAGAGGGTGGCTCGGGCACGCCGCTGGACCGCGATGCCTATCGGCGTAGCGTCGCGTTCTGGGAGCGCAATGCCAATTGGCGTGGGTGAGCAGTTCGGTAGCAATGCAATGGCCGAGCGCCACGCGCTACCGGCGTGATTCACCCCAGCCGTATGGCTGCAGTGCAGTCGCCGCAGACCTGATTCGCATCAGCAGCCTGCGGCTTGCCGCATTGGGCGCCGCGTTTGGCCTGGCGTGATCTAAGCGGGTCGCGCCGGTTACAGGGCGGTCGGCGGCAGGAAGGCCTCTTCGGCGAGCCTTTCCAGGTAGTTGCGCATGCGGTATTCGATCAATGCCGGCTCCGTTGGCAGCGGACGCACCGACGCGTTCCCGGCGCCGCGGGCATGGACGCGGGGATACGGCAGCGCCGGCACTGGCAGATCGAGAAATGTACACAGGCGTTCCCAGTGCGCGTCGGCGTCGGCGTCGAGCACCAACAGGCGAGACGGTGGTACACGCTCGATTACGCTCTGGTTCCAGCGACGGAAGTAATCGGTCATGAAGGCACGATCACCGAGGTGTGCCTGGATGTCGCGACGCAGGAAGTGGCTCACGCGTTGGCCATGGGCGCCAAACAGCGACGGCACGCTGCCGTCGCCGGAGAAGATCGTCGCGCTGACCGAGTCGAACCACGCGTCGGGGTCGCGCACGGTCAGGATCACCTTGGCGTGCGGAAAGTGCGCGGACAGTTCCTCCCAGAAGCAGCAGCCGGGGTAGTCGGTGGTCGCTGCATAGCCGGCGAACAGTGCATCCCAATCCGGGTGCCCGTCGATCGCCGCCTCCCAGTGCTGCAGGTCTTGACGCAGATTCGCTGCCAACTCCATCGCGTGATAGCAGCGGCCCACGCCGAGCCGCTCAAGCGCCAGCTTCAGGGAGAGGGTGCCAGTGCGGCCCAGACCGGCGCCGATGAGTTGCAGGCTCACGACGTCCGCGCCTGGCCGTGGGCCAGCCATTGCGCTGCGTCTTCGCCGAGTTCCGCATCTGCGCGTTGCACATATGCGTGGTTGAGTGCCTCCGGCAGGGCAGTGCGCCAGCGACCGCTGCGCCCCTGGTTGAAGAACGCCCTGCCGCCTTCGCGCCACAGGCCGGCGCCCTGAGGCACGTACCGCGCTGCATGCTGTCGCATATAGTCGAAGCGGCAGTGCGCCACGATCGTGTTCCATTTGCCGGGTGTAACCGGGATGTCCAGAAAGGCGGCGATGCGGCCGATCTGGCCGGGCAGGTCGTCGAGCAGGTCGTTGTAATGAAGGTGCAGCACGTTCGCATCCTCACGCCGCTCCCACCGCGAACGCACGCCTTCCCATAACGGCCAGAACGGCGCTCCATCATGTTCCAGCCAATGCGCCACATAGGCATCGCGCGTCATCTGCGGCGGCTGCAGCACGCGCAGCTTGCCGGGTTCGGCACCGCCAGCGTCCAGACGTGCCTGCGCATCCAGGCTTACCGCGCATTGATGGTCATACAGACTCAGCGCAATGTCGCGTCCATCGCGGCCGATATACAGATAGTTGGCCAGCCTGCTGGTGACCAGTGCATCGGCTGGCAGGTGCGTCTTCATGAAGCGTCGATGGCTCTGCGCGTCCAGCAGCGCGAGCTTGGTCGCCTTGTCCGGATAAGCGCCGTCGACCCAGGGTGAAATGGCCGAGACATCGATCTCTGCTTCGCCGCTGAAGATCAGTTGCGCCACGATCTGCTGCAGCCAGGTCGTGCCGGCCTTGGCGTAACTGGCGATCACGATATCTCCTTCGCGCAGGGACAGATCGTTCCACACGCTGGAATCGAAGAATCGATGTGGATATTCCCTGATCTTTTTGCGAATGTGTGGATCGGTCATGCGGCAGTGCCTGAGCGAGACGCGATGCCGTGTCGTGGCCGCAGTGCGATGCGCACATCCAGTGGTCGCAACACGAGCGCGGGAAAAGGCGTGGGGCAAGCATCGGCAGCCAATTGCAGGCTGCGCGCACGCAACACGGTGGCGATGACCGCGGTCATCTGGGTGAGGGCCAGCATGCTGCCGATGCAGCTGCGTGGGCCGCCGCCGAATGGGAAGTAGCTGTAGCGCGCCAGCGAGTGCGTGGCGGTATCGTCTAGCCAGCGGGCGGGCAGGAAAGCCTCGGGATCGGGGAAATGACGTTCGTCGCGGTGCACCACCCATGGGCTGATCAGCAGCTGGGTGCCGCTTGGAACGTGGAAGCCGCCCAGGGTGGTGTCGCGTTGCGCAATCCGCGCGGTCATCCAGGCCGGCGGATACAGGCGCATGGCCTCTTTCACGCAGGCCCGCGCGTGCGGTAAGCGGTCGAGCAATCCGGTGCCGGTTGCGGTATCAGCATCGTCCAGTCCGTCCGCTTCCTGCGTAACCTGCTGCGCCACATGTGGATGCTGCGCCAGTAGCAGCAAGGTCCAGGTCAGTGCGGCCGCCATCGGTTCCAACGCGGACATCAGCATCGCCGCCGCTTCGTCGCGGCACCAGTCGCTGTCACCTTGTGCAGCGTCGGCCAACAGCAGCGACAGGACCGATGCTGCGTGGGGTGGCTGCTGCCTGGCACGTATCAAAATTTGGTCCAGCGCCAGGTGGAGATCGTCGCGTGCGCGGCGCATGCGCTGTTGATGCGCCGATGGCCACCACATCGCCACCAGGGATTGACGGCGCGTCTGCTGCAGGATCGCATCGACCATCGGCAGCATGCGCAGCAGGTTCGGTGCATGTGCCGGATTGCCGAGGAGAAAGCCGGCGCCCAATTGCGCACATAGTTCGGTCATCAGCATGCGCATATCCTGTGCAGCGACGCACTCGCCCTGTTCGCGTAGAAGCGCCAGCGTGGCAGTCGATGCCTGCATTGCGGAGTCGCGCACCAAGGCGGCACGAAATGCAGGCTGCAGCGTCTGCCGCTTGTGCCGCCAGACTGCGCCAGTGCTATTCATGACCGAAGCGGGAAATGCAGCGCGCCGCGCGCCCGGGTCAGGATCGGTCTTGGCGTAAAGCGTCCCGTCATCACCCAACACCGTCGCGATCGTGGCCGGTGCGGCGAGCAGATACGTGCGTTTGGCGACCCTGACCACGTCGCCGTGCGCGCACGTGCACGATCGCAGAAATGCCAGGGGATCTTCAGAGAACTGGCGGCGGTTGCCGAATGCCCAGTGTCCAACCGGACCAGGGGGAATTGCGTGCCTGCGACCTGAATTCATGCGCATTTGAGTGTGACTGACGACGATGCAGGCGGCGCGCTACGGACGCGGAGCGGATCGGAGGCGATGCCGCGCTGTCACAGGATGAGGCCCCTCTGCCCGTGACAGCGTGGAAGTTAGTAGATGTAGATGTACCCGAGCTTGCGGCCACCGATGGACTGGATCCAGCGCGAGAGAGCATGAAAAAGACGTTTCATAACGATCTCCTCATAAAGGCCGAACGAAGTGAACGGCATGCTCATTTGTAAAAAAAGTATTCAGCAGTAACCAATTTTCAATATACTAGGTATGGGTCACATTGGTCAAACCGGATTGCGCAAATCTGTCACGGCATAGTATTTCGACTCATTGTGTCGGCCGCGAACGCTCGCGCCTGCATCGCCGCGTACCATCGCCGAATCCGTTTCGAACGCGAGTGCGCCGTATGCCTGGCAATTCCCAATATGATCGGATGGCGGCGTTTACGATAGCTTCCATGATCGTTGGCCGACGCAAGCGTTGCAGCGGTGCGTGCAAACCCTGGCCGACCTGGCCGAAGGCCTTGCATCGCTTGGGCTGGGCATCGGCAGCGGACGTATCGCACTGCCTTTGGCCCACCACGGTGTGCCAGTGACCGGCATCGACAATGCGCGCGCAATGCTCGACGCGTTGCGCGCCAAACCTGGCAGCGATCAGTTGCAACTGGTCTGCGCCGATTTTGCCGACATGCCATTGAGCGGGCGGTTTGGTCTGATCTACGCGGTGAACGCGTTTGGCTACCTGCTCACCCAGGCCGAGCAGTTGCGCTGCGTCGTCAATGCCGCGTGTTGCCTTGCGCCCGATGGCCTACTCGTGATCCAGACCGCGGTACCTGGCGCCGAAGTGTTCGACGGCAACGGAAAGATAAGTCAGGTACTCGACATCCCGGAGTCGCAGCACGAGGGCGCTGCCGTGATGCTGGTGTGCTCGCAACCCGATCCGGTGCAACAGCGCATCGATCAACGGGTGGTCGTTCTGAGCGAGGACGGCACGCGCCTCTTTTCCGAGCGTCGACGTTATGTGTGGCCGTCGGAGCTCGACCTGATGGCCCAGATGGCCGGTTTGTGGCTACACACGCGATGGGGAAGGTGGGGCCGCGAGCCGTATGATGCGCGCAGCCGCATCCAGATCTCGGTATACGTACTGGCAGACACTTCCACGCAGCGAGGCACTGGTTCTGTTTCACTGTAAGCGGTGAAAGGCGGCTCGTCCGGCAGGCGGATTTTCGCGGCGGTGCCTGTACGGGCTGCCGTCGGTGAGGCGCAGGCCAACGTAATGCCGGTGTGGGACGGCATCTCAGCCAAGCGACGTTCCCGCCGATCACAAAAAACGGGCGCCTTGCGGCGCCCGTTTTTGTTTGCATCGCGATGGCTCGCCGATGGATCAATAGCGGTAATGATCCGGCTTGTACGGTCCCGCCACATCCACGCCGAGGTAGTCGGCCTGGTCCTTGGTCAGGGTGGTCAGCTTCACGCCGATCTTTTCCAGGTGCAGACGCGCAACTTCTTCATCCAGGTGCTTGGGCAGGATGTAGACCTTCTTTTCGTAGGTGTCGCGCTTTTCCCACAGGTCGATCTGGGCCAGTGTCTGGTTGGCGAACGAGTTGGACATCACGAAGCTCGGGTGGCCGGTGGCGCAGCCCAGGTTCACCAGGCGGCCGTCGGCCAGCAGGAAGATCGCGTTGCCGTTGGGGAACACGTACTTGTCCACCTGCGGCTTGATGTTGATCTTCTGCACATCCTTCAGTGCCTTGAGCGCATCGACCTGGATCTCGTTGTCGAAGTGGCCGATGTTGCAGACGATGGCCTGGTCCTTCATCGCCTGCAGGTGCTCGACGGTGATGATGTCCTTGTTGCCGGTGGTGGTGACATAGATGTCGGCACGGCCCAGGGTGGATTCGATGGTGTTGACTTCGAAGCCTTCCATCGAGGCCTGCAATGCGCAGATCGGGTCGATTTCAGTGACGATCACGCGGGCGCCATAGGCGCGCAGCGAGGCAGCACTGCCCTTGCCCACATCGCCGTAGCCGCAGACCACGGCCACCTTGCCGGCCAGCATCACGTCCATCGCGCGCTTGAGGCCATCGGCCAGCGATTCGCGGCAGCCGTAGAGGTTGTCGAACTTGCTCTTGGTGACCGAGTCGTTGACGTTGATGGCCGGGATCAGCAGCTTGCCGGCTTCGGCGATCTGGTACAGGCGGTGCACGCCGGTGGTGGTCTCTTCGGAGACGCCCTTCCAGTCCTTGACCACACGCGCCCAGTAACCCGGGCGTTCGACCGCCACGCGCTTGAGCAGCGCCTTGATCACGCCCTCTTCGTGCGAGGAGGCCGGCTCGTCGACCCAGGTGCTGCCGTTTTCGAGCTCGTAGCCCTTGTGGATCAGCAGGGTGACGTCGCCGCCGTCGTCCACCACCAGCTCGGGACCGGTGAGGGTGCCGTCGGGGAGGGTGAAGGTCAGCGCGTCCAGGGTGCAGTCCCAGTACTCTTCCAGCGTCTCGCCCTTCCAGGCGAACACGGGGGTGCCGGTCGCGGCGATCGCAGCGGCGGCGTGGTCCTGGGTGGAGAAGATGTTGCACGAGGCCCAGCGCACATCGGCGCCGATGTCCTTGAGCGTCTCGATCAGCACCGCGGTCTGGATGGTCATGTGCAGCGAGCCGGTGATGCGCACATCCTTCAGCGGCTTGGTCTGCGCATGCTTGCGGCGGATCGACATCAGGCCCGGCATTTCGTGCTCGGCGATGTCCAGCTCCTTGCGGCCCCAATCGGCCAGGGAGATATCGGCAATCTTGTAGTCGGTGTGCGGGGTGATCTTTGTGACAGCGTTCATGCAATGGCTCCGGTAGGCAAACGAATGTCTGCAATGCCGGGCGCCGTTGAACGGTAACTGCTGGTCGAGCCTGGCCGTGTGCCTGCACCTGTGGTGCAGTGAGCGGATCAGTCCGCCCTACCGGTCGCAGCGCCCCTCGACAAGAGGGCCCGATTATATCGGCAGCACCCCCGCGCGGCATGAATTGCGGCCCACCCCCTACCAACGGCATGGGAGCGGCCGACAGGCGGCTGCTATGGTCGCAGGTCGGTCATCATCGGGAACGGATCATGCAAGAGAAAGAGGATGCGCAGGGCTGGCGGCAGCACACATGGGCGTTGGCAGGGGCGCAGGGGCGCTGGCATTGAGCGCACCAGTGACGGCCGGGGCGGCTAGCCCGGCAGCAACCAGCGCGGCAGTCGTGCAACCGGGCGCTGCGCCAGGCAGCAATTACCAACTGCCGTCCAAGGCGCTGCAGGCGGTGGTGGACGCCCCGCGTGCGCCGCTGCTGCAGCTCTCGCCCAGGCGCGATTTGGCGGCGATGCTGCAAATGCCGGCACTGCCGGACATCGCCGAGGTGGCCCAGCCGGAGCTGAAGCTGGCCGGCCTGTGCATCCATCCGAAGACCTTTGCGGCCAGCCGCTTTTCGTTCGCCAGCAAGCTGTGGCTGCTGGCGGTGGCCGACGGCAGCGAGCGGCAGATCGCCGGGTTGCCCTCCCCGTTGTCGCTGGCCGATCTGAGCTGGTCGCCCGACCAACGTTATCTGGCGTTTCGCCGCGAAGATGCTGCCAGCGGCGCCAACGAGCTGTGGTTGGTAGACGTGGCCGCCGGGCAGGCGCGGTGGCTGGTGGCTGGCTTGAACATCAGTGTCAACGACGACTTACGTTGGTTGCCCGATGGCAGTGGCCTGCTGTTGCAGCAACAGGTGGCAGGGCAGGGTGCGCCGCCGACCCGCGACGCGACGCCGACCGGCCCGGCGACCCAGCAGACCAGTGCGGCTGCCGGGGTGCGCTCGCTGCCCACGTATCAGGACCTGTTGCGCAACGAAGCCGATGCGCGCGTGTTCGAGTACTACGCCACCGGCCAGCCGATCATCGTCACGGTGGCCGGGCAGGTACGCCCGATCGCCGCACCGGGCATCTATCTCAACCTTTCGGTGTCGCCGGATGGCCGTTACATCCTGAGCGAACGCAGCGAGCGGCCGTTCTCGTATCTGGTGCCGGTAGACAACTTCGCGCGCCGCATCGAGGTGCTGGACCTGCAGGGCAAACTGGTGCGCCAGATCGCGCAGCTGCCGCTGGTGGAAGGCCTGCCGACCGGTAACGATGCGGTGCCGACCGGCGTGCGCGACATCGCCTGGCGGCATGATGCACCTGCCACGCTGGTGTGGGCCGAAGCGCAGGACGGTGGCGACCCGGCACGCGAGAGCAAGGTCCGTGATGCGGTGCGGCTGCAGGCCGCACCGTTCAACCGCGCACCGGTGACGCTGGCGCAGCTGGGCAGCCGTTTTGAAGGCATTCAATGGGGCCGCGGCGACTTGGCGATCGTGAGCGAAAGCTGGTGGAAGACCCGCCGCACCAGACAATGGCGCATCGCACCGGATCAACCGCGACGCGCGCCCGAGCTGTTGTGGGACCGTTCTTCGCAGGACCGCTACAAGGACCCGGGCACGCCGGTGACGCTGGCCGACGGCAAGGGTCGCCCGCTGCTGCAGACCAGCAGCGATGGCAACAGCCTGTTCCTGTTCGGCAAGGGCGCCTCACCGGAAGGCGACCGCCCCTTCGTCGATCGATTCGATCTGCGCAGCAAGCAGGCCACGCGGTTGTTCCACTCGCAGGCGCCGACCTATTCGGCACCGCTGGCCTTGCTGGATGCGCAGGCTACGCAACTGCTGCTCAGCCGCGAATCGCCGGAGGAACCGGCCAATTATGTCGTGCAGTCGCTGGGCGATGCGGCCCCTGCACCGCGTGCCTTGACGCACTTCGCGCATCCATTGCCGCAGTTGCGCGGCGTGCAGAAGGAGCAGATCCGCTACACGCGTGCCGACGGCGTGGACCTCACCGCCACGCTATTGCTGCCGCCCGGTTACGACCCCAAGCGCGACGGCCCACGGCCGCTGCTGATGTGGGCCTACCCGGGCGAATTCAAAAGCGCCGACACCGCCAGCCAGGTCTCCGACTCGCCGTACCGTTTCAACGCGATCAGTTACTGGGGGCCGCAGGCGTTTCTGGCGATCGGCTACTTGGTGCTCAACACCCCGACCATGCCGATCGTCGGCGAAGGCGATGCCGAACCCAACGACACCTATGTGTCGCAGCTGATCGCCGATGCGCAGGCGGCCGTGGACGAAGTGGTGCGGCGTGGCGTCACCGACCGGCAGCACATCGCCATCGGCGGGCATTCCTACGGTGCCTTCATGACAGCCAACCTGCTTGCGCACACGCGCCTGTTCAAGGCCGGCATCGCACGCAGCGGCGCCTACAACCGCACCCTCACCCCGTTCGGTTTCCAGGCCGAAGAACGCAACTACTGGCAGGCGCAATCGGTCTACCAGGCGATGTCGCCATTCAATTACGCCGACAAGATCAAGGACCCGCTGCTGCTGATCCACGGCCAGGACGACAACAATACCGGCACCTTCCCGATCCAGAGCGAACGCATGTTCGCCGCGATCAAGGGCCTGGGCGGCACTGCGCGCCTGGTACTGTTGCCCAACGAATCGCACGTCTACCGTGCGCGGCAATCGATCATGCAGATGCTGGCCGAAAGCGAGCAGTGGTTGAAGACCACTGTCGGCGATCCCGCGCAGGCTGCAGTGCCGTCCAAGCGTTGATCGTGGTCGCGCGCTATGGGGTGCGAAGGCAACCCGGATCATCGCATTGCACGTGGGAGCGCACCCGGGCGCGATGACGCGTTGCCGGTAACGCCTGGCAGTGCTCGGTTGCGCGAGGTCGCATTGCGTGCCGGCGCCGGGCGACGGATTCCAATGGCGTGCACGAACGTGGGTGGCACTTGGTGCAGGATGGTTCGCTGTGAAACCGTCCTGTGCGTCGCAACCCTCTAATCCTTTTGGGTTAGTCTTCGACGACTTTGCGCTTGAAGAGGGTGTGCGTTTCCGATGAACGAGTACCGCAGCAGTCTTGTGTTCGCTACCCCCGATCTTGCCTTGCGCGACGATGTGCGTCGGCTCGGTGCACTGGTGGGTGATCTGCTCGCCGAGCAGGTCTCTGCGGAATTCCTCGATGAAATCGAACGCGTGCGCACCACCGCCATTTCGCGCCGCGAAAGCGATGCACCACCCTCCACGCTGAGCGAACAACTCATCGGGCGCGAGCCGCGCGACGCCGAAGCGCTGGTGCGCGCCTTCAGCACCTATTTCCAGGTAGTCAATATCGCCGAGCGCGTGCATCGCATCCGCCGCCGCCGCGAATACCAGCGCAGCGGCACCGACACGCCGCAGCCCGATGGCCTGCACGACGCATTGCGCCGGCTCAAGGCGCAGGGCGTGACCCTGGACGAACTCAGCCAGTGGTTGCCGCGCATCGATGTGGAGCCGGTGTTCACCGCACATCCCACCGAGGCGGTGCGGCGCGCGCTGCTGGAAAAAGAGCAGCTGATGGTCGCCAGCCTGGTGGACAACCTGGACGGCATGCGCACGCCCAACGAACGCGCCAGCGATGCCGCGCGCTTCCGCATGGCCTTGACCGCATCGTGGCAGACCGCCGATTCCTCGCCGGTGCGTCCCACCGTGGACGACGAGCGCGAGCATGTGGGCTTCTATCTCACCCAGGTGCTCTACCGCATCATCCCGGTGATGTACGAAACGCTGGAACACGCCATCGAACAAACCTACGGCAGCGTGCAGGCCCTGCCGCGCCTGCTGCGTTTCGGCACCTGGGTGGGCGGCGACATGGACGGCAATCCCAATGTGGATGCCAACACCATCGCCGGCACGCTGGACGCGCAGCGGCGCGCGGTGCTGGACCGCTATCAAAAAGAACTCTGGCAGCTGGCCAGCCTGCTCAGCCAGTCGACCACGCTGGTGCAGGTCAGCCCCGAACTCACCGCACAGCTGGAACGCTATCGCGCGCTGCTGCCCGAGGCCGCCGCGCGTTCGCGCCCGCGCCATGGCGACATGGCGTACCGCTTGCTCAACGACCTGATGCGCGCACGGCTGCAAGCCACCGTGGACGATGCCGAAGGCGCCTATGCGGCTCCATCGGAGCTCGAACATGATCTGCAGTTGATTCTGGACAGCCTGCAGGCCAACAAGGGCCTACATGCTGGGTGGTTCGCGGTACGACGGCTGTTGTGGCGCGTGCGTAGCTTCGGGTTCCATCTGGCGCGGCTGGACGTGCGCCAGGAATCGAGCGTGCATGCGCGCGCGGTGGCCGATACCCTTGGCCAGACCGACTGGGACGCGCAGGAAGCCACCCAGCGCGCTGCCGTGCTCGGCCCGTATGCCGCAGGGCAGGAGCCCTTGCCGCGCTTGGACGATGAAGGCAATGCACGGTTGGATGCGGTATTTGCCGCGCTTGCCGATGCACGTACCCGCCATGGCGCCGATGCACTGGGCAGCTACATCATCTCAATGGCGCACAACCGCGCCGACGTGTTGACCGTGCTGGCACTGGCGCGGCGTGGCGGCTTGGTCGACGACGCCGGCGCGGTGCCGCTGGATATCGTGCCGCTGTTCGAAACCGTGGACGATCTGCGCGGCGGCACCGGCACCGTGCAGGACCTGCTGGCCGACCCGGTGTATCGCCAGCATCTGGCTGCGCGCGGCGATACGCAGATGGTGATGCTGGGCTATTCGGACAGCGGCAAGGACGGCGGCATTGCCGCCTCGCGCTGGGGCCTGCAACGCGCGCAGGTGGAACTGCTGGAAGCCGCTGCCGATCTGGGCGTGCGGTTGACGTTTTTCCACGGCCGCGGCGGTTCGATCGCACGCGGTGGTGGCAAGACCAGCCGCGCGCTGGATGCCGCACCGCGCGGCAGCGTCGATGGCCGCCTGCGCGTCACCGAGCAGGGCGAGGTGATCCACCGCAAGTACGGCATCCGTGCATTGGCGTTGCGCTCGCTGGAGCAGATGACCGGCGCAGTGCTGCTCTCGAGCCTGCGCCCGCGTGCGCCCGAGCCGCGCGAGGCGCGCTGGCGCCCGGTGATGGATCTGGTGGCCGAGCGCAGCACGGTGGCCTACCGCGCCTTCGTCGGTGCGCCGGACTTCATGCAGTACTTCCGCCTGGCCACGCCGATCGATGTGATCGAGCGCATGACGCTGGGCTCGCGGCCCTCGCGCCGGCTGGGCCAGGATGCCGCGTTGTCGAATCTGCGCGCGATTCCGTGGGTGTTTGCGTGGAGCCAGGCGCGTGCGGTGATTCCGGGCTGGTACGGGGTGGGCAGTGGTCTGCAGGCGGCGGTGGATGCCGGGCATGAAGACACCTTGCGCGAAATGGCGCAGGACTGGCCGTTCTTCCGCACCTTCCTGGACGATATCGCCATGGTGTTGTCCAAGGGCGATCTGAACATCGCCGAGTTGTTCTCGCGCTTGTCCGGCGACCTGCACACGCGGTTTTTCCCGCTGATTCGCGACGAACTGGCGGTGACCAAGGGCTGGGTGAAGGCGCTGCTGCAACAACAGTCGCTGTTGCAGCACGACCCGCGGCTGGCGTTGTCGATCCGTTTGCGCAATCCCTACATCGACCCGATCAGCGTGCTGCAGGTGGATCTGCTGCAACGCTGGCGCGCCACCGATGGTGAAGACGAAGAGCTGTTGCGCGCCTTGGTAGCCTGCGTCAATGGGGTTTCGCAAGGCGTGCAGAACACCGGCTGACCTCGAACCTCGGTCGGAGCGCTGCACCCAGCGGCAGACGGTCTCTGAGATGACAGGACAACGTTGTCCGATCATGCCGGCATGACGACCGCTCGCCCCGATGCCGCGTTGCGCTGTCTGGCAGATGCTCGATGCTGCCGACGCGGTGTTCAGCGAACGCCGCGTCAATGCCCCGCTGGCATTGGTGGTCGCGCGCGCCGGTCCGGGGCGCGCCACCCTCGTACCGGATTTCCGAACCGACTTGCCAGTGACCGCGCTGGTGGCACGTGGGCCGTGGACGGCCTGAAACGGCGGCTCACTGGTCTGGCCGGCTGCGCGGATGGCTTGGCAGTCCCGCTGCCCGATGCGGTCGAACAGATTGCCCAATCGTTGGCGTTGGTGGATTTCTGGCGTTCGATCAAACGCGCGCACCCGGCAATGCAAGCCGCCGTCTTCGGGCTTGGCCCGC
>NZ_JFAQ01000165.1 GCF_001304695.1 Xanthomonas axonopodis
ATGCGCATCTCGGCGGCCATGCGCTGTCGCAACTGTTGTCGGACCTCACGCATGCAGATGCGGTCACCGCACTGCCGTATTACCGCGACAGCGCCACGCTGGCCGGGCGCCTGCTGGCGCAGTTCGTCAACAACAATGCCGCGCTCACATACTTGGGGTGGCTGCCATTCGCAGCGCCGCTGACCATCAATGGCATGTGCTATGCCGCGCGTACCGAACAACTGCGCCGCTGGGGCGGCTTTACCGCATTGCTGGAGCAACTGACCGACGATCTGGCCTTCGCCACCCTGGTGCGCGACCGCGGCGGGCGACTCTGGCAATCCACTGCGCCGGTGGCGATGCGTACCGCCATGCCCGACCTGCGTGGCTATGTCCGCCAGATGCATCGCTGGATGCTGTTCGCAACGATCCTGCTGGGCCGTCAACGCCTGAGCGTACGCAGTGCCATCGGCGTGTTGCAGGGGCTGCCGCCGTTGCTGCTGGTGGCCATGCTGGTCTGCGCTTGCGTGCAGCACACCTGGCCGGCTGCACTGTGCGTATTGATCGTCTTGCTGGCGCGCGCGTTGTTGCTGTGCGGTGTGCAATGGCGCGTCACTGGCGCCGTTCGCCACCGCCTGCTGGTGTCGCTCTGCGCCGAATGTCTGCAGCCGCTGCATCTGCTGCACGCAGCGCTGGTGCGCACGATCTGCTGGCGCACGCGGCGTTACCGCGTGTTACCAAACGGGTGCTTTCGTGCAGAGTGAGTCGGGCCCGCTGCAGATCGCCTTCCTCATCGGGCAAAGCGATCCGGCGAGCTGCGCCTTGAGTGCGGAGCAGGGCGCATTTCTGCGACAGCTGCAGGGCACGGGCCGGCAGCTGGTGGACTGCAATTACCCATACCACCGCAACAGTGCGCCG
>NZ_JFAQ01000166.1 GCF_001304695.1 Xanthomonas axonopodis
ATGCTGGCCCAGGCGGTCGTTGCGTTCGATGCCCTTGCGTGCAATCCGCGCAATGATGCCGCGCTGCTTGAGGGCGTTGCGGCAACGGTCGATGTCGTCGGCCTTGTCGGCATGCAGTTTGCCTGGCCAGCGTCGCGCACGCCCTGGTTTTCCACCGATCGCAGGCAATGCATCGAGCACTTCTTCGAACGCGACCGAGTCGTGTCGATTGGCACCGGTCACGCAGACAGCCAGCGGTACGCCGTTTCGATCAACGATCACATGCCGTTTGCTGCCGAGTTTGCCGCGATCGGTCGGGTTTGGCCCTGTATACGGCCCCCCCGGGGGGAGGCCACGCTGGCGGCGTCCAGACTTGCTCGGCTCAGATCCAGTTTGTCGGCGCGACGTCGCTCAGCCAGGAGCACTTGATGTAAACGATGCCACACCCCGTTGGCTTGCCAATCACGCAGCCGACGCCAGCAGGTCATGCCGCTGCCATCGCCAAGTTCCAAAGGCAGGTCTTCCCACGCAATGCCCGTGCGCAGCACATAGACGATGCCGTTGAGGGCCTGCTGATCACTGACACGAGGTCGTCCACCTTTGGGGGAAGGCTTGACCTGCGGAATCAGTGGCTCGATGCGCTTCCACAGCGCAATAGGGATCTCGTTGCGACGTGTCATGCCGACAATGTTGCCGCCGAATCAACAGAATTCAAGGGTTTTGTTAGCCGCTCTTAGGCCGTGTGCTTGTCATTGCTCCGTTTCTTCCGCCCTGACTTCGTCTGAGCTGGAGCGACCCTGTCCCGCCGATCGTTGCTCCGTTGCAGCCGCAGCGTTGCGCAGTCGTTGCTCCGCCTACCCGCAGCTCCCCCATGAACCGGTCATTGAGCCGCCGT
>NZ_JFAQ01000167.1 GCF_001304695.1 Xanthomonas axonopodis
TACAACTACGGTCGCAGGCTCAAAGCTCTGAAGGGTCTGACACCGTACGAATTCATCTGCAAGCAGTGGACATCCGAACCCGAGCGGTTCAAAGTGAATCCGATCCATCTAATGCCGGGACTGAACAGCTAGTCAGCAAGGCGCCGTCGCCGAACTTGTCCACCCAGATCTTGGTGGTCAGATACAGCTGATCGCGCGCGATGCCGGAGGCTGCGATCGCTTCGCCAACCTGCGCTTCGTTGTCGTAAATCTGCGCGGTATCGACCGCCCGATAGCCCAACTCCAATGCGTTGCGCACCGAGTCGATGACAACCTGATCCTTGAGACGAAAGGTACCGAGGCCGAATGCGGGGACAGTCATTGTGTTCCTTTGGGAATGGAGAATCGGGAATGGGGAGTGGGGAATCGCAACAGCGACCGTGTGCGACGTGGTGTGAGGTTGATCAGTCCAGAGCGACCACGGCCTTGCCGAAGTTCCTGCCGCGCAACACGTCGATCAGTCCCTGCGGTGCGCTGTCCAGGCCGTGCAGCACGTGCTCGCGGTACTGAATCTTGTCCTCGCGCAGCCACTGGCCCATTTCGCGCAGGAAGGCAGGCATCAGGCGGATGAAATCGTGCTGGATGAAGCCGCGCACCGTCAGGCGTTTGCGCAGCACCTGGCCCATGAAGTCGGGCAGGCGATCCGGGCCGGGGTGGGCTTGCCCACGGTTGTTGTAGGTGGCGATCACGCCGCAGACCGGGATGCGTGCAAAGTCGTTGAGCTGCGGCAGCACTGCATCGAACACCTTGCCACCGACGTTTTCAAAATAGATGTCGATGCCGTCCGGCGTCGCGGCGCGCAACTGCTCTGCAAAGTCGTCGGCGCGGTGATCCAGCGCCACGTCCACATGGAGCGTGTCACGCAGGTAACGCACTTTCTCTTTGCCACCGGCAATGGCGACCACGCGCAGGCCCTGCAGGCGTGCAAGCTGCGCCACCGTGGCACCGACCGGGCCGCTGGCGGCCGCGACCACCAGCGTTTCGCCGGGCTGCGGCTTGCCGATTTCATGCAGGCCCGCATAGGCCGTAAAGCCGGGCATGCCATACACGCCGAGCGCAGTGCTCAGTGGCAGGCTGTCGTCCTTGGATAGCTTGCGCAGGGGTGTGGTCGGGGTCAGCAGCGTATGCGTCTGCCAGCCACCGGGCAGCACCAGCAGATCGCCAGGGTGATAGTCGGCGTGATTGGACGCGATGACTTCGCCGACGGTGCCGCCTTCCATCACCGCATCGATGGCCACCGGCGCGGCGTAGGACGGGCCTTCGTCCATGCTGCCACGCATATACGGGTCCAGCGACAGGAAGCGATTGCGGACCAGAATCTGATCGTGGCCGGGAGGTGCGACTACGACCTCTTCGATGCAGAAGTTGTCGGCGCTGGGTTCTCCGTGCGGGCGCGATGCCAGCACGATGCGGCGGTTGATGATGGAGGTCATGGGAATGGCTCGCAGACGGTCCGCGCGTGCGCGGTCGGGTGAGCACAGCCGCCGGTGCGGCTGTGCGAGGGAATGCTGTCATAGACGCAGCAGGGTGCATGTTCGGCAAACAAGACGACATGCCCACTGACGCGCTAAACGGCTGTCGATGACTCCGGCGCGCTGGCGCTGTCGAGTTGCGCAATCTGATCGGCACTGAGCGCCACGCGTGCGGCGGCCAGCACATCGTGCAACTGGGTCACGCTGGTGGCGCTGACGATCGGCGCGGTCAGGCCGGGGCGTGCGATCAGCCAGGCCAGCGCAATCCGTGCAGGCGTGGCGTTGTGCGTCACGGCCAGATCGTCCAGCGCCTGCAGGATGCGCAGGCCACGCGGGTTGACGTACTGCTTGACCACCGATGCACCGCGTGCGCTGCTCTTGCCGGCATCGTCGGCGCTGCGGTATTTGCCGGTGAGAAAGCCGCTGGCCAGCGAGTAGTAGCTGATCACCCCCAGCTCGCGCTCGCGCACCAGCGGCTCCAGTTCGGCTTCGTAACCGGCGCGATCGTACAGGTTGTATTCCGGCTGCAGGCTTTCATAGCGCGGCAGTTTGTACTGCTCGGAAATATCCAATGCATCGTGCAGGCGCGCAGCGCTGTAGTTGGACGCGCCGATCGCACGCACCTTGCCTTGTTCGATCAGTCGGCCGAACGCCGCCAGCGTGGCTTCCAGCGGAATCGATTCGTCGTCTTCGTGCGCCTGGTACAGATCGATCACATCGGTCTGCAGACGCGTCAGCGAATCTTCCACCGCTGCAGCGATATTGTCCGGCGAAAGCCCGGGATGCTCGCTCCACTTGGCCACCTTGGTGGCGATCAGCACCTTGTCGCGCTTTCCGCTGCGCGCAAGCCAGCGCCCGATGATGGTTTCCGATTCGCCGCCGCGATTGCCGGGCACCCAGCCGGAGTAAGCATCGGCCGTATCGATGAGATTGAAGCCGGCATCCACGAATGCATCTAGCAAGGCGAACGAGGTCGCCTCGTCGGCACTCCAGCCGAACACATTGCCGCCGAAGACAATCGGTTGAACCTGCAGGCCGGAGCGGCCGAGTGCGCGGGGTTGGTTCATCGTGGATGCTCCTGATTCGAACTGGCAACAGGATAGTCACACACACCGATGTTGCGTGTGACATCTGCGTGGATTCAGCGTTCCGCCGATCGTTCTCAGCCGCTCACGGGATCTGAACATGTCGGCGGCGGGGACGCCGCAACAGGCCTTGCGCGAATGCACGACGGGCATATGGCAGGCGCTGGAGCGCATGCTAGGCTCGCGCTACTTTTTCCGGGATGAGGGTGCTGCGATGATCCGCAACAAGCTGGCCTGTGCATGTGTGATGGGTGTGGTGGTGGCGATGAGTGCGCCGCTGGCGATGGCAATAAAGCCTTCCGACAGCGCGACCTTGCCGGCGCCCGACGCCGCATTGCAGGCGGCTATCGATGGCAACTGGCGCGACCGCGTGTACGTGCAGCGCGATCAATATCGCCACCCCGGTCAGACGCTGGCGTTCTTCGGCATCAAGCCGACCCAGACCGTCATCGAAATTAGCCCGGGCGGCGGCTGGTATTCGGAAATCCTGGCGCCGTACCTGCGCGACAAGGGCAAGTACGTGGCGGCGGCGGTCGACCCGGCCTCGGCGCCGGAAGGCCGCAGCCGCGAGTACGAGCAACGCGCGCGCGACGAGCTGGAGAAGAAGTTCTATGCCAAGCCGGAGGTGTATGGCAAGCCGTCGCTCGTGTCGTATGTGCCCAAGTCGCCGTCCTTTGGCGTGGACAACTCCGCCGACCTGGTGCTGACCTTCCGCAACGTGCATAACTGGCGCATAGCCGGCACTGCCGAGGCGATGCCATCGGCGAGAGCGACCGCATGACCCTGAAGTTCGTCAAGCGCTGACGCCCGACCTGCATGGCGGCGCGTTGCGCGTGTCGGCATGCAGATGTTGGACGGCATCGGGTTCGTGCGGCGCGTCGCGCAACAGGATTGGCAATGTTGGTGTTGTTGAACAAACCCTATGGTGTGCTCTCGCAATTCAGCGACCGTTCGCAGCCGCCCAAGCGCACGCTGGCCGAATTCGGCCTGCCGCCCGATGTGTATGCCGCAGGCCGTCTGGACCATGACAGCGAAGGCTTGCTGTTGCTGACCGACGATGGTGCATTGGCGCATCGGCTGACCGACCCGCGCCACAAACAGCCCAAGACGTACTGGGTACAGGTGGAGGGTGCGCCACACGCCGAGCAACTGCAGGCGTTGCGCGACGGCGTGGTGCTAAACGATGGCCCCACCCGGCCGGCACAGGTGCGCATGCTCGACCCGGCACCGCAGCTGTGGCCGCGCGATCCTCCGGTGCGCGTGCGCAAGACCGTGCCCGACGCCTGGCTGGAGCTGCAGATCACCGAAGGCCGCAACCGTCAGGTGCGGCGCATGACCGCAGCGGTGGACTTGCCGACCTTGCGCCTGGTGCGCGTGGCCATCGGCGATTGGCGGCTGGACATGCTTGCACCCGGACAGTGGCGCACTGAAGAAACGGCCAGCGGGCGCCCGCGCCGGAGCCGGCGCTGAGGTGTTGCAACTGTGGCGTGCACGGCACGACGTGGCATTGCGCTACGGGGTTTGGTCGCTAACAAAATGATCGCATCGCCGTCGGGCGCGATGACCGGAGCCTGCGAGCGGGGCGATCCTGCGCTTGCCTCACGCTTCAGCTGAGCCACGCATGGACCACTGTTGTTCGGTAGGTTTGATGGACGTCCCATTATCTGGCGTAGCCGACATGCAGCGTGGGTCCATCACACGCTGACATCGTGCACTGTGCTGCACGCCGACATGCGCCCTACAAACGAAAAACGCCACGGCAGCAGGCCGTGGCGTTTGAGGGTTGCTACGCGCAGTCGCTTATTCGATGCCGTCGCTCGGGGTCACCGCACCGCGACGCTGGTAGGCCGCGCGGCGTGCGTTGGCATTGCTGGCATGTTCGCGTTCCAGACGATGCACATTGCCGCCGAGCACCTGCTGGTCACGCTGACGCTTGCGATACACCGCATAGCCGATCAGGCCCAGGCCTGCGACCGCGGCGGCCACCGTGACGGCCGGATTGCGCTTGACCAGTTTGCTGGCAGCCTTGCCACCGGTGCGCACTGCACCGAGCGCGGCGCCGGTCTTGAGCCACTCGCTTGCGCTCGGTCCGAAATGACGCAGGCTGCTGCCGGCGTTGCGTGCCTGATCGCCCGCGTTGGATGCGGCATGACGCAGCTGGTCGCCCGCGGTGCCGGCCAGTTCCAGGGCACGCCCCAGGGCGCGTTCGGTGATCACAGTCAGCTTGCTCATCGGAGGCGTTTCCTTTCTGAGTACATGGCCTGCAGTCTGTGCGCTGATGCGTATAGGCGGCGTTAGCGGCGCTGGGTCTCGTTTGGCTTACGGTTAGGTAGCGCGGCGCATGAGATTTCGAGCACCGGTTTCCCCTTCACCGCCGCTGCGGGTCCGTGCGTGTCAGGGTGCCGCGTGGTTTGGCTCGGTGAGTTGCTGCAGCGGTCCATGGATCATCTGGCCACGGATGCCGCGGATACCGCCCCTTCATCTCTTTATTTAACGTCCGGATACGTATTCGCCCAGAAACTGCCCAGGTCCTGGGTCACCTGCAACGGCCGCCCGCCGGGGGACAGCAGGTGCAATGTCAACGGGATGCGGCCGTCGGCGATGCGTGGAGTTTCGGCCAGGCCGAACAGTTCCTGCAGTTTGACCGCCAGCACTGGCGGTAGCGGTTGGCCGGCGTGATCGAGGGCGTAGCTGATCGGTCGCTCCATGCCCGAGGGCACGCTGATGCGGGTGGGCGCATGGTGGTCGATCGACTGGCGACGCTCCCAGGGCAGCGCGCTCTTCAGTGCTTCGCCCAGGCTGGCCTCATCCAGCGCGTCCAGACGGGTTTTGCCGGCGAAGGCCGGGCGTAGCCAGGTGTCCAGCGTCTCCAGCAGCGCCGTATCGGAAAGATCGGGCAGCGCCAGCTCGGGCATCCATGCCCGCAGCGACTGCATGCGTGCGCGCCACTGCTGCAGGTTTTCGGTCCACGGCAGGGCGTCCAGGCCAAGTTGACGCACTGCGTCGGTGAGGGCGCCTGCGGCGTGCGCCGGATCGACGCGACCGGCCGGGCGGCTGTCGAGCACGATCCGGTCGAAGTTGGATTGGCGGCGGGCGACCAGGGCGCGCTTGTCCGCGTCCCACTGCACCACGTCCTGCTGCACGAAGCGCTCGGGCAGGCTGCGACGCAGGTAGGCTTCGTCCACCGGCGCGGCGCGCAGCAACAGCGCATCCTTGGCTTCGTAGCGCAGCTCGCTGGCTACCAGCCACGGTTCGCCGCGCAGATCGCTGTGGTCGAACAGGCGCGCGCTGCGGCCGTTGGCGAGCAGGTAGCGCAGCGGGTCGGCGGGGTGGCGTGCGGCGATGCGATCAGGGAACGCATGCGACAGCAGGTCGCCGAGTGCGTGCGCCTCCACGTTGGATGGCGGGGCGCTGTCGCAGCGCAGCCGGCGTCGCCATTGTCTGGCGGCGCTGTCGATGGCAGCCAGGCCACCGCGATTGGCGTCGGCCGCGCTGCGGCCCTGACGAAATGCCGCCAGCGCCCGCCAACGCGTGGCCAGCCCATCGCCACCCTGGCGCAGCGGATCGCGCGCTTCCAGCAGCGCGGCCAGGTCGCAGGCCAGCGCTACACGCGAAGCATCGCCGGCGTGCGCGAGCATCGCTGCCAGGCGTGGATGCGTGCCCAGCGCCAGCATGCGCCGGCCGAGTGCGGTGATGTCGCCGCTTGCGCTGAGCGCGCCCAGCCGCTGCAGCAGTTCGTGCGCGGCCGCCAGCGCGCCACTGAGCGGCGCATCGACAAAGCGCAGCGCGCTGCTGCCCCAGGCGGCCAGTTCCAGTGCCAGGCCGGCCAGTTCCACTTGCGTGATTTCGGCGCGGCGCTGCGGCTCCAGCCGTTGCGATTGCGGCCACAGCCGGTAGGCCCAGCCGCTGGCGACACGCCCGGCGCGGCCGGCGCGCTGGTCTGCCGAGGCCTGCGCAATGGCCGCCACGTCCAGCCGCGAAAAGCCGCTGTTGGGGTCGTAATGCGGCTCGCGCGCCAGCCCGCTGTCGATCACCACGCGCACGCCCGGCAAGGTGACCGAGGACTCGGCCACGTTGGTGGCCAGCACCACGCGGCGGCGCCCTTGCGGGTCGGGCTGCAGTACCTGGCTTTGCGCCTCCACCGACAGCTCGCCGTGCAGCGGCAGCACGTGCACCGCCGGATCCAGCACATCCTGCAGGGCGGTGTGCACGCGCGCGATTTCGCGCTGGCCGGGCAGAAACACCAGCACGTCGCCGGGATGCGAGGACAACGCGTGCTCCACCGCACGCCGCGTCTGCGGCTCCAGCGCTTCGTCGCGGCGCGCGGGAAAGTGCGCAATTTCCACCGGGAAGCTGCGCCCGGCACTGCTCAGCCGCGGCGCTTCCATAAAGCCGGCCAGGCGTTCGCCATCCAGCGTGGCCGACATCGCCACGATGCGCAGGTCCTCGCGCACCTGCGCCTGCACATCCAGCGCCAGCGCAAGACCCAGGTCGCCGGCCAGATGCCGTTCGTGGAATTCGTCGAACAGCAGCACGCCGACGCTTTCCAGCATCGGGTCGTCCTGGATCAGCCGGGTCAGGATGCCTTCGGTGACCACTTCAATGCGGGTCCGCGCGGAGGTCTTGTTCTCGAAGCGGATGCGGTAGCCCACCGTCTCGCCGACCGGCTCGCCAAGCTGGCGCGCCATGAACTGCGCCGCGCTGCGGGCCGCCACGCGGCGCGGCTCCAGCATTACGATCTTGCGGCCGACCAGCCATGGCGCATCCAGCAGCGCCAACGGCACCTGGGTGGTCTTGCCGGCGCCGGGCGGCGCTTCCAGCACCAGCCGCGGATGCGCGGCAAGACTGTCGCGAATCTGCGGCAACAGCGGGGAGATGGGAAAAGCGGGGTCGGTCATGCGCGGCAAGGATACGTTTCTGCTGCATAGAGTGCGACAGAGACCTGTGCGCGACTGCCGGCAGCCCGCTGCGTTCTGGCTCACCATAATAGAGCGCACGAAATGCTCCACGTTGCAGCGAAGCATCGGGTGCGAGATACGTAATCGCAGCGCTAAATCAGAAATCCCCGTATTCCACTTCGGTCAAAGTCTTTCCACAATCAGCAGGCCACTCCGCCAATCCAGAGACGCTATGAACGACTACGGTTCTTATCGCTACCTGCCTGCCGATGGTTGGTACGCGACCTATCCCCAAGTGACCGATACCGACCAGGTGCGCGTCTTCCAACGTGTGGCGCTATGGCGGGTTGCCCCGCACGGTACCATCGTGGGTCTGATCTCCTCGCTCGACGGCGACCAGGAGGACATCGAGTCGCAGCTTCTCAGTGCCCCGCGCGGACAAGGCGTCCACTACATCCACATGGATGATATGACCGAACAAGAACGCGAGCAGATCCGCCACAGACGTTTCAGCTGATCGCACCTGCTGCGTGTTGGGCGCCGTCGCGCGTGATCTGACGACTACGGTACAGATGGCGCATGGTCATTCGTACCGTGGTGGTGAGTTAGATCGTGCATGCGGTTCTCAATAGTGCTCTTGCGCCGACAAAGGACATCCGCTGGACAAGCGCCAGCGGCCGAGCCCGTGCGCTGAAGATCATCCCGCTTCGCGCATCCGGGCGGTCAGGCCCTTGAGGAAGGCGCGCAGGAGCTGGTCGCCGCAGGGACGGAAGTTCTTGTGGCCGGGTTGGCGGAACAGTGCCGAGAGTTCCGGCTTGGACAGCGGGAAACCCGCGCTGGCGAAGATGGCGTGCATGTCGACGTCCTTCAATTCGAAGGCCACGCGCAGCTTCTTCAACACCAGGTTGTTGCTGACGCGGCTTTCCAGCGGGCGGACCGGCTGGCTCTCGTCGCGGCCGCGGAAGCGCAGCACCAGGCCATCCAGAAAACGCGCCAGCATCGCATCGGTGCAGGGCTCAAAGCCCGGCTCGTCTTCCTTTTTCAGCCAGGCCTGTACCTGCGGCTTGTCGAGCGCGAACTCGGGGTCGGCCAGGTGGGTGATCTCCACCACCTTGTCGTCGCTGAGCTCGAGCATGTAGCGGATGCTGCGCAGTACATCGTTGTGGATCATGACCGTTCCGGTGCCCCGGCCTGTCGCCGGAAAGCGGCCATTCTACGGGGCTTGAGTGAAACCGGTCTGACACTGTGCGCAGCGGGTCACCCGCGCCGGCAGTGCGATGGAAGCGCAGACCGGCGTGCAGAAGGGCCCGAACGGCCTGCCTTGCGGCAATACGCAGCGCTCAGCTGCCACGATAGGTGGAGTAGCCGTACGGGGAGAGCAATAGCGGCACATGGTAGTGGCCGTCGTCGGCGATGCCGAAGGCAATCGGCACCTGTTCCAGAAACGGCGGGTCGGCCAACGTCATGCCGCTGGCCTGCCAATAGCGGGCCAGGTCGAATTCCAGCCGGTAGCGGCCGGGTTGCAGCGCGAGCGCGGCCAGCTCCGGGCAGCGACCGTCGGGATTGGTGAGGCCTTCGAACTGCAGCGTTTCGCCGGCGAACAGGCGCAGCGGCACGCCCGCGGCGGGGCGGCCTGTGGCAGTGTCCAGCACGTGCGTGGACAGGCTGCTCATGCCACCGCCTGGGTGGGTTGCGGCCATTGGCCGACGAACTCGGGTTGGTCGTAGGCCAAGTAGTTGTCGACGATGGCCTGGCGGTCGTCCAGGAACAACTGGTCGGCCACTGCGCGGGCCAGCCGCGTCAGTGCCACCTTCAGCCCGGACAATGCCGCCGCCGAAGGGCCGTGATTGATCAGCGCCGAATAGTTGAATGCGAACAACCCGTGCAGCAGCGCGGCATCGTCGGGCGTGCGCGGCAGCAGTTCGAAGCCAGGTCCCAGATAGGGATGTGCGTCCAGCAACGGGTTGGCCTGGCCCGGCGGCGGCCGATAGCGATCGCCCCAGCAGGCGATGCGCCCGGACAGCGCGGCCAGTTCCGGCCGCAGGCGCGGATCGGTGACCAGACCGGTGGCGACGGCAAGAAAATCCAAGCGGTGTTCGCGCTGCGGCGTGCGTACGACGATCTCGCCGTCGCGTTCGGCCACGTCCAGCCAGGGCGCACCCAGATGCAGCGCAAAACCGGCATGCGCACAGGCGCGTTGGAAGGTGTCGTTGGTAGGCGGTTGGTTGTGCGCGAAGAAGCTGGCCATTATCCGATACTTGTCTGCATCCGGCAGCGCCAGAAAACGCGGAATGATGCCGGCCTGTTCCATGTGCCGAAACGGATTGATGCGTGGCAATTGAGTTCGGCGCACGAACACCTCGGCACTGGCGACGCCTTGGTCGAGCGCAAAGCAGGCGTTGTCGAAGGCCGAGGCGCCGCCGCCCAGAATGCCCACACGCTTGCCGGCCAGTGCGGCGAAATCGATGTGGCCAGAAGTGTGTGCGTAGCGATGCGCGGGCAGGGCGCGGCTGATCAACTCGGGCACCACCCACTGGCCCCCGCCCTGAATGCCGGTGGCCAGAATCAGCTTGCGTGTGAGCAGGGGTGCGCCCATCGCCAGATGCAGGCGATGGATGCCCGGTGCGAGGTCCGGTTCCACCCGGACCAGGCGGGTGGCGTTGCGCACCGGCAAGCGCAGCGTTGTGCGATACCAGCGCAGATAATCCATCCAGCGCGCGCGCGGAATCTTGTCCAGCGCGTCCCAGGCGGCGCTGCCGTACTGCGCCTCCCACCACGCGCGGAAGGTGAGCGATGGCACGCCCAGATCGATCGAGGTGAGGTGCTTGGGCGTGCGCAAGGTCTGCATGCGCGCGTAGGTCACCCACGGGCCTTCCTGGCCTGCGGGATTTTCGTCGATCACCAGCACGTTGTGCACATGCTCGCGTTGCAGCGCGAACGCCGCCCCCAGGCCGCTCTGGCCGGCGCCGACGATGATCACGTCGTAGACGTGCCCGCCCGGATGCACGCGCGGTTGCACCCAGGCATCGCCACCGTGGGCCAGGCATTGCAGGTCGTGGGCGAGGGTGCGTTCGAGTTGGGCCAGGCTCATGGCAGTGCCTCCAGACGCAGGTGAACGATCTTGCCGATTTCGGCAATGGCGGTGGCGATCTCTGCGTTGCGCGGTGCGTCCAGCCGCTGCTCCAGCGCGGCGAGAATGCCGGCCTTGTCGTGCAGCCGCACGCAGATCACGAACGGGAATCCGAAACGGCGGCGATAGGCCTGATTGAGCGCGTGGAAGCGCTTGAATTCGGCTTCGCTGAGCCGGTCCAGCCCCGCAGCAGACTGCTCTGCGGCCGATGCGGCAGTGAGCGTGCGGTCGAGCGCGGCCTTGCCGGCCAGCTCGGGGTGGGCGCGGATCAGTGCGACCTGATCTTGCGGCGATGCCTCGTGGACAACCTGCATCAGGCCGTGATGCACATCGGCCAACGGCCGCCGTCGCAGCGCACGTTCGATCACCCACGGCGAGTGCTCGAACAGGTCGCGGTAGCGCGCCATGAAGGCGGCATCGTCCAGCCCGGGGTCGTCGATCACGCTCATGCGTGCATGCCTTGCAGCGAGACATGCGCGGCCACGACTTTCCAGCCATCGGCAAAGCGCACCCAGCTCTGGCTTTGCCGGCCGCGTGCAGCACTTCCGTCTCGAACGAATTCGGCGTGCGTGGTGGCAAAGTCGTGGCCGAAAGCATGCACCTGCACATGCGTCAGCCGGCGCTGCGGCGAGCCACCGCGGCCGATACGAAACGCGCGGATGGCGTCAATGCCGTACAACACTTCGCCCACGCCATACCGCACCGTGCTGGGCGCTGCATGGAACAGTGCATCCATCGCAGCGAGGTCATCGCGCATCAGCGCTGTTTCATAGGCATGGAAGGCGGCCGTCACTTGCGAGATGACCTCGGGTAGATCGAAGTCGGCGCTTGCGATGCTCATGCCGGGTGCACCTGCAGCCAATGGCGCGCGATATCGATGCGGCGCGCAATCCAGGCATCGCCGCTGGCCAGCACATGATCGACAAAGCGCGCGAGAGCTGCCGCACGCGCCGGCTTGCCGACGATGCGTCCGTGCAGGCCAATCGAGAGCATGCGCCCGCCTTCGCTGCGCAGCTGTTCGAAGCTGTCGCGCAGATAGCGGAAGAACGGCTCGCCATCGGCAAAGCCGTTGTAGGCGACGAATTTCATGTCGTTGGCATCCAGCGTGTACGGCATGATCAACTGCGCGCGGCCGTGGCGGCTGTCGTAGTACGGCACGTCGTCGGCGTAGCTGTCGGCGTCGTAGACAAAGCCGCCTTCTTCGGCGATCAGGCGGGCGGTGTTGTGGCTGGTGCGCCCCTGATACCAACCCAGCGGGCGGCTGCCGGTGACGCGCGTATGCACGGCGATGGCCTGCGCGATATGCGCGCGCTCGGTGGACTCGTCCATGTGTTGATAATCGATCCAGCGCAGACCGTGGCTGGCGATTTCCCAACCGGCCGCCTGCATCGCGGCAACGGCATCCGGATTGGATGCCAATGCCTGCGCCACACCGAACACGGTCACCGGCACGTTGCGTGCGGTGAACAGCCGATGCAGCCGCCAGAAGCCGGCGCGGCTGCCGTATTCGTACAGGCTTTCCATGGCCATGGCGCGTGCGCCGGGCTGCGCTTGCGCACCGACCATGTCGGACAGAAACGCCTCAGAACCCGCATCGCCGTTGAGCACGCAGTTCTCCGCGCCTTCTTCGTAATTGATAACGAACTGCACGGCGATACGCGCGCCGCCCGGCCACTGCGCTGCAGGCGGCGTGGCGCCATAGCCGAGCAGGTCGCGCGCGGCGTTCATGCCTGCGTTTCCGCGTGCCAGGCGGCCAGTGCCGCTTCCACCGCCAAGCCTTGCGTGCAGGCATAGCCTTCGGCACGCAGCACCGCTTCCAGCGCGGCCAGGGTGATCAGTACCTTGTGCTTCATCGCGTTGTAGCCCATCGCGCCGATGCGCCAGATCTTGCCTTGCAACGGGCCGAACGCAGTGCCGATCTCGATCTCGAAATCTTCGCGCATGCGCCGGCGCACCGCCTCGCTGTCGATGCCGGGCGGAATCACCACGCCGGTGACGTTGGTCATGCGATGCGCATCGTCGCCGAAGACCTCCAGCCCCAACGCGCGGATGCCGGCGCTGACCGCACGCCCGGCCGCCGCGTGGCGCGCGAAGCGTGCATCCAGGCCTTCCTGCAGGGCCACGCGTGCGCATTCGCGTGCGCCGTACAGCATGGTGGTGGCTTCGGTATGGTGGTTGAGGCGCTTGTCCGACCAGTAATCCATGATCATCGCCAGGTCGAAATAATTCGAGGCGATGCGCCGGCCGCTGCCGTTGGCGATGTCGTCGCGCACGATGCCGCGTTCGACATGGCGACGCGCGAAGATGGCCTCGGCCGCGCGCTCGGAGACGGTGATCGGCGCCGAGCCGGATGGCCCGCCCAGGCATTTCTGCAAACCGCCGGTAACCACATCCACGTCCCAGCGATCGCTGGCGATGGGCATGCCGCCGATGGTGGCGGTGGCGTCCACATAACTCAGCGCACCGGCTGCGCGGCACAGCGCGCCGACGCCATCGAGCGGCTGCGCCATGGTGGTGGAGGTATCGCCGTGTACGGTGGCCACCAGTTTGGGTGCCACGCGCTCGATCGCCTCGGCAATCGCGCCCAGCGGCAGCACCTGTCCCCATGGCGCATCCACGCTGTGCACCTCGGCGCCGAGGCGGTCCAGGATTTCGGTGAGCAACAAGCCGAAGCGGCCGAAGTTGAGCACCAGCACGCGCTCGCCCGGGTTGACCAGCGAGACCAGCGCCGCTTCGATACCGGCGCGCGCGGTGCCATCGACCAGGAAGGTCCAGCGGTTCTCGGTGCCGAACAACGGCCGATAGAGCGCCATCACCTCGTTCATGTAGGTGGTCATTTCCGGATCGAACTGCCCCAGCAGATCTGCCGCCATCGCACGCAGTACGCGCGGATGCGCATTGACCGGGCCCGGGCCCATCAACAGGCGCTGCGGGGGGGCGAGTTCGCCGAAGGTATGCAGCTGACGCAGATCAGGTGACAAGGGGATCTCCCAGATGGTCGATAAAGTGGCGCATGACTGCCAGCGCGATCTCGGCATCGGCCGGATCGACATGTTCGTCCGGATGATGGCTGATCCCACCGGCGCAGCGCACGAACAGCATCGCAGTGGGACACAGCGCGGCCATCACCATGGCATCGTGCCCCGCACCGGAGACTAGTTGCCGCGGTGCGATGCCTTGCGCGGCAACCGCGTGTTCCAGGCGCGTGATCAGCGCCGGGGCGCAGGGGCTGGCGGCCAGTGTCTGCAGTGGCTCGACGGCGATGGCGATGCCGCGGTGGATGGCGATCTGCGCGAGTGCCTGTTCGATCTGGTGCACGGCGGCATCGCGGGGTGCATCGCTGCCGGCGCGTACGTCCAGCGTGCAGTCCACACGTCCCGGGACCACGTTGGTGGCGCCGGGAGCCACCTGCAGCTTGCCGACGGTGGCGACCAGATCGCTGCTGCCAGCGCGGGCGATACGTTCGATGGCGAGTAGCGCTTCGGCTGCGGCGCTCAATGCGTCGCGGCGCAGTGCCATGCTGGTGGTGCCGGCATGTCCGGCGCGGCCCTCGAAACGCAGCGCGAAGCGTCGCTGTGCGGCGATGGCGCTGACGATGCCGAGCGGCAATCCTTCCGCTTCCAACACCGGGCCCTGTTCGATATGGGTTTCCAGATACGCCAGCACGCTGCCTGGGGCGCGGGCGGCGTGCTGCACGTGGACGATGTCCAGGTTCCACTCGGCCAGCGCGCTGGCCACCGTGATGCCGGCGGCATCGGCGACCGCAAGCGTGGTGGGGTCGAGCGTGCCGGCCACCGCGCGGCTGCAGAACATGGATGCGGGAAAGCGCGAGCCCTCTTCGTCGCCGAAGGCGATAACCTCGATGGCAAACGGCAGCCGGCGCCGCTGCGCATGCAGTGCGGCGACGCATTCGATGCCGAGCAGGATGCCGAGCGGGCCATCGTAGCGCCCGGCATCGCGCACGCTGTCCAGGTGGCTACCGATCAACAGCGCCGGGGCGTCTGGCTGGGTGCCGGCGTAGCGGCCCACCAATGTGCCGAGGGGATCGATGCGCACCTGCATGCCGGCCTCCTTCATCCAGGTGCCCACCTGTTCCACCGTGGCGCGGTAGGCAGGACCAAGCCAGCCGCGGAATAGCCCGGTGTCGCTGTCGCTGTAGGGCGCGATGCCGAGCGCGTCGCACCGTGCCACCGCACGCGCACCGCCAGGAGCGGTGAGGTCGGAGGCGGCTTGGCGGGACGGCAGGGCAGCGGGCATCGACAGGACCAACGGGGCTCGCGGAGGGTTCAATGGCAGTCCGGGAGCAGGCGAGATAGGTGACACTTCGACTATAGGGAGGCAGTCCTGTCGCCATCAAAGAGTTTTTTCGCGGGCTTGTGCTGCAAAAAATGCAACGCGTGGCGGGGCACGCTGGCCAAGGGCCGCCGGTGGCAGGCATCCCCTTGCCACGCCCTCAACCAGCGAAAGCGTGCGCGTGCCGACTGCACCTAAGAAAGGTCTGATCAACGCGGCCGGACGACACTGCGAGACACATCGGTCGCGTTGACCGCGCTCAGACCTTCGATTTTCCGCCGTTTCCGGCGCATTTTCGGGTTGTTTGCCCCATTACAGGCACACCTTCCCCACGTGTTGGTGGACGCCTGCTGTTACGTGGTTGGCAGCGGTGGATCGTGGCGGATGCTACCCAGA
>NZ_JFAQ01000168.1 GCF_001304695.1 Xanthomonas axonopodis
TTGGTGGATTTCTGGCGTTCGATCAAACGCGCGCACCCGGCAATGCAAGCCGCCGTCTTCGGGCTTGGCCCGCAGCGCGTTCTCCAGGCCGCGCTTACCTTCCTCGACCCAGCCTTCGATTTCATTGGGCGTCAGGTCGAACTGCCGGCTGGCCAACGCCACCGTCGTCTTCCCCTGGATGATCTCCAGCACCAGCGCCGACTTGCCCCGGGCCGTCCAGCGCTTGATCTGTTCTTCGTCCATCACTGCACTCATCGATGTCTCCTCTGAAAGCTAACACCTGAGCAGAGTTTCAGTGGGTCATTACAGATACGCATTCCTCGCAGCACGCGGGTATGCGCGCGCAGGCGGCGATATGGGCTTCCAGACATCGGCGATTGTGCCGAATTCCGCACTGATTGCATGCATTTTTCAGTGGCGGCAAGCTTTGTCACCGAACTGAAATACCGCATCGCCACCATGCGCGGCGCCTGCCTGCAGGTGTGATGCAGTTCCGCCGCTGCTGGCTGCCTTGCTTCCCCACATTTACGGCGGCGCAGTCGTGGCGCGTGTCCATAGCGCGCTGCTGCATTCATCGGATTTCATCATGATCGTTCGTCGTTCGTCGTTCGTTATTGCGTCCTTCGCGTTTGTCGCAGGCGTTGTGCTTGTCGTTGTGCGCTTTATGCGGTCATGCCGCGGCCCAGGCCACGCAGGCCACCACGCCCGCGCAGGGCGACATGGCCATGCTGGACAAGGTCACTGTCGCGGCCACGCGCTATAACGCGACCGACATGCAGATGGCCGCCACCAACACCGTCAACGTGTTGTCAGCCGACGATCTCAAGACCACCGCCGTGCACAACGTCGCCGAAGCGCTGGGCCTGATGCCGGGCGTCAACGTGATCAACACCGGGCAGTCGTATTTCGGCGGCATCGACGGCGCCGCGCGCGGCGAGGGTATGTTTTCATCGGTGCGCGGTCTCAATGCCGAATACAACGTCAACCTGATCAACGGCATCAATGTCGCGCAAGGCATGCCGTACAGCCGTGGCGTGCAATTGAGCCTGCTGCCGCCCTCGGGCTTGCAGACCATCGTGTTGAACAAGACCTCCACCGCCGACATGGACGGCGATGCGATTGGCGGCACCATCGATTACCGCACGCCCAGCGCATTCGATTCGCCCGATCGCCCGATCGCCAGGGCGGCAGCGTGACCTTGAGCGGACGCCTGGAAAGCCGTGCACGCGACTACGGCGATTCCGGGCTGGGCAGTGGCGCAGCCGGCGATTGGCATGCGCGTTTCGGCGATGCCGGGCAGTTCGGCGTGTCGGTCAGTGCATATTACGACGAGCGCCATTTCGTGAACAGCGAAGTGGCCTCTGCCTCGGCTGCACGCAACTGATGGCGCGTGGAAATTCGCGCGTGCCGATGCCAGCGGCAACCTGGCTGCCGGCGCCGACCCGCAAGAGGTCTTGCAGAGCACCGGCGTGAATATCGGTTATTCGCAGGGCGACACACGCCGCTACGGCGGCAACGCGGCCTTCGATTGGCGCGTGGATCCCAGTTTGCATCTGTATGCACGCATGACCTACGCCTTCGCCAAGACCGAGCAGAACACCGGCTACATGCAGTTCGTGCCGGCCAATGTCAGCTTCACCCAGATCGGCAGCAGCGGCGTGTATCAGCCGCAGATCAATCGCGTGGCAGTGCGTTACTGGTACGAAACCAACCCCGAGCAGGCCGACCTTGCCACCGTGCAGTTCGGCGCAGAAAACCAGCTCGGCCACTGGACATTCGCGCCGAACATCTTCTACGGCACCGGCAATAACGACCGCCCGGATCACGTGGAAATCTCCGCGCGCAACGACCAGTACAGGTCGACCAACTTTGCCTATGGCGCCAACCGTTTCATCAGCTACAACGGCGACGGTTTCCCGATTCCATTGCTTACCCCGGCGATGCAGGCGCAGGCCTCGGACGTGGGCAGCCTGTATGCGCGGCGCACCGGGCAGATTTCCAAGCAATACAGCGGCCAGGACAAGGGCGGCGGCAAGTTCGATGTGGCATATGACTTCGATGCGGGGCTGCTCAGCCGCATTGCCTTTGGCGTGAAGTATGTCGACAGCTCGCGCAGCTTCACCGATCGCGACTGGACCAATGCCAAGTACACCGATGGCACCTTGTTGCGCGATACCGGCCTGATCGCACAGCGCTACGATGCGGTCTATCCGGGCCAATACGCGTTTCCCACCGTGCGCCTGAGCAACGCAGCGCTCAACGACCTGATCGCGCGCACGCTCACCCCCGCCAGTTTCGACAGCTGCGGCCAGTTGGCGATCAACAACCTCAACTGCAACACCATACGCGCGACCGAAGCGGTGAGCGCTGCCTATGCAATGGCCACCTTGCGCACCGGCAACTGGGAAATCCTGCCGGGCGTGCGCTTCGAACATACCACCATCACCAACACGTTCTGGGCGCAGCCGGCCGCCATCGACGGTGCCGAGCAGGTCGGCGCATTCGCCAATAATCACACGCGCTACAACGTCGCCTTGCCCAGCGTGTTCGTCAATTACCGGCCCGATGGCGATGGCGCGGTGTATCGCGGCTCGGTGTGGACCAGCTACACGCGCCCGGCATTCGTGCAACTGGGCGGCGGCCGCTCGACCGACATCTCCAGCGATGGCCAGACCACCATCACCGAAGGCAACCCGGATCTGAAACCGATCAAGTCGCTCAACTTGGACCTGTCGGGCGAATGGCAGAACGACAGCGGCGGCCACGCCATGCTGGCCGGCTATTACAAGCGCCTCACCGATTACATCTACGAGAGTGGTTCCAGCGCCGCCAATGCCGGCGAAAGCGAAAATGGCAATCTCCGTTTCGTGCGTCCGCAAAACGGCGGCGACGGCCGCGTGCTGGGCCTGGAAGCGGCCGTGCGGCAAACCTTTCAGGGGCTACCCGCACCGCTGGACGGCTTCGGCATCGGTGCCAACATCACCCGCCAGACCACGCGCGTGGACCTGGGAGAAGAAGGCTTCGCACGCGAACGTATCCAGAATGCACCGAACTTGCTCGCCAATGCGGAACTGTTCTACGAAAAGGGGCCGTGGTCGGTCAACCTGAGCTATCACTACTCCGGCGAATACGTGTCGGTGTACGACTATCTCAACCAGGGCGCGCATTGGGACAACCTGTGGATCAAGCCGATCACCCGCGTGGACCTGCACCTGGGCTATGCACCGAACGATCACCTGCGCGTGGATCTGTCGGTTGCCAACCTCACCAAACAGCACAGCTACTGGGCGCACGTGGGCCATGACACCGATGCGATTTCCGACATCGTTGATTCCGGCATGACCAGCCTGTTGACCGCCAAATATGTGTTCTGATCACGCACAATTCGCATGCGACCGGCCAGGCGCGCAGCAAGAGGCAAATGCCATGACGAACACGCAACACAGTGCAGGCCGTGCACGCGCTTGCGATGGAACGGGGCAGCGGACATGGCAACGCGCGTTGTCGGCCAGCGGTGGGGAGCAGCAATGGGCCGCCCGCGTTGTCGCGCGCATAGGTGCTGCGATGGGGATCGCGGCACCTATGCGGCAGGCAAGGCGCAGGCAGTGCATCGGCACTGCGCCGAGGTCTGGCACGCCCCGTTGCACGCCGGTGACAACCGGCAGCGCGCTGTGGCTGGTGTTGGCGGCTGCGTTGGCGTTGAGCGGCTGCACTGCTTCGACCCCGAGCGTGTCCATGGCGCGCGCATCCACAACGCACGGTGGCGATCAAGCGACCGGCACCGCTGGCAAACAGGTGGGCAGCGGTGCGCCGGCGTCGACAAAGACCGCGCAACTGGAGCGCGTAGTGGTGGTGTTCCGGCATGGCGTACGCGCACCGCTGCAAGGCGAGGCCGCTGCCGCGCACTATGCCGACCAACCCTGGCCGCAGTGGTCCACGCCTGCCAGCCTGCTGACCCCGCATGGGCGGCAAGGCGTGCGCTTGAGTGGCGAGTATCTGCGTCAGTGGCTGGTGCAGCAGGCCTTGTTGCCGAGCAACGGTTGCCCGGCAACCGGCAGTGTGTCGGTGTGGGCCAATACCGATCAACGCACCATCGATAGTGGCGCCCTGCTGGCCGACGCGCTCGCCCCCGGCTGCGGCATCGTCGCCGGGCATCGGGAGGCTGGCAGCAACGATCCGCTGTTTCGACCGATCGAAGCCGGCACGGTGCCGTTCGATGCGGCTGCCGCGGTCGCATCGATCCAGCAACAGACCGGTGGCCCTGCCGCGTTGCTGCAAGGCCACGCCGCCGAGCTGCAGGCACTGCAGCAGATTCTGGGCTGCACGCGGACGCCCTGCGAATTCGCGCAGATGCCGTCCAAGCTGGCGCCGTCGGCCAACGGGCGCGGGCTTAAGTTAGGTGGGCCAATCGATCTGACCTCCGGCACCGGCGAGGTGTTGCTGCTGCAATACGCAGAAGGCCTGCCGCTTTCGCAGGTCGGCTGGGGCCGTGCGACGCCCGAGCGCCTGGCCCAGGTCTCACGCTTGCACGCATTGCTGTTCGACATCTACGCACGGCCGCACTACATGGCCTCGCGTTCCGGTGCGCCGCTGGCGCGCGAGGTCCTGCAACGTTTCGGTGACGCGCAGGCGCCGAAAGTCTCGGTGTTCGTCGGCAGCGACACCCACATCTCCGCCTTGAGCGGCCTGCTGGATGTGCATTTCCATCTGCTCGGCTACGGCGCCGACGACCCGCCACCGGGCGGCGCGTTGTTGCTTGGTTTGTGGCGCGAACCCAGCGGCGAGCGTGTAGTGCGCGCCCACTACCTGGCGCAATCGCTGGATCAACTGCGCACCCTGGCGCCGCTGGATCTGGCCCACCCGCCGTTGCAGCAGGAGGTGGCATTGGGTCTGTGCGCTCCGGCGCAACGGATGGCCTGCCCATTGCCTGAATTTTCCAAGGCGCTGGAACAGCAGTTACAGCTCGATCGGTAGCAACAGGTTCGCGACAGCTGTCCTGCGGTGGCATGTGGCTTCGCCCCGTACCCTCACCCCAACCCCTCTCCCGCGGGGAGATGGGCTTGAGCACTGGTTGGCGTCGTTGTCCCTTCTCCCGCAGGCGGGAGAAGGTGCCCCGTAGGGGCGGATAAGGGTACGTGCGCAGCCACGTGCTATTCGGCAGGTGAGTGGCTTCGTCCCGTACCCTCACCCCCAAACCCCTCTCCCGTGGGGAGAGGGGCTCTATCTCCTCGCCGGCATGCGCGCTGCCTATGATGGCAACAACACGGTCGCTCTCGCCGTGCAGCGCCAGATTGCTGCACCAGGCCACTGCAATCGAAACAACTTCACCAGGGTCGAGCGCCTCCCGCCGACAACTCACAAAACGCAACTGGGCCGCTTCAGCGGCCCAGTCATGACGCATCTGCCTCGCTTCCGCAGGAGCGGGGTGATTATTTCAGCTTGGCGGCGGCCTGCAGGGCGTCGGCGCGGTCGGTCTTCTCCCACGAGAACGAGGTCGCGCTGTGCTGCGCGCCGGTGCCGTCGGTGTAGGTGAAGTCCTTCGGCTTACGGCCGAAGTGGCCGTAAGACGCGGTCTGCTGATACATCGGGTGGATCAGGTCGAGCATCTGGATGATGCCGAACGGACGCAGGTCGAAATGCTTGCGGATCAGCTTTTCGATCTGCTCGTCGGCGATCTTGCCGGTGCCGAAGGTGGTGACCGAAATCGAGGTCGGCTCGGCCACGCCGATGGCGTAGGAGACCTGCACTTCGCAACGGTCGGCCAGGCCCGCAGCCACCACGTTCTTGGCGACATAACGCGCGGCATAGGCAGCCGAACGGTCGACCTTGGACGGATCCTTGCCGGAGAACGCGCCGCCACCGTGACGCGCCCAGCCGCCGTAGGTGTCGACGATGATCTTGCGACCGGTCAGGCCGCAGTCGCCCACCGGGCCGCCGATCACGAACTTGCCGGTCGGATTGATGTGGAACTTGGTGCCCTTGTGCAGCCACTTGGCCGGCAGCACCGGCTTGAGGATTTCCTCGCGCACCGCTTCGATCAGGTCTTTCTGCTTCACGCCTGGGTCGTGCTGGGTCGACAGCACCACCGCGTCGATCGCCGTCGCCACGCCATCTTCATAGCGCAGGGTGACCTGCGACTTGGCGTCCGGACGCAGCCACGACAGCGGCGAGTTCTTCTTCTTGCGGATCTTGGCCTGCTGCTCGACCAGGCGGTGCGAGAGGTGGATCGCCGCCGGCATGAAGCTGTCGGTTTCGTTAGTGGCATAGCCGAACATCAGGCCCTGGTCGCCGGCACCCTGCTGCTCGGGGTTCTTGCGATCCACGCCCTGGTTGATGTCCAGCGACTGCTTGCCGATCAGGTTGAGCACGCCACAGGTCTCGCCGTCGAAGCCAACGTCGGAGCTGTTGTAGCCGATGTCCAGGATGACCTTGCGGGTCAGCGCTTCCAGATCGATCCAGGCACTGGTGGTCACTTCGCCGGCCACGATCGCAACGCCGGTCTTGACCATCGTCTCGCACGCCACGCGGGCGCGCTTGTCCTGGGCCAGGATGGCGTCCAGCACTGCGTCGGAGATCTGGTCGGCGATCTTGTCCGGATGGCCTTCGGAGACCGATTCGGAGGTGAACAGGTAGCTGGACATCAGACTTATATCCCTTGATTCGGATGAAAAGATGGGTGCGGATGATACACGCCCCGTGTGTCGGTTGCATTGTGCGCCTGAATGGATCGCTTTGGGGTTAAGCCGACGCCGGTTCCCCCGGCCGGACGTATGGACCTGGGCGTTGCGGTGACGATTCACTGCCCGGCGACGCAGCGGCGCCGGCCGGCCGCACGCCGCGTCAAACATCCGGATCCGTGCATGTGCGGCCTGCTAGCATCGGCTGATGGATTCATTGACCCATATCGTTCTTGGAGGCGCCATCGCTGCCGCCATCGCGCCGCCCGGACAGCGGCGTGCCGCCTTGTTGGCCGGCGCGGCACTGGGCACCTTGCCCGACCTCGACGCGCTGGCATTGCTACCGCTGACCGACGACCCGGTCACCCAGATGACCGTGCACCGCAGCGTCAGCCATTCGTTGTTCGTGCTGCCGCTGGTGGGCTGGTTGATCTGGTGGCTGTTCCGCCGCTACGGCAACGGACGCGTGGCCGGCGCACCCACGCGCTGGTTCTGGGCGATCCAGCTGGCCTTGATCACGCACCCGCTGCTGGATGCGTTCACCGTCTACGGCACCCAGCTGTGGTGGCCGTTGCAGCCGCATCCGACGATGTGGTCGAGCGTGTTCATCATCGACCCGGCCTATACGTTGTGGCTGTTGCTCGCCTGTGCGGTGGCCTGGTTTGCGCGTGCGCGCCCGCTTGCGCAGCGCGCGCTGGTGATCGGGTTGGTGGCGAGCACCGCGTATTTGGGTTGGTCGTTGATTGCCAAGCAACTGGTGGACCGCCAGGCCGACCGCGCGCTGGCGGCGATGGGCCTGGCCGATGCGCCGCGGTTTTCGGTACCGATGCCGCTCAACACCTTGCTATGGCGCGTGGTGGCGATGACGCCCAACGGCTATGTTATCGGCGAGCGTTCGCTGGTGGCCGACACCGGTCCGATGCACTTTCGCGGGTTTTCCAGCAACACGCAGGCCTTGGGCGAAGTGGCCAGGTTCGATTCGGTGCGCCGGCTGACCTGGTTCAATCGCGGTTTCATGCGCGCCCGCCTGGTCGACGATGACCTGATGCTCAGCGACCTGCGCATGGGCCTGGAGCCGGACTACAACTTCAACTTCGTGGTAGCCCATCGCGACAACGGAACGTGGCAGCCGATCGTGCCGCGGCAGGTACAGGCGGCGTACCGTGCGCCGGTGGCCCGCGATCAGATTGGCGCGGTGCTGGCGCAGATGTGGCATCGCATCTGGCACGAGCCCCGCAGCACCGTGCTCACCGGCGACCTGGAACATGTCGGCACTCCGGTCGCCGCGCCCGCATCGGCAACTCAATAAACCGTGGCGCGCGCCTGCACGAACGAATAGAAAAACACGGCGTCCGGATCGCTGTGCACCTGCGCCAGCTCACGGTGCATGCCCTCCACGGTGGCGGCCTCGACCGCGCCGGCCTGCAGTAATTGGTCAGCCGCCGAGAGCAGCACTTCTTCCCAGAACCCGATCATGGTCTTGCGCCGGCCCGGTTCGCGGTTGTCCAGGTGCAGCGTCTTGATCTGCGTCTGTACATCGCGAAAGCCCCCGGCCAGCAGCAGGTTGCCGAGCTTGGCACCGACGAATGGGTCGCCGCCCTGGTCGTGCTGGAAATCGTTGAATGCCATCCAGTAGCGCCACAGGTTGGGCGAATACGGATGCAGCAGGAACGAGGCATTCATCACCTCGGTCACGTACACCGGCGAGCCAGGCAGCAGCACGCGCCGCACTTCGTTGAGCACGCGCGCAGGCGAAGGCACGTGTTCGAGCACCCAGCACAGAAACGCCGCATCGAACTGGCGCGCTTCGAACGGCAGGTCGCTGGCATCGGCCTGTTGCAGGGTGTAACGCGCGCGGCACCATGCCAGCCGTTCGAGATTTGCGCGTGCCGCGCCCAGTTGCGCTTCGCTCAAATCCACGCCGGTGACATGCAGCTCGGGAAAACGGCGCAGCAGGATTTCGGTCTGCGCGCCGACGCCGCTGCCCACTTCCAGCAGGCGCCGCGCGCCGCTGTAGTCGATCTGGTTGAACAGCGTGGTTTCCAGCAAGCGCGCCTGTTTGAGCAGACGCGCCTGTTCGGTGGCGGAAAAGCCGTGCAGATAGGTCGGGGTGTCGCTCGGTGCGCTCATGCGTGCGGCTCCAGCAGGACAGAAAACCTCAGGCAGCGTCCGATAGTGCGGGCGGCACGCCGGCGATCAAGGCATCGAAGTAATCGCGCGTCAGGGCCAACTGCGCTTCGGGGGTTTCGGCGCGATTGACCACCGCCCGGAAGTCGGCGCTTTGCGGGTGGTCCTTGGCGTACCACCCCAGATGCTTGCGTGCGATGCGCACGCCTTGCGGTTGGCCATAAAACGCGTGCAACGCTTCCAGGTGGCTGAGCAAGGTGTCGCGCACGAATGCCAGCGACGGCGGCGGCAGTACCTCGCCGGTAGCCAGGAAATGCGCCACTTCGCCGAAGATCCACGGGCGGCCTTGCGCGGCGCGGCCGATCATCACCGCATCGGCGCTGGTGTCGCGCAGCACCTGGGCGGCTTTCTGCGGCGAGTCGATATCGCCATTGGCCACAACCGGGATCTGCAGCGCGGCCTTGATCTGCGCAATCGTCGCGTACTCGGCGCTGCCGGTGTAATGCTGGTCGCGGGTGCGCCCGTGTACGGCGAGCGCGGCGATACCGCAGTCCTGCGCGATACGCGCGATCGTCGGGCCGTTGCGGTGGTCGCAATCCCAGCCGGTGCGGATCTTCAACGTCACCGGCACCTTCACGGCCTGCACCACCGCGGTGAGGATGCGTGCCACCAGGTCTTCATCGCGCATCAGTGCCGAGCCGGCCCAGGCATTGCACACTTTCTTGGCCGGGCAGCCCATGTTGATGTCGATCAATTGCGCACCGTGGTCGACGTTGTAGCGCGCCGCCTCGGCCAGTTGCTGCGGCTCGGTGCCGGCGATCTGCACGTTGATCGGGTCCGGCTCGCCGGCATGGTCCATGCGGTACAGCGATTTGCGCGTGCCCCAGAAACGCGGGTCGGAAATGGTCATTTCCGACACCGCCAGGCCCGCGCCCAGCCGCTTGCACAGCAGCCGGAACGGCTTGTCGGTGACGCCCGCCATGGGCGCGAGGATCACCTTGGGAGCGATGGAGTAAGGGCCGATCTGCATGGGGCTAGTGTAACTTCAGCAGTGACAGCCCTTTGTACTGCCAACCCTGCAGCAGCCGGGCCGGCCTGTTGCCGGCACCGCCGCTGGTATCGCTTACTGCGAGACGGCCAGATTATCTAGGTACAGCTTGGCCTGGTTGCCTGCACTGGCGCGGTACTCGACCACGTTATCGCCGGCATTCAAGGGCGCCGTCAGTGGACTGCTGGCCCACTCGCTGGCCGAGCTGGTCTGGGCGAAGGCCGGGGTACCGACACGCACGCCGTTGACGTACAGGTCCACGGTACCGACGCTTGCGCCCGGTGCGGAATAGCGCGTGGCCAGCGTGTAGGTTCCCGCCTGCGGCACGTTGACGGTGGTCCGCAGGCGCGCGCCGGGGTTGCCGCCAAAGTCGACATAGCCCAGGCCCTGGAAGTTGTGCACCGTGCCCGAGACGCCATTGGCGACAAGGCTGCCGATGCGCAGGAAGTCGAAGTTCTCCGCTTCGTATTGCCGCACACCCGTGTAGGCGGGCGGCGCGGCCGGTGCCTGCAGTGCCGTGACCGGCATGGCGCTTGCGCGCCCGGTGGCCGCGCCGGAGCACTGGATGGTGATGTCCAGCGGACCGTTGTGGGCGACGTTCAGAGTCAAACCGCCGTTGCTGGGGGTGGCGGTCACGCTACTGGGCTTGTGCTCGCCGCGATCGGTGAAGGTATAGGTCGGCGTACTGCTGGCGCCGCTGATGGTGATGGTGTCGGTCTTGAGCGGGCCGGTTTCGGAATCGAAATTGGTCAGGTAGATCGACACCGAGTTGGCGAACTCCTTGACCACGCCCGTCGTGTAGGGGCCGTAGGTCATGTTGAGCGCGGCGCAACTGTTGTACTTGAGGTTGAATGCACCGCTGGCGGTCTTGTTGGTCTTGTAGGGGTTGTAGGTGACCCAGGTGTTGTCCTGGCGTCCCACGTAGAGGTCGCCGGTGGATTCCTGCGGGAACAGGGCATTCAGTTCTTGGGTCTTGGCCGCGATGGACGGCCAGCGGCTGTCGTATGCGCTGCGCTTGATCTGCACGGGGAAGGACTTGGCCAGGTCGTCGTTCAACTGCCACACGGTCGGGATGGCGGGGTAGCGTCCGATCTTCTTATACCAGCTGTGCTGGTTGAGATAGGTGCCGTCGTCGTCCATCAGGTAGAGACCGGAGAACAGCGTTTCCGGCGTTGCGTACACCGTACGGTCGTTACCGGTCGTGACATCGTCGACCACCACCACCTTGGTGCGATCGATCACCTGCCGGCGATTGAGGATGTGCAGGGTGCCGTCGAGGACCTTGCGATAGACATCCATGTGGATGTTCTTGAACTGCGGGAAGAACTGCCAGCGCCGCGTGTTGTAGCCATCGGCGGTGGTGCCGTTGGGCAGGCTTTGCACGCTGTCGGTCCAGATCAGTTCCGGGCCGTCGAAGTAGGTTTCGCCGGTTAGCGTCAGGTGCTCGATCAGATGCGGGGCGCCTGCCGGGATCGGATAGGCGCTACCATCGGCGGCGTACCAGCCGCTGCTGTCCGGACGGATGCCGTAATGGCCCGCGAATCCCGACAGGAACATGCCCAGGCTGACACTTTCGATGTCGTGGTAGCCATAGTTCATCGTGAACTTTTCTTCGATGATGAAGTTCTTGGCATAGCTGGTGAGCGAGGTGCGCAAGGCATCGTTACGCTTGACCATTGCCAGCGGGTTGATGTTTGCGCCCCAGAAGCCGCCAGTGAAGCTTACCGCCAGATAGCCGCCGTACTTGTTGGTCAGCTTGAGCAGATTGGCCCAATGCTCCCAGCGCTGCGCTGCCGACACCGAGCAGGGTTGATCGAATCCCCAGAACTGCTCGGCATAGTTGAAGCCGAGGAAGTTCGGGTAGTCGCGGAAGAATTCACCGTAGACCGTCGATTCGAGATCGGTGCCGTTGGGATAGCCGGGGAAGTGGCTGAAGCCACCGCTGGAAGGCTGGACCATCGCCCACACGCCATTGGCTGCCGCGGTCTTGATCCACGAGCGGGCCGTCTCGATTCCGTTCTCCACCTGATTCCAGTTGCACTGATTGTTGGTGGCGCCGTTGTGACTGATCGAGAGCGAGATCAGCAGCACCGTGTAGGGGCGCAGGTCTGCAGGAATCAGATCGATGATCTTCTGCGGATCGGCCGCGTTCCAGGTGTCGGCGTGGATGACGAACATCGGCTGGTCGGGCGAGAGGGTGCGCCGGAACGATGGATCGGTGCTCGTACTCGACGTTGTCGTGCTGGTAGGCGTGGTGTTGGGCGCCAGGGAGCGGGGTGTGCTGACCGTCACCATCGCGGTCGGCGATGGCGAGGGTGTCTGTGCGGCGCTCGCATCGGGGCCATCCTGGCCACCGCAGGAACTGAGCAGGCACGGCAGCAGGAGGCTCGGCAACAGGACGGTCTTGCGCGATCTAGGCAGGATCATCGGTTCTTCCATTTTGGTAGGGGGGGGGGG
>NZ_JFAQ01000169.1 GCF_001304695.1 Xanthomonas axonopodis
TGATCAGCGTTGCCTTAGACGACGGCACGCATCCAGGCGGGCGCGGCCGTCGAATTCAGTCGCGGCGATCCATGGAAATGCGGCAAACGGCACGCACAGCGCGTGCGCCAGCGCCTCGCAGCCTCGCGGCTACCCGCCCTGCATCGCCACAGGTTTGGCGGGAATACACCCGGCCTGGATGAAGCGGGCTTAGCGACATTGACCGGGCTAGCGAACTCGCCCAGCGGGCTCGCCCACCGCGCATGGCGAGCGCCACCGGAAATCGATCAGGAAACCGCAGTCCTGACCGCGGCGAACGGCGGTGGAATGGCACGACCATCTGGGCTGGCGACAAGCACCTACGCAATCCACCGTCACACAGCAGTCCGCACGATGTACGACGTGCAGTCATTGCGGCGCGCAACGCCGCGCTGAGCAGCGCAACCTGCAAGCCGCGGCCACTTATGCCGGATCGGACGCGGGCTTGGCGGCCGGCTTGCTCTCTGCGGTTGCCGCCGGTTTGGCATCGCCACCGGCGCTGCTGCTCTCAGTGAGGTTCTTTTTTTTTCTCGCTGGCCGATTTGAAGTCGGTCTCGTACCAGCCGCTGCCGGACAGGCGGAACGACGGCGCAGTGACCTGGCGCTTGATCGTGGCCGCGGCGCAGGCCGGGCAGGTTTGCGGATCGGGGTCGGCCATTTTCTGCAGGCGGTCGAATGCGTGGCCGCAGGTAGTGCACTGGAAACCGTAGATGGGCATGGCAGGGATCAGCTGAAGACATTGCAAGGGGGGCAAATTCTAGACGCATGCGGGCTGGCAAGTGCAGCGCGTCGCCTGCGACGGGCGGCAGGCAGCCGGTGATGCATCCACATGGCCGGTGCCGGGCGACGGGGGCAATGCGCGATGACCGCTTCGATAGCCGCCCATGCCGATGGGCTGTGCGCAGGCATGGCTGGCGGCAACCCGGGGGCAAGCGCGGCGCTCGACACCTATGCGTGCGCGCCGTGCGAGCCACGCACGCATGGGTTGCGCACCCAAGCGACGTGACCAACGATCAGACGCCAAAACCGCCACCTGCGGCACTCGCATCCTCACGCGCAATCGCTAGAAAAAAGCGCGCACGCCCATGGCGGCGATCAAGCCGCACCGAGCAGGCTGTTACACTCGAACACGTGATCGACGCGCCTTTTCCCCCACGAGGGCCGCATCCATGTTGCGGTTGACTGCCTTATTGCTTGGCGTTGCCCTGCTGCTCACCGGTAGCGGGTTGCTCGGCACGCTGCTCGCCGTGCGTGGCGATCAGGCCGGCTTCGACGCGCGGGCGTTGGGCCTGATCATGTCCGGCTACTTCGCCGGCTTCTTTCTCGGCACCTTCTTCGCACCACCGCTGATTCGCCGCATCGGGCATATCCGCGCGTTTGCCTTTTATGCGGCGCTGGCAGCCATTGCGGTGTTGCTGCATCCGATCTGGCTGAACGCCTGGGGCTGGGGCGTGCTGCGCCTGGTGACCGGCGCGGCGCTGGTCGGCCTGTATACGGTGATCGAAAGCTGGCTCAACGCCGAGCCCGACGCACGCCGACGCAGCCGGGTGTTTTCAGTCTACATGGCGATCAATCTGTCGGCGCTGGCACTGGGCCAGGTCCTGCTCACCATCGGCGATGCGGGCGCACCGGCGATGTTTACGCTGACTGCGATCCTGTTCTGTGCCGCGGTGATGCCGGTGATGACCACGCGGCTGATTCCGCCCGAGGTGCCGCATGTATCGCGACTGCGGTTGGCCACGCTGTATGCCTTAGCGCCGGTGGCCACGGTTGGCGCCGGCCTTTCCGGCCTGGCGATGGGTGCGTTCTGGGGCTTGTTGCCGGTGTATGCCAACCGGATCGGGCTGGATGCCGACGGCGTTGCGATGTTCATGCTCACCGCCATCGTGGGCGGTGCCGTGCTGCAGTGGCCAATCGGGCGCATCAGCGACGGGCATGATCGCCGCATCGGCCCGGTGACCGTGAGCGCGCTGGCCGCCGGCATCGCGATCGCTGCCGCACTGCCGATGGTGCAGACGCAGACTACCGTGCTGTTCGTGCTGTTCTTTGTCTATGGCGGGCTGGCGTTTTCGCTGTATCCGTTCGCGGTGGCGCATATGCTCGATTATCTGCCGCGCGAAGACCTGCTTTCCGGCAGCAGCAGCTTGTTGCTGCTACATGGCGTGGGTGCCGCGGTCGGCCCGGCGTTGGCCGGCGGTGCAATGCAGAAATTCGGCCCGGCCGCGTTGCCAGTGTACTTCGCAGTGATGTTGCTGGCGCTGGCCGGCTTTACGCTGTCGCGGCTGCTGCGCTTCAGGCGCCGCCGCACCCATCCGATCGCCTTCCGCCCGATGCTGCGCACCACGCCGTCAGCTCTGGAGTTGATGCCGGAAACACAGCAGACCGAAGCACCACCACACGGCAAGCAACGCTGAGAACACCCGTTCGCGCTGTTTTCCAGGATGGTTGGATATTTCGGTCAGCGCGCTGCAGACGTGGGCGTGCGACCAGCACGGCGCTGATGCATATGGACACTTTGCTCGCGCTGATAGCAATCCAATGCACTGGCAAGCCGGTTGCAGTGAGGGATGATCTGCTACTTGGCTGCAGGGCTCTTGCCCGCTCACCATCGCCGGACACGCTGCAAGTACGTCCTTGTAGGCATGGATGCCGCCAACGAGCCCCCAGGGACGGGTTGACGGCGTGTCCCGCGAGCGGTGAGGACACCGCGCGCTCGACCGACTCAGCTGTTGACCTGAGCCGTTGATGACGCCTGAACGCCGCTTCGCCCCGAGCACTCGTTCGCTTGACTGGATGCATCCAGACAGCACCAGGCATTCGTCGGCTTGGCGATGAAGCTGCGTACATCCGGCTCGTGATCGCCAGCTCGCCTGTAGCGCGGTCATGATCACGCAACGCAAGCGCGGCAGTCTTCGCAGACCCCCTCCCCCGCTGTGGATTTCAATGGATTCGATGCCCTCCTTGCGCGTGCGCCATCCTGCCCCGCTAGCCCTACTGCTGATTCCGCTCACCCTACCGGCTTACGCACAGCAGGTTCCCGACGCTACAACCCCCGACCCGGTCGCGCCCGCACCGGCCAGCACTGGCGAGCAAGTTTCGACGCTGGATCAGGTGCAAGTGGTCGGGCAGGCAATGACCTATTCCAAGACCACCGTCAGCAAGGAGATGCTGGACCGCCAGTTCGTGCTGGGCAGCGTCAACGATGCGCTCAACGAACTGCCCGGCGTGGTGGTGACCGAAGCCGATGCCTTCGGCTCGTCGGATTGGGGCACGCAAATCAGCATGCGCGGCTTCGTCAGCAATCGCGATACGCAGCAAATCGGCACCACCATCGACGGCGTGCCCAATGGTGGCTCAGCGTACGGCGGCGGCTCCAAGGCCAACCGCTTTATCGACATGCCGGATCTGGAAACGGTGGAAGTCAGCCAGGGCACCGCCGACATCGCCTCGCGCTCCAACGAAGCCCTGGGCGGCACCTTGAATTACCTCACCGGCGACCCACTGGAAACGCAGCGTGTACGCGTGATCGGTGGCCTTGGCGATCACCAGGCGCGCAAGTACTACGCGCGCTACGACACCGGCCTGATCGGCGGCACTACGCGTGCCTGGGTCAGTGGTTCGTCGGCACGCAACGACGACTGGATCGACGGCAATGGCCACACCAGCCGCGATCACCTGGCCGGAAAGTTCGTCAGCGTGCTCAATCAGTGGACGCTCAGCGGCTACGCCTCTTACGACGATGCCGACGAATCCGAATACACCAGCGTGACCCCGGAGCAATTCGCGCGCGACCCGGAGCACGACCTGCTGACCGGTACGCTCACCGGCATTCCGTACCTGGACCAGAACTATCGCTCCGGCTCGCGTGCGTTGCGCAAGAATACGTTTGGCTACCTGCGCGGCGCGTTCGATGGCGGCAGCGGCTTCAGGACCACGTTGACCGGCTATGCGCACCGCATGCAGGGGCGCGGCGACTGGATTCCACCGTATCTGGTGGACGTCACAAACGATGGCGCCGGCGCACCCGAATCCGAAGCGCGTGGCGGCAACACCGTGTATGGCGGCAGCGATCTGGGCAAGCTGTATTACCTCACCCCCGGCGGCGCAGCTGCCACCATGCTGTCCGGTTGCGCCGGCAGCGAAGCGGTGCCGGCCGAATCCAATCCGGCCTGCTATCCGGCCGGTTCGGTGCCGGTGCAGTCGTATCGACATAGCCACTACGCCAATCACCGTGCCGGCGCGATGGCCGATGTGGAATGGCGCACCGATCTCGGCGCCATCGACAACACCGTGCGTGCCGGTGCCTGGCTGGAGCGGGTGGAGCGCAGCGTCACCCGCGACTGGCACCGCCTGCTCAACGTCGGCACCAACATCAGCTTCGATCATCGGCCCTACTGGGTGCAGTTCAAGGACAACTATCAGACCGACGAGCAGATGTACTACCTGGAAGACGTGATGCGCTATGGCGCGTTCGCCTGGCGCGTGGGCGTCAAGCAATTCTTTGTCGACCAGACCCGCGACCGCCGCATCGGCGATGCGCAGCACGTGGAATCGGATTCGCATTCCGATCCGCTCCTGTCGGCCGGCTTGACCTGGACCACACCGGTGCAGGGACTGGAAGCCTTTGCCGGTTACTCACAGAACTTCGCAGCCATCCCCTCCGGCGTGCTGGGCGAAACCGACCCGGTCGCGCTGAGCCGGGTGAAACCGGAAACCGCCGACAACATCGAACTCGGCCTGCGTGTCAGCCGCTGGCCGTTGACCGGCAGCGTCACGCTCTATGACATCCGCTTCGACAACCGCATCGTCTATGTGCCGGCCAACTTCGTCACCGGTATCGACTACCTGGGCGAAACCGATGGCGTTTACGAAAATTTCGGCGGCGTGCATGCGCGCGGCGTGGAAGCAGCGCTGGGTTACGGCTGGGACAACGGCTGGCGCATCAATGGGGCCTACACCTACAACAAGGCCGATTATCTGGGCAGCGGCGATGCCGCGCGCGATACCGCGCTGGAAATCACGCCCGGCGCGCAGGTGATAGGCCAACCGCGCAATACGCTGGTGGTGTCGGCCGACTGGCGCGGTCAGGCATGGCGCTTCGGTCTCTCCGGCCGCTACCTGGGCAGGCGCTACCTGGACGCCTCCAACCGCGCCGCACTCGATGGCGTGACCACCTTTAAGGCAACGCTGATC
>NZ_JFAQ01000017.1 GCF_001304695.1 Xanthomonas axonopodis
GTTGCCCACATGAAGCACAGAGGCCTCCCAACAGAGGCCTCGATCACCGGGATTGCCCTGAATGGGCAAAGCGATCTACGCGCCCCATCGTCTATGTGCATCCAACCTCCCGCGAAACGCGGGAACGGGGCTTGATCAGCGTTGCCCTAAGACTGCTGGCGTATTTCGGTCACATGCGACGCCGTCGCTCGCGTCATTCGCCCCAACGCGCGCAAGACCTGGATCGCGGGGTTTCGTAGCTGATCCAGCGCGCGCCACATTCCGCGCATCCGGGGCTTACCATGGCCGCTCACCTATCCTGATCGGAGCGGCCGCATGTCCCGTCTTTTGTCTCGATGTCTGAGCATGCTGTTGCTGCTGGCCTGTCTTGGGTCGATTGGCTGCGTGGCCGCCCCACCGGCCGATACCGCCACGCCGCCTCCGGTTGCCGGCTCGACAAGCGGCCCGGCAACCGGCAAAGCGGTCATCGTCACCACCACCTGCCGCACCGATGCCGATTGCACGGTGAAGAATGTCGGCAACTGTTGCGGTGCGTTTCCGGCCTGCGTCAACGTCAACAGCGCCACCGACCCCAAAGGCGTACTGGCGCAATGCCAGGCCAGCGGCATGATGAGCGTGTGCGGCTTCCGCCAGATCAGCGCCTGCCAGTGCGTGGCCGGTCAATGTGCCGCAAAGGACGCGCAGGCCGATACACTGCGCCCCGCCACTCCCCCTACAGAAACGGTCCACTGATGCTTTACGCGCACGTCCACCTCACCCTGCCCGACTGGATCCACGCGCATGTCGACGACAGCCGCGCCTATCCCGGCGATGAGGACAAGGTGGCCCTGGCGATCGAGCTGTCACGGATGAATGTGCGCGAGCGCAGCGGCGGCCCGTTTGGCGCGGTGGTGTTCGGCCCGGACCACCGCATCATCGCCGCCGCAGTGAACCGCGTGGTGCCGCAAACCACCTCGCTGGCGCATGCCGAAAACATGGCCTACATGCTCGCGCAGCAGCGCCTGCAGACACCGCGCTTGAACGATGTGCTGTCGCCGGTGACGCTGGCCACCTCCGCGCAGCCGTGCTGCCAGTGCTACGGCGCCACCGTGTGGGCCGGCATCGACCGCCTGCTGATCGGCGCGCGCACCGACGACGTGATGGCGCTGACGCAATTCGACGAAGGCCCGTTGCCGGCCGACTGGGTGGGTGAACTGAGCCGCCGCGGCATCGAGGTGGTGCGCGACGTGCTGCGCGACCAGGCGTGTGCCGTGCTGCGCAACTACGGCGAGGGCGGCGGTGACCATTATTGATGTCGCGGGCGCAATGGGCGCCGGGCAGGTGCAGCGATGAGCGGCCTGCTGTGCTATTGCCGGCAGGGTTTCGAACCTGAGCTGGCCGCAGAACTGAGTGCGCGCGCCGCATTCGTCGGCATCGCCGGTCACGCGCGTACCCAACGCAACGATGGCTATGTGCTGTTCGTCTGCGACGAAGCCGCGCAACTTGCAGCAAAACTGCAGTGGCGCGCGTTGATCTTCGCCCGGCAAAAGCTGGTGGTGATTGCCGAACTGAAGGGCATCGACCCCAAGGACCGCATCACGCCGATCCTGGCCGCGCTGCAGGGACAGCCGCGCTTTGGCGATCTGTGGGTGGAACACCCGGATTCGGATGCGGGCAAGCCGCTGGCTGGCCTGGCGCGCAGCTTCGGCAATGCGCTACGCCCGGCCCTGCGCAAGGCCGGCCTGCTCACCGACAAGCCGCAGTTGCGCCTGCCGCGATTGCACGTCTGTTTTCTCGACGGCGACCACGCCTTGCTTGCGGTGGCCGACAGCACCGACAGCGCGCCATGGCCACTGGGCATTCCACGCCTGAAATTGCTGCCGGAAGCGCCCTCGCGCTCTGCTCTCAAGCTCGACGAAGCCTTGCTGACGCTGCTCACGCCCGAAGAACGCGACGTACTGGTCAAGCCGGGCATGCGCGCGGCCGATCTGGGCGCTGCGCCCGGCGGCTGGACCTGGGTACTGACGCGGCAGCACGTGCACGTTACCAGCGTGGACAACGGCCCGCTGCGCGAGCATGTACTGGCGACCGGGCTGGTAGAACACCTGCGTGCCGATGGCTTTCACTGGAAGCCCGCGCAATCGCTGGACTGGATGGTCTGCGACATGGTCGAGCAACCGCGCCGCGTGGCCGAACGCATGGCCACCTGGGTGCGCGAAGGCTGGTGCCGCAACACCATCTTCAACCTCAAGCTGCCGATGAAAAAACGCTGGGACGAGACCCGCTTGTGCCTGGACCTGTTCGAGCACCAGGCAGAAAAATCGTTGATCGTGCGCGCCAAGCAGCTCTATCACGATCGCGAGGAGATCACGGTGCTGGCGATGCGGGAGTGAGCGCTGGGAATCGGGAATCGGGAGTCGTAAAAGCGGGGGGGTGGCGCGGAGTTGGTGCAGCGCTGAGTATCACCAAGAGTTTCGATCATTCGATCGATAGCCGATGCAATCCGTCGTGGTCTAGGCCCAAGTTCCCTTCCACGCCTGACTGGGGCATTTCACCCGCGTAGCAGGCGCTGGTGGTCAGCCACGAGCGCGCAGCAGCGCTTACCAAGCGCAATACAACGCATCGGCACTGCATCTTGTAGACCGCGCTGAGCCAACCCACTTGCTCAGCGCATGCAGCGCCCGCACTCTGCCAATCGAAGGAGCAGGCCAGTCTTACAGCACGATGCGCTTGCTGCCCTCGCGCACCGAGCGGTAGATCGCATCGACGATGCGGATGTCGCGCAGGCCTTCTTCGCCCGGCGCGCGCAATGGTGTGCCGTTCATGATCGCCAGCGCATCTTCGTCCATCTGCAGCGCCTGCTGATGCGGCACCTTGGCGTCGAACACGCGCCCATCGCTGGCCTTGCCGGTCACGCCCTGATAGCTCTGGAACGGCGACAACTCGTACCAGCCGCGCTCACATTCGGCACGCAGCTCATTCATGTTCTTGCCGAAGCTGGTCTTGCACTCGGCACGCACCGCATTGGGAAACTCCAGGGTGAAGTCCATGTGCTCGTCCACTTCATCGAACAGATCCGGCCGGTCGGTCCAGCGCTTGGCCGTCACTGCCAGCGGCTCGGCGCCGGTCGTGTAGCGGGCGGCATTGAGTGGATACACCCCCATGTCGTACATCGCACCGCCGCCGAACTGCGAACGCAGCCGCCACGGGCGGGCGGCCTTGGCGGTGCCTCGATAGCCGTTGTACCCGGCCTCGGCACGCACGCGCTGCATCGCGCCGAACGGTTTCTCGCTGGCCATCGCAATCACGCGCCGCGTGTTGGGCTCGTGCTGCATGCGGTAGCCGATCGTCAGCGCCACCTTGTGGCGTTTGCAGGCAGCAATCATGGCCTCGCATTCACCGGCATGCATCGCCATCGGCTTTTCGCACCACACGTGCTTGCCTGCGGCAGCCGCACGCAGGGTCAGTGGCGCATGCAGATGCGTGGGCGTGACGATGTACACCACATCGATGTCGTCGTTGTCGGCGATGCGATCGAAGTTCTCGTAGTTGTAGACATTGCGGTCGGCGATACCGTACTTGAACTGCCACTGCGGAATCTTCGAAGGCGTGCCGGTGACGATCCCGGCGAGCTTGCAATGCCTGGTCAGTGCCAGTCCGGGCGCGAGCTGTTCGCTGGCATAACTGCCCAACCCGACCAACGCGACATTGAGCGGTTTTCCGGGCTTTTTCTTCGGCAATGCCCACGTCGGTGCAGCGAGCAGGATGCCTGCACTGCCAAAAGCGGCAAGCAAGCGGCGACGTGTGATCGATTCCACGGACATGCAAACCTCCTCGCGAGTGTGGGCGTACTGCTCGCGCACCTTACTTGATCGTGTGTGATCACCGCCATGTTCGCACTGCACGTTCTGGCACACTGCTGGCAATCACATCCGGAGCATTGCGCATGACCCTCGCTGCCCATCTTCGCTGTTTGGCGCTGGCGTTGCTGTTGTCCAGTTCGCTCGCCATCGCTGCAGACACACCCTTCGTAGCGCGCGACCTGATCGGCGATGGCGCATTCACACACAATGCCGAAGGCCCGGCGACTGGTCCGGACGGTGCACTGTACGCGGTGAACCTGGGCAAGGACGGCACCATTGCGCGCATCGCGCTGCAGGCAGACGGCAGCGCACGTGCCGAGGTGTTCGTCACCTTGCCCGCGGGCAGCACCGGCAATGGCATCCGCTTTCGCGACGGCACCATGTATGTCGCCGATTACACAGGCCACCAGATCCTGCGGGTGAACATGCAAACGCGCGCGGTGAGCACGTTCGCGGCGTTGCCCAAGGCAGATGGCCCCAACGATCTGGCGCTGGCCCCCGATGGCAGCTTCTACGCCAGCGACCCGAGCTGGAAGGACAACAGCGGGCGCTTGTGGCACATCAGCCGCGACGGCGCAGTGCGGTTGCTGGAAGCAGGGATGACCACGCCAAACGGCCTGGATGTCAGCCCCGACGGCAAGCAGCTGTATGTCAACGAAAGCATGTCGCGCAAGATCTGGGTATACGACCGGGCCGACGATGGCAGCCTGCGCAACAAACGGCTGCTGATCAGCTTTCCCGATTTCGGTATGGACGGCATGCGCTGCGATACCGACGGCAATCTTTACATCGCCCGCTATGGTGCCGGGCAAATTGCAGTGGTGTCGCCGCAGGGCAAGCTGCTGCGCACGGTTGCATTGAAAGGTCGCAAGGCCAGTAACGTGGCCTTCGGCGGCGCCGATGGCAAACAGGTGTTTGTCACCTTGCAGGACCGGGGCGCAGTTGAAACGTTCAGGTCTGATCGTCGCGGGCGCGAAACCGGACACTGAAACTGGCGTGTGCGTCGCATTGGTTCTCAGGCCACGCAACGGCGTCCTGGCATCCTGCAGGTCACCTGTGGAGGACTCCCCATGCAACCGATCGAATTGAAGGACGCGGCCGCCTTCGGCAGCGAATTTCTGCGCCTGACCCTGTTGCAGGGGTTTCAGTCGCTGACCAAGCGTGACCTGGAATTGTTGATCTTCGTGCTGCTCGAACGCGATGGCGCCATCTCGCGCAACAGCTCCAACGCAGCGGTCGCATTGCAGTTGCGGGTGACCTCGGCCAAGGTCAAGGCACTGCGGCGCGATGGCTATGCGCGTTGGCGCTCGCTGGTGCCCGAAGAAGGCGACGCCGCGATGCAGCGGATCGTTGCCAACGTGCTTACCGAAGACAATTTGCGCTCAGGCGCAAAGCACGTCAGCGAACGCAGCCGCAAGGAAGGCTTTTTGGCGCTACGCATCGAACACCCCGACGATGCGCAACAGTTCGAACAAGCCATTCTGGATGTCGGTGCGCTGCCGGTGTACGAACGCAACCGCGAAGTGGTCGCGGTGCGCTTCGACACGCTGTTGAAAATCGCCGAGCGCTGGGGCTACCTGCAACCGGATCCGCAAGCCACCGTGCGCGCACTGCAGAAGCTCACGCCCACCGCAGAAGAGGTGTCGGATCTGCTCAAGAAGGACATTGCGCAGGTGCGCTGGGACGACGTGCGCCGCGCACTCAACAGCCTGGGTGCCAAGGCGGTGACAAGCACGGCCGAGGGCGGCCTGAAGGGGCTGCTGAAGATCGTGTTCCCCTTCATCCCCGGCTGAGTGGCGCTAACCAGAGCCCTGCGCGATGCAATGCGCAGGGCTCGCTCATGGCCACGACGCAGCATCGTGCACGGCATGTTCGCCCGCGATGACACTCGAACAACGCATCTGCATTGCCAAACGCCGCGCCACCGGCACGCGCAGCGCAACAGGCCGCCAGGCTCTATGCTTGTGGGCTGTTCCGCATCAGGGGGATCTGATGACCACTCGCCGTATTGCCACACTCGTCTCCACGCTATTGCTCTGCACTGCCGCACAGGCGCAACAGGCGCCCACGCCGGCCAGCAGCATGCCGCTGATCGACGTGCCCAGTGCCATCCGCACCCAGCCGCTCTCCAGCGGCGAGGTCACCCATCAAACCGAACTGGAGCGCCCGCGCGGCGAATCCAGCGTGATCGTGCGTTCGATCCAGCCCAGCAGCGTGGTCGGCAGCTACCGCATCGATTTTGACGCCATGGATACCGATGGCGATGGCCGCATCAGCCGTGCGGAGGCGCAAGCCAACCCTGCCCTGGCCGATGAATTCGACGCGCTCGACACCCGTCACAGCGGCTATCTGATCCGCGAACAGCTGGCCGGCTGGCTGATTCGCTGATCGTCGTACGGCAGGCGCGGCTGTACTACGCAACCGCGCACTGCGCTTCGCGTCATGCCATCGCCCCTCTTGCAGGGCCCGCTCCGGTCGGTTAGATTGTATTTAACGGATACAATATGGACGGATTGATGACTGCTCGCCTTTCACTTGCCGCCGACCTTGGCTACCAGCTGCAACTCGCCGCCCTGGCCTCCAGCCATGCCGCACGCCAGGAATTGGCCGAGCTAAAGCTCAGCCCGGCGCGCGTGACCGCGTTGATCCACATCCGTGACCAACCCGGCTGCGACCAGACCGAGCTGGGCAACCGTATGCTGGTCAACCGCGCCGCCGGCATGAAGATCGCCAATGCGCTGGCCGAGCAAGGCCTGATCGAACGCCTGGCCGGCCGCGACCGCCGCAGCAAGGGCCTGTACCTGACCGACGCGGGGGAGCGCACGCTGTTGGTTGCACAGGGCTGCCTGGCGCGCGCGGGCGAACGCACCTGCACCGGCCTGCAGGCCAGCGAGCGACAGACCCTGCTACGCCTGCTCTGCAAGTTGAACGCCAGCGCGGCACTGGAGCGCGCCGGCGCGCCAGATACCGCGCTGGCCGAAGCACTTTAAGCCCATCAACACATCAACACATCAGCACATCAGCACTCTCACGACTCGAAGGAGACGACGCTTGAACGAGCATGACGTGGTATCGGTTCGCATCGAAAACCGCATCGCCTGGGTGAAGTTCGCTCGCCCCGACAAGCGCAACGCGATGAGCCCGGCGCTCAACCGCCGCATGATGGAGGTGCTGGACGAGCTGGAGTTCGACGACAACGTCGGCGTGCTGGTGCTCGGCGGCGAAGGCACCGCCTGGTCGGCGGGCATGGACCTGAAGGAATATTTCCGCGAAACCGAAGCGCAAGGTCTGCGTGGCGTGCGGCGCTCGCAGCGCGAATCGTATGGCTGGTTCCGCCGCCTGCGCTGGTTTCAGAAACCGACCATTGCCATGGTCAACGGCTGGTGTTTCGGTGGCGGCTTCGGCCCGCTGTTTGCCTGCGACCTGGCGATTGCCGCCGATGAGGCGCAATTTGGCCTGTCGGAAATCAACTGGGGCATCCTGCCCGGTGGTGGCGTCACCAAGGTCGCGGTGGAACTGCTGTCCATGCGCGATGCGATGTGGATGACGCTGACCGGCGAAATGGTGGATGGCAAGAAGGCTGCCGAATGGCGCCTGGTCAACGAAAGCGTGCCGTTGGAACGCCTGGAAGCCCGCACCCGCGAAGTGGCCGAACTGCTGCTGCGCAAGAACCCGGTCGCGCTCAAGTACGCCAAGGATGCGGTACGTCGCGTCGGCACCATGACCTACGACGAAGCCGAAGATTACCTGGTGCGCATGCAGGAAGCGGCCAACTCGTTCGACAACAACGCCCGCAAGGAAGGTATCCGTCAGTTCATCGACGAGAAGAGCTACAAGCCCGGCCTAGGCGAGTACGACCTGAGCAAACACCGAGCGTAAGCGCGTCCTAACGCGTCCGAAGCGGTGCGCCTTGTGCGTGCATCGCTGGCGCTACCAGTGGTTTTCTGCACCGAGGAGGGAGTATGGAAGCCTTATCCGAAACGCTGCGCGGAATCGCCGCGCAAGGTCCGCTGGGCCTGTTCCTTGATGGGCAATGGCGCGCAAGCACCGGCGATCGTACTGTCGATGTGATCGCGCCGCACAGCGAAGAACGGCTGCTGTGCTACACCGAACCCTCGTACGCAGATACCGAAGCGGCCATCGCCGCTGCACGCAGCGCATTCGACAACGGTCCCTGGCCGCAGCTTTCCCCGCAAGAGCGCAGCGTGGTGCTCAAGCGGGTGGCCGAGCACTTGCGCGCACGCATTCCCGAGCTGGCCGAAGCATGGACCGGCCAGATGGGCGCCACCATCGGCTTCAGCAAGCGCGCCTCGCAGCACGCGCCAGACTTATTCGACTACTACGCCGATCTGATTGCCACCCACGCATTCGTCGAACCGCGAGTGCGCCCCAACGGTGGCCGCGTGCATGGGGTGCAGGAGCCGGTCGGCGTGGTCGGCGTGGTCGCCGCAATCACGCCCTGGAACGCGCCGCTGGTATTGCTGTGCTACAAGGTCGCCGCCGCGCTGGCTGCCGGTTGCACGGTGGTGGCCAAGCCCTCGCCGGAAACGCCGATCGATGCCTACGTCCTGGCCGAGTGCATCAGCGCCGCCGGCGTGCCCGATGGCGTGTTCAACCTGCTCCCCGCCGGCCGCGAGGTGGGCGAGCAATTGATCCGCCACCCGCACGTGGACAAGGTCAGCTTCACCGGCTCCACCCAGGCCCGCCGCTCGATCGGCATCGCCTGCGCCGAGCGCCTGGCGCGGGTTGGCCTGGAGCTGGGCGGCAAATCGGCAGCGATCGTGCTTGAAGATGCCGACCTCGCCAAGGTGCTACCCACCTTGGTGCCCTACTCCATGCCGGTCGCCGGACAGGTGTGCTTCTCGCTGACGCGCGTCCTGCTGCCGGCGCAGCGCCGCGAAGAGATTCTGCAGGCGTATTGCGCGGCATTGAGCGCAGTGAAACTGGGCGACCCGTTTGCGGCAGACACCGGCATGGGCCCGTTGGCCCTGGGCCGGCAGCTCGAACGTGTGCAGTCCTACATCGCCAAAGGCAAGGCCGAGGGCGCACGCCTGGTCATGGGTGGAGGCCGCCCGGCACACCTGTCGCGCGGCTTCTTCGTCGAACCGACGGTGTTTGCCGAGGTGACGCCGGACATGACCATTGCGCGCGAGGAAATCTTCGGACCGGTGGTGAGCTTCATCGACTACTACGACGAAGCCGACCTCATCGCCAAGGCCAATGCCAGCGACTACGGTCTGCACGGCACCATCTACAGCGAAGACGCCGAATGCGCCTATCGCATCGCGCGCCGCGTGCGCAGCGGCAGTCATGCGATCAACGGCATGTGGGTCGATATCAGCATGCCATTCGGTGGCTTCAAGCACTCGGGCATCGGCCGCGAAGGCGGTATCGAAGGCCTGCATGCCTTCCTCGAAACCAAGACCGTCTACCTGAGCTAGCGCATAGCCGAAAGAACGCGCGCATGCCTGCGTATTGGCATGCACGCCACCAACCGATTGCACTCTGCTTTCCTGCTGTGCGCCGACATGCGTGTGGCTGCACCCGCCATTCGCGCACCACGTTTTCCGCGACGTCTCAACCTTTCGCACGCAGCAGCCGCACTCACACCCCGTCACTTCCCACTCTTCCAGAAGACCGCGCCATGGCCATGCCGACCGACTCGATCGCTTTCCACGCCCGTCTCTCGCCGCAACAGCTCGCCGCACGCGATCTGGTGCTGGGCCTGGAATGGACGTACGCCGAGCTGGACGCGTTGGTGGGCCGCCTGGCGGCCTTGCTGCGCCGACGTGGCTGCGTCGATGGCGAGCGGCTGGCGGTGCTGGCGCGCAATTCGGTGTGGCAGGTGGCCCTGCACTTTGCGTGCGGGCGGGTCGGCGCGATCTATGTACCGCTCAACTGGCGGTTGAGCGACAGCGAGCTCGATGCGCTGCTGCAACGCGCAGAGCCACGCGTGTTACTGGGCGACGATGTCGCTGCCGGACGCACGGATGTGGAAGCCCTGGCAGGCTTTATCGCGAGTGCCGATGCGCTGGAACCTGCCGACACGCCATCGATTCCGCCGGATCGTGTAAGCCTGATCCTGTTTACCTCCGGCACCTCAGGTCAGCCCAAGGGCGTGATGCTGAGCGAGCAGAACCTGCAGCACGCTGCGCACAACTTCGGCGTCACCACGCGCGTGGACGCACGCAGCAGCTTCCTGTGCGAAGCGCCGATGTTTCACATCATCGGCCTGGTCACCAATGTGCGCTCGGCGTTGGCGGTGGGCGGTTCGATCCAGGTCTCCAATGGCTTCGAGCCCAAACGCTCGTTGGGCTGGCTTGCCGACCCATCGCTGGGAATCACGCATTACGTCGGCGTGCCGCAGATGATGCAGGCATTTCGCCATCAGCCCGGCTTCGATGCGGCAGCGCTGCGCCATCTCACCGCATTGGTCAGCGGCGGCGCGCCGCACGCCAGCGACGATCTGCTTGGCTGGCTGGACGATGGCATCCCGATGGTCTGCGGCTTCGGCATGAGCGAAGCCGGCACGGTGTTCGGCATGTCGGTGGACTGCGATGTGATCCGCAACAAGCTGGGCGCGGCCGGTATCGCAATGCCATCGGTGCAGACGCGCGTGGTCGACGACAACGGCAAAGACTGCCCCGTGGGCGTTCCCGGTGAATTGCTCTTGCGCGGCCCCAACCTCAGCCCCGGTTACTGGAGCGATCCGCAGGCAAGCGCCGACGTGCTCGATGGTCAAGGCTGGTTCCGAACCGGCGATATCGTGCAGCGCGATGCCGACGGCTTCTTCTGGGTCGTCGACCGCAAGAAGGACATGTTCATTTCCGGCGGCGAGAACGTGTATCCGGCAGAGATTGAAGCGTTGCTCGCAGACCATCCGGACATCCGTGAGTGCGCGGTGGTCGGCCTGGCCGACCCGCAATGGGGCGAGGTGGGCTATCTGGCGATCGTGCCGGCCGCTGCGGCACCGGACCTGGAGGAGATCCGCAACTACCTGACCGCACGGCTGGCCAAGTACAAGGTGCCCAAGCATCTGCGGCTGGTGGACGCTTTGCCGCGCACAGCAACCGGCAAACTGCAGAAAGCGCGCTTGAAGGACACCCTGGCCAGTGACACCTGATGTGCCGTCCCATCGAACGCGAATGTGCACCGCGAACGGCACAACGGGCAGCCTGGGCTGCCCGTTGCTGGGGCGCTGCGCACGACTCACTGTCTGCAGCCGCGCTCGACACCCGTTGAGCGCTGATGCAGTTCAGCGTGAACGGCAAAGCACCGCGCGTTGCGCCGGCCTTAGGCGATCACGCAGACGCATCCAGCAACACATCGTCCTCGCCAACGCGGTCGTCCACCCACACTGCGCCCTGTTCGGCCATGAGGGCCAGCTGGTGCTCCAGCTCGCGCATCAGCAAGCGCACGCCGGGCTTGTGGATTGCGCTGCTATCGCGATAGATCACCCCGCCTGCGCGCGCCTGCGAGGGCTGCTGCAGCTGGAAGGCACGCAACTCGCCGCGTGCGATGTCGCCGGCCACCATCATGCTCGGCATCACCGCAATGCTGTCGGTACCGAGCAGGATTTCGCGCGTGAAACTGGCCGAACTGGAACGCAATTGGTCGCGCGTTGCAAGACCATGCTCGCGCATGACCTGCGCCACGTCGCGTTCGACATGCTGGCTCAGGGTCGGCAGCACCTGCCGGTACGCCACCGCTTCGGCAACGCGCACCGGCCCATTGGCAAACAGCGGGTGGTCGCTGCGCGCCACCAGCGCAATCGGGTCCTGGTACAGCACCTTGCGAATCAGTGCGTCGTAGCGGGCGAGTGGATACAGCCGCCCGACCACCAGATCGATCTCGTTACCGGCCAGCTTGGGCAACAGCTCATCGGTGCGGCCGTGCAGCAGGCGCACCCGCAGCGTGGGTTCGGTGCGATACAACGCGGCCAGTACCGCCGGCAGCAAACCGCTGGCCGCCACCGGCAAGGCACCCACGGTGATCGTAAGCGCATCGTCCTGCAGCAGCCCTTCGAAGGTGTCCTGCGCGCGTCGTAGCTGGCCCAGCACCACATGCGCAGTCTGCACCAGCACCTCGCCCATCGCGTTGGGGCGCACGCCGCGTGAGTGGCGCTCGAACAACGGCGCACCGACGATCTCTTCTATCTCCTGCAAGGCGCGCGTGAGCGCCGGCTGGGTGACATTCAAGACGCGTGAGGCGCGCAACAGGCTTTTCTGTCGGTCCAGCGCCTCGATGACACGCAGGTGCCGCACCTTGATGCGATGTTCGAAGAACACAGAGGACATTGTCATGGGGGTGGGCCTTACGTTGGGAAGTCGGGTAACGCGACGATGCGGCGCACGGCCAATACGTCCAGCTCAGCGCGCATGGGGCACACGCCGCGTCTGCATGAAGTCCTCGAACGATTCGCCGCGCATGATTGCGTAGACCTGCAGATTGGTCATGCGCACCACGCGCGCGAATTTTTCGATGACGAAGAAGTTGGCGCCGTATTGCACCAGGCCCAGCCAGTCGCGCGCACGGATCAGCGTCTTCTCCTGCTCGGTGAGTTCGGCTTCCTGCATCAAAACTTCTGCATCCTGCAAGAAACGATCGCGCCACGGAGCGCGGATCATGTGCCAGAAAAACCGATTGAGGCGCAGCGCACGATTGCTGGTACGCAGATCGAACAGGTACGTGCCGCCGATCTGCTCCATGCCATGGGTTTGCGGATTCATCAGCAGTTCCTCAAGCCGCAGCGGCCGTGCGCGCAAGCAGCTCGGCCGAACGCGGCGCATCGGCGGCTTCTTCGCCCGGCTCGTACAGCACCACGGTCATCGCGGTGGTGGTCATCAGGTAGTAGTTCTGATGCAGCTTGCGGATCGGCCCATCCAGCGCGCCGCGCATCGCCAGCCACATGATCTGCTCCACGCTCTCCGCACCGCCCAGGCGCACGTAATCGGTGTGGGTGAGATCGGTGAGGGTCTCGGGCGCATGCTGGAACCGGTCCAGAAATTCCATGTCCCACTCTGTGTTGTTGAACCCGGTGCGCTCGCCATGGATCTGGTGCGATAGCCCACCGGTGCCCACCACCACCACCCGAAGATCTTCCGGATACGATTCGATCGCGCGGCGCACCGACTGGCCCAGGCGATAGCAGCGCCGCGCCGTCGGCAGCGGGTACTGCAGCACGTTGATGGCGATCGGCACCACCGTGCCCGGCCAGTCCGGCACATGCGGCCATAGCAGCGGCAGCGGCGCCGCGCAGCCATGGTCGATCGGCTTGTCCTGAAACACGGTCAGGTCGAATTCGTCATTGACCAGGCATTCGGCGATATGCGCCTGCAACTGCACGTCGCCGCGAATCGGCGGCAGATTGCGCAGCCCCGCACCTTCGTCGGCAACTGGAAAGCGCTCGCCCACGCCCAGCGCGAAGGTGGGATACAGATCGAAGAAGAACGTCGTGCAGTGGTCGTTGTAGAAGAACACCAGCACGTCGGCCTGTTGCTCGGCCAGCCACGCGGCCACTGGCGAGTAGCCGTCGAACAACGGCTTCCACACCGGGTCCTGCTGCTTGCCCTTGTCGTAGGCCACCCCGATGGTGGGAACGTGCGAGGTTCCGATACCGCCGATGATGCTTGCCATGTTGCGCTCCTGCGACGCGGGCCGGGCCCTGGTCAGGGCAGACGCGCATCAGTGGGTGATTGGGGATCTGCAACGCAATGGATCCCAACAAAGGACGACCAACGACTCTCGATCACAAAACGGTATCCTTGGGATCCAAGTTGCCATCAAGCGATCTCATCCGCAAGGTTTTTTATACAAGTTAATTGCAAGTTTTCCCTGTCGAAGGAACGTGCGCTGCGGTATGGCGCGAGAGAATGGGGCCAATGGCGAACAACCACCAATTGCAAGCGATTCAGCAGCTACGCGAATTGATCCTGTGCGGCACCTTCGCGCCGGGCGAGCGCGTCACCGAGGCGGCGCTGGCCGAGCGCCTGGCGATTTCGCGCACGCCGATCCGTCAGGCGCTGCCGGCGTTATGCTAGGAAGGCTTGCTGGTGCAGGCTGGCAACCGTGGTTACGCCGTGCGGCGCTTCAGCCAGCAGGAAAGCCTGGATGCACTGGCGGTGCGCGCAATGATGGAAGGCATGGCCGCGCGCACCGTCGCCGAGCAGGGCGCCCCCGCCGAGTTGCTCGCCACCTTGTACGCCTGCCTGGGCGAAGGCGACCGCATCCTGGCCAGCCGCAATCGCTGTGCCGACGATGAGCAGGCGTATGGCGCAATGAATGCCCGTTTCCACCGCGCCATCGTGGAGGCGGCCAACAAGCCGATCCTGACCGAAACCGTGGAGCGCTGCACATTGGTGCCGTTCGTCAGTCCGGTCAACGTCGTGTTCGGCCAACGCACTGCCGCGCTTGCCTACGACGATCTGTTTTACGGACACAGGCAACACGGCGCGATCGTCTCGGCCATCGAACAACGCGATGGCGCTCGCGCGGAATTGCTGTTCCGCGAACATGCCAACATGCAACGGCACAGCATGGAAATCTGAGAAGCACGTGTTGCGGCGGTTGGTCCCATTGCACGTGCGGTGCCGCATCTTGATGGATGACGCGGAGTGCACAGCGCAAGCCGATCCGCTCGGCACATCGCACCAGCTCCATCCCACACGCCGGCCCGGCTGCGCCGGCAATGTAGGAGATATGATCGGCACGCGTTACAGCGAGTGCACAATCATCAGATTGTAGCTATTGCCTGCCACCGAGTTCTCCACCTCGATAGGGAGGTAAACATTGAAGTTGAGAAGGTTCTTTGCGTCGAACCGCCAGGACCACCCAGGGCCAACATAGAACTGCCTGCGCTTGCTGTCGGGGACGCTCTGGTCGTTGGTGCGGTTGTTCTTCAACTGCTGCAGGTAATACCCATTGATGCCCACACGCAGCTGTTCGGTGAGCTTGACCGAGCTGGCGAAGTTCGCCCAGAGCACATCCCCGGCCTGGCCATTGCGAAAGCGGAACCCGGGAATCGGCGGCACGCCACCTGCGCGGTTGGTGCGGAAGTTGTAGAGATAATTCAGCCGCCCGCTGATTTCCCAACTATCGCTGGGTTGCACGGTGAAGGCCCAATGCGGTGCGACCTACCAGAAACCGGTGCTCTGGTTGATGGCGATATCGCGACCGAACTTGCCCACGGGCGCGAAGGCGTCGATGGCAAATCGCTGGAAGAAGAATACCCGGCCATCGCGCATCACCGGTGGCATCTGCAGCGCCGGCCCGAACGAGATATCGCCCATACCGAAGCCATTGCTGCTCAAGCGCACCGGGCTATCGGCAGCGACGGAGGTATCGTAATTGACCAGCGGCACGATCGCATTGAAGCTCAACGAACCGCCTTTCCAGGTGTAGGGCTTGACGTAGATGAGCTGAGTCAACGCGACGCTGACGCCAACCTTGGGGTCGCGGAACGCTGGCGAATTGTCGCCGTTGGCAGTTTTGATTGCATCGAAATCGTAGTACCGCAGATACTCGATGGCCGTCCATCCGGGCTTCATGGAACCGAAGCCATCGAGGAAGCTGGTGCCCCCAAATTGATGCCTTGGGGTGGCGCCGCGGTTCCCGGCACGGCCTGCGCCCACGCCGCTGGCGACGCTGCGGCCAGCAAGGCAACGATGATCAATGCAAGTTGCCGACGCGACAATGCACGCGGCAACACCGAACCACAATGAGCAGACGAACGGACGCGTTCCACTAGGCGAATCTCCCATGCAAAAGAAATGGATGACTGCGATGCGACGCGACGGGGAGGGGGAGAAAGCGGAACTGCAAGACGGCGGCACGCGGCATGCGCCATCAGGTGTTGCCTGTAGCCCGGATGCGCTGACTCAGCCGGTGCCGACCCGCAGCAGCAGCGACCCGAGCCGTTGCTGGAACAACCAGCGCCCTTGTTGAAGCACCAGCACATCCTCGAAGCTGCCCAGCAATGCCGGCGATTGCGCCGTCCACGGCGGCGCTGCGGAGGTATCGCCGGCGGTGTAAAGCAGGACGTGGCTGTGCGCGTGCGCCAGCGTGTGCGACTGGACGCTGACCAAGGTATTGAGCATCAGGTGGCACGTGGTGCGCGGCGCGCGTTCACGAAACGACTGCAAGATGGCCTCGCGCCCACGCACGGGCGCATCCGGCGCACTGGGGCGGGCAAACACACCATCGTCGGTGAACAATGCGGCGAGGCCGGCATGATCATGGCGATCGTTGTAGAGGGCGAACCGGCGGATCGCTTGCTCGCAGGCAATGATGATCGAGACGTCTTCGTGCATGCAGCGCTCCTCAAGCGTCACCAACGCAATCTCGATACCCGGCGGACTGCGTGTTTCGGCAGCAGCGGCCACGTCGTACCACGCGTTGGGCGGGCGCGCCATCACGCGGCCTGCAACCAGTCGCGCAGCGCGTCGCTGACGGCGGCAGGTGCTTCCACCGGCGCCATGTGACCGCAGTGTTCGAAGATGGCCAGCCGCGCCTGCGGAATGTGTCGCTCCATGTCCTGATGCCGCGCCAACGGGCTCCACGCGTCTTGTCGCCCGACTCTCAACAACGTAGGGCATGTGATGTGCGCGAGCACCGGCGCCGCATCGGGGCGTTCCAGCAAGGCGTTGGTCTGCCCGGCAAAACTTTGCGCGCTTTGCCGCTGCACCATGGCCATCAAGCCATCCATCAATTCGCCATCGGCTTGGTGATCGGGGTGCAGCATCGGCGGCAACCAGCGCTGCGCCAGCGCCTGCATCCCCTAGGCGTGCGCCAGTCGTACCAACGCAAGCCGTTCTTCGCGCTCGCCGTCGCGGCGCGGTGCGATGCCTGTATCCAGCAAGGCCAGCCGCAGCACGCGCGCGGGCGCCTAGCGCATGATTTCCAGCGCGACCCGCCCGCCCATCGAATGCCCGGCCAGGGCAAATTGCGGCGGCGCAACGGCCAATGCATGCGCGGCCATCTGCGTGATGCTGTCGAAGCCGGCGAAATCCATCACCTGCACATCGGCCAGATCACGCAGCGCGGTGCGCTGCGGTTGCCAGATGGCGGCGTCGCACAGCAAGCCGCACAACAGCAGCAATACCGGTTTGGACGAAGAGTGAGCGGACGAGGTCATGACACGACTGTAGCCACGCCGGCCACGCCCGTCGTATGGAAACTGCGGCCTTTGATATAACAATTAATGCATATCAAGACGCCACTAAAAGCCGCCTCCGCGGGTTAGGCCGCTCTCGTGCTTGGCTCACGCGCCGCCGGAGGCGCGCTTCCACAGCACATCGACCAACGGCGGCAACTTGCCGGCCAAGCCAAGCACCGATCCGCGCAACAAGGTCAGGTGCATGTCGTCGTTGGAAAACACCGTGTTGATCGCATCGAAGCCGTAGGCGGCAACGGTGTTCTCGCTGCGCCGGGTGCGCGCCCAGCGCTGCAGGCGATGCGGCGCGGCCCAATCCGCACGCTTGGCCATCGCCTCGCGCACGCTCTGCCGCAACGCGGCCACATCGCGCAGGCCCAGGTTGACGCCCTGCCCGGCCAGCGGATGCACCACATGCGCGGCATCGCCCAGGGTCAGCACGCGGTCGCTGACGTACTGCTGCACCAACTGGCGTTGCAGCGGGAAGGCGGTGCGTGCCGACGCCACGCGTACCTCGCCCAGGCGCGCAGCGAAGGCCTGGGTCAACTCCCGCGAGAACGTGGCATCGTCCAGCGCCAGCACGCGCTCGGCGTCGGCATCGGGCAAGGTCCACACGATCGAACTGCGGCCATCGGCGAACGGCAGGAAGGCCAGCGGCCCGGTCGTCAGGAAACGCTGCCAGGCGGTGGCCTCATGCGGGTGCTCGGTTTCCACGAAGGCAACCACGCCGCGCTGCGCGTAGGCATGGCGGGAGACCGGCAGCCCGACGAGTTCACGCAGGGTGGACGCTGCACCATCGGCGGCAATGGCCATTGCCGCTTCCAGCCGGCTGCCATCGTCCAGGCGAAGGCGCACGCTGTTGGCATCCTGCTCCAGCTCGACCACGCGTGCCGGACAATGCACGTCGATACCGGCCGCATGCACGGTGCCCCACAAGCGGTCCACCAGCACGTCGTTTTCGATGATCCAGCCCAATTGCTCGCGCCCCAGGGTGTCGGCGTCGAAGCCCAGCTCGCCACCTCCGCCCGCATCCCAGACCCGCATGCGCCGATAAGGTTGCACGCGGGCGGCACGCACCGCATTCCACACGCCCAGGCCGTCGAGCAACGCGGCGTTGTCGGCGGCGAAGGCATAGACACGCAGATCGGGTTGATCGGCGCGCCAGCGTGCAGGCTCGCGCCCTTCGACCAGGGCAACGCGCAGGCCGGCATCGTTCAACGCCAGCGCGCAGGCGGCGCCGACAACGCCACCGCCGACGATCACCGCATCACGCGTGCTGCTCCGGCTCATCCGCGGCTCCGGCACAGTTGCGGCACATCGCCTCGGAAACCCATGGCACCGCCCACCAGCATCGATTGCAGCGGGGCCGCCTGCGACGTCGCAAACAAGCCCAGGCTACGCAACGGCCGCAGCAACGGTGCCGGGTTGCCGGTGAGCCGGGCCAGACCGCTGGAAAACCCGATGGTGTGCTCGCGGTCCACCCGCCGCCGCGCCAGATACTCGGCCAGCAACGCGCCGGCACCGACATCGCTGCGATCGTGCTCAATCAATTCCGCCAGCGTCAGCGCATCGCGCAACCCCAGATTGAAGCCCTGCGCGCCGATCGGATGCAGCGTCTGCGCGGCATTGCCCAGCAGCACCACGCGTTCGGCGATGAGGCTGTTGGCCAGCACCTGCACCAGCGGATAGGCACTGCGCTCGCCGGTGGCGACCAAGCGCCCGGCACGCCAGCCGGCTGCGCGCTGCAGACGGGCCAGCCAGCCGGCGTCATCGAGTGCGGCCACGGTCTCGGCCTCGGCCCGCGCCACGCAATGGATCGCGCCGTAATGGCGGTCGCCGCGTGGCAACAGCGCGGTTGGCCCATGTTCGCCAAAGCGCTCCCAGGCCGTGCCATCGGGCGGTCGTGACGCACGCACGCGCGCCACGAACAGGGTCTGCAGGAAATCGTGGGCATCGGCACCGATATGCAGCAGCTCGCGCACCGCGCTATGGCTGCCGTCGGCGCCGACCACCAGTTTGGCCTGCACACGTTGCTCGCCCGCATCGGTGGCCAGGCGCACCGCGCGCAGGTCGTCCTGCACCGGCTCTATGCCGATGCACCGCGCAGGCCGGTAACGTCGCAGATGGGTCAGTTCGTCCAGACGCGTTTGCAAGGCATCGCCGAAGTCGCGTGCCACCACCACCTGGCCGAAGGCGTCGCGGCCATAATCGGCCGCGTCCAGTTGCACGCGTCCGAAGTCCCCGGCGCGGCTGACATGGATGCGCCGGATCGGCCCGGGCGGGCTGCGCAGCTTGGCCATCACCCCGAGCGCGCCCAGCGCGTTCACGGTGGCCGCGGCGAAACTGAGGTTGCGTTGATCAAACACCGCCGGCGGCACGCCGGCCGGGGTGGCCTCCACCAGCCCGACATCCAGGCCGAGGCGGTCCAGCGCAATCGCAAGGCTGGAGCCGACCAGGCCGCCGCCAACGATCAGGACGTCATGGGAATGTGTCATTCCCACATGATAAGCCTTCGCCCCCTGCGCGTTTGCCGCCGCAGGGCGGGACATCTTTGCCGCGCCCGCTGCCACCTGCGCCTTGCATGGCTCGCACGCACCGCAGCGCTTCACGCGATCCCCGAACCCATGCGGCGGCCGGCAAGACGTGGCGCGCAGTGCCAGGCGGGCGTGGACGGCGCACTCAAAAGAACGCCGGTGCAGGCGTGGTGCAGGCCGATACCGGCGCCGGCCACGCCCGCTTGGCCACTGCACAATCGTTGTGCGGCTGCCGTTGCCCAAGCCGCGAGCAGCACCACTTCCACGCTACACTCCAGGGCCTGCGATCCGGCCCGCTTCGCGCATGACTTCTCGCTCGCACGACACCCTGATTCTGAGTCTGCTCGCCGCCTTGATGGCGGCCACCCGGATCAATCACTTCGCGCCGGTTCCGGATGCGTCCTGGGCGGTGTTCTTCATCGGCGGATTCCATCTGGCTGCGCGTACCAAGCTGGCATTTCCGCTGCTGATGCTGCTGGCCGTGGCGGTGGACTGGCTGGTGATCACCGGGCAGGGCCTGAGCTTCTGGCAGCACTACTGCGTGTCGCCGGCGTACTGGTGCCTGATCCCGGCGTATTTCGCGCTATGGGCCGGCGGCGTATGGCTGCGCCGGCACTACCACGGCGCTCAGTGGAGCGCGCTGGCGCGGCTGGTGCCCGCCCTGCTGATCGCTGCGGCGCTGTGCCAGCTGATCGCCCAGGGTAGCTTCTACTGGATCAGCTCCAGCGTGGCCGAACCGACCGTGGCCGGCTGGTTCAAGAATTACACCGACTGGCTGGGGCCCTATCTGCGCAGTGGCGCGCTGTACGTGGCGGCAGCCGCGGTGATCCAGGTGGCTGCCGAGCGCCTGTCCGCGCCGCGTCGCTAGCCCTACGCCGGCTAAGCCATGGGCAACCGACTCTCTCGTATCTATACACGGACCGGCGACGACGGCAGCACCGGCCTGGGCGATGGCAGCCGAACCGGCAAGGATGCGTTGCGCGTCAATGCCTACGGCACCGTGGATGAAGCCAATTCGGCCATCGGCGTGCTGCTGGCCGCCCCCGGCGTGCCGGAGCCGATCGCCGCACTGCTGACCACCGTGCAGCACCAGTTGTTCGACCTCGGCGGCGAGCTCTGCATCCCCGGCCACGCGGCCATCGATGCGGCCGACATCCAGGCGCTGGAGACGCAGCTGGACGCCTTCAACCAGACGCTGCCCGCGCTGCAGGAATTCATCCTGCCGGCCGGTGGCGAGGCCGCCGCGCGCTGCCATCTGGCCCGCACCATCGTGCGCCGGGCCGAACGCGAGACCGTGGCGCTGTCGCGCCAGGAAGCGGTGCGCAGCGAGGCGATCGGCTACCTCAACCGCTTGTCCGACCTGTTGTTCGTGTTGGCGCGCGTGCTGGCGCGTGCCGATGGTCAGCAGGAAGTCCTTTGGCGGCACGACCGCCGACGCGGTTGAGCATGTGCCCGGGTCGGCACAGAGGCTAGAGTTGCCCGATGTTGGCCTTTACCCATCCCGCCTGCCTCGGTCACGACGCCGGCCCTGAGCACCCGGAAAGCCCCGCCCGCCTGGAAGCGGTGGTCCAGGCCCTGCGCGCCGCATTCCCGGACCTGGACTGGCGCGAAGCGCCGTTGGCCAAGCTGGGCGACCTGTGCCGCGTGCACGAGCGCGAGCAGGTGGATGCGGTGCTGGAAACCGCCTTCGACGGCTATCGTCAGCTGGACGTGGACACGCGCATGGCACCCGCCTCGCGCGCGGCCGCCTTGCGCGCCGCAGGCGCCGGCATCGCCGCGGTCGATGCGGTGATGCAGGACCAGACCCGCACCGCCTTCTGCGCCGTGCGTCCGCCCGGTCACCACGCCACCGCCCAGGTATCGATGGGATTTTGCCTGTTCAACAACATCGCCGTGGCCGCCGCCCATGCGCGCGACCGGCATGGGCTGGAGCGCATCACCATCGTGGATTTCGACGTCCATCACGGTAACGGCACCCAGGCGATCTTCGAGCGCGACCCCGCCGTGCAGTACCTGAGCACTCACCAGTCCGGGCTGTACCCGCATTCGGGCAGCGTGTACGAACGCGGCGTCGGCAATATCCACAACCTGCTGCTGCCACCGGGCAGCGACGGCCTGCGCTTCCGCAATGTCTGGGAAGACGAGATGCTGCCGCTGGTCGATGCCTTCCGCCCCCAGTTAATCCTGATCTCCGCCGGCTTTGATGCGCATCTGCGCGACCCACTGGCCGACCTGATGCTGGACGACGGGGATTTCGCCTGCCTCACCGGTGCGCTGCGCACCCTGGCTGACCGCCACGCACGCGGCCGCGTGGTCTCGATGCTGGAAGGCGGTTACGACCTGCAGGCGCTGCGCGAAAGCAGCGTGGCGCACGTGGCGGCGCTGCGCTGAACTCCAGCGGGGGCACCGGTCGCGTCACCAAGTGCGATGAACCTCGCCCTCCCGGCGCCGGCGCTCTTCATTGCCCCTATGCGGGGTATGCGGCAAGCTAGTGGCCATTTGATTGGTTGAACCCACGCGTGCGCCGAGCTCTCCGTCTGCTGCCCCTGCCTTTGAGCATCGCCATCTGCCTTCCGGCCATGGCTGCCGACAAGCCGTTGAACTGGGGGCTGTGCCCGGCCGTAGACCCGCTACCCGGCTTCGACGGCGCCCCCGCCGCCAACCCCAAGGCGGCCGAAATGCGCCAACAGTTGCCGACCGACATCGAAGGCGACCAGCTCTCCGGCACCAGCACCACCCCGCAATACCAGGGCAATGTGGCGCTCAAGCGGGGCGACCAGTTTCTGGGTGCCGACAATCTGCGCATGGACACCGAAACCGGCAACTACATCGCCGAAGGCAATGTCCGTTACCAGGACACCTCTTTCCGCATGGTCGCCGACCGCGCCGAAGGCAATCAGGATACCGACACCCACAAGGTCACCAACATCCAGTACCAGCTGGTGGAGCGCCGCGGCAATGGCGACGCCGAGTCGGTGGACCTGCAGGGCCAGGTCGGGCAGATGCATCGATCCACCTACACCACCTGCGACCCCTCGCAGCCGATCTGGCGTGTGCGCGCGCCGGAGATCGACGTCGACAACGAAGAAGGTTTCGGCACCGCGCGTAACGCTGTACTACAGATTGGCAAGGTGCCGGTGCTGTATTTCCCGTGGTTCAAGTTCCCGATCGACGACCGCCGCCAGACCGGCCTGCTGTTTCCGCAGTTCGGCCTCTCCGGGCGCAATGGCTTCGACTACCTGCAGCCGATCTACCTGAATCTGGCACCGAATTACGACGCCACGTTGCTGCCACGCTACATGAGCAAGCGCGGCTTCATGTTCGGCACCGAATTCCGTTACCTGTACGAGGGCGGTCGCGGCGAAATCACCGGCAATTACCTGCCCAACGACAAATTGCGCGACAAGGACCGTGGCAGCGTTTTCTACAGCGGCTACCACAACGTCAATACTTACTGGCAGGCGCGCAGCAGCATCTCCTGGGTCAGCGACACGCGCTATGTCGAGGACTTCACCAGCCGTATCAACGGCATGGGCTCGGCGTCCAGCCTGCAGAGCACCGTGGGCATCTACGGCACTGGCGAGACTTGGACGGCGGGCCTGATGGCCGACCGCTGGCAGCTCACCGACTACACGCTAGACGAGCAGGCCCTGCCCTACAACCGGCAGCCGCGCGCGTATTTCACCTGGGAAAAGCCGCTGGGCATTTTCGAGGCGGGGGTGTACGCCGAGGCGGTGCACTTCACCCACGACGATTCGTACCAGGTGAATTTCATTCCGAACGCAGACAACAATAATAGAAACGGCGACGAGTACGTCCGTACCAACATTCGCAATAAGCAATACGGCAGCGGCTCGCGCCTGGACGTCAAACCCTACATCTCGATGCCGCTGTCGGGCGCTGCGTGGTTTGTGACGCCCACCGTGGCATGGCGCTATACCGCCTACCAGTTGGACTCCACGCTGGCCAATACCCCGCCGCTGACCGGCAACCGCACGCCTACGCGCAGCCTGCCGATCGCCTCGCTGGACGCCGGTCTGTATTTCGATCGCGAAACCTCGCTGTTCGGCACCAACTATCTCAATACGTTGGAGCCGCGCATGTACTACCTGTACGTGCCGTACCGCGACCAGGACGATCTGCCGGTGTTCGACACACGTCCGTTCACCTTCAGCTACGGGCAGCTGTTCCGCGACACCCGCTACACCGGCGCCGACCGCCAGAACGATGCCAATCAGCTGACCCTGGCAGTGACTTCGCGCTGGCTGCGCCAGGACGATGGCCGCGAGAAACTATCGCTGAGCGCGGGCCAGATCCTGTACTTCAGCGACTCGCTGGTCACCATCAACAACAGCAACAACTCGGCAGCCGGCAGCGAACAGACCATCGACCAAGGCAAGTCCGCCTGGGTGGCCGACGCCAACTACATGATCAACGACCGCTGGTCGATGGGCGCCACCTATCAGTGGAACCCGAACTCGCGCAAGGAAGATCTGGCCAGCCTGCGCACGCGCTATCTGCTCAACAACGACGGCATCATCAACCTGGCGTATCGCTACCGTCGCAACCTCGTCGACAACAGCGACCAGCTCAAGCAGGCCGATTTCTCCTTCCTGTACCCGATCAACCCCAGCTGGAGCGCGGTGGGTCGGTATTACTACTCGCTGCTGGACCGCAAGCCGCTGGAAATCATCGGTGGCGTGCAATGGGATAGCTGCTGCCTGGCGGTCCGCGGACTGGTGCGCCGGTTCGTGCGCAACCGCGATGGCCAGATGGACAACTCGATCCAAATAGAGTTCGTGCTGAAGGGCTTGAGCTCGTTCGGGCAGAACACGGACCGCACTTTGCGCCGTGCTATTCTCGGCTATTACCGCGACGACCTTTACCTGGTCCCGCCCAGCAACACCACGACCAATCCGGACGATTACGATCCGAACCTGATTCCATGACCAAGCCTTTCTCTGTTGTTCTTGCCTCGCTGCTGGCCATCACCAGCACGGTTTCGCCGTTGGCCTCGGCACAGCAATCCCAGCCGCTGGATCGCATCGCTGCCATCGTCGACGAAGACGTGGTGTTGCAGAGCGAGCTCGATCGCGCCGTGCGCAACGTCAAGTCGCAGTACGCCGGTCGCGAAAACCAGCTGCCGCCAGACGACGTGCTGCAGCGCCAGGTACTTGAGCGCCTGGTGCTGGTCAAGTTGCAGGTCAGCCGTGCCGATGGCAACGGCATCCGCGTCAGCGACGAGGAACTCAACCGGGCCATCGCCAGCATCGCCCAGCAGAACGGCACGACGGTGGACGGCTTGCGCCAGAAGCTGGCAGCCGACGGGATGGGCTACGCCGATTTCCGCGCCTCGGTGCGCGACGAGATCATCGTGCAGCGCCTGCGCCAGAGCTTTGCGCAGAGCCGCATCAGTGTGAGCGAAGGCGAAGTGAATACCGCGCTGGCCCAACAGGCCGCCACCGGTAGCCAGTACCACCTGGCGCACATCCTGATCGGCCTGCCGGAAGGCGCAACCGCCGAGCAGATCGCCACTGGCCAGAAGAAGGTCGATGGCGTCAAAGCCTTGATCGACAAGGGCGAGCTGGATTTTTCGGCCGCGGCGGTGCGTTATTCGGATAGCCCCAATGCACTGGAAGGTGGCGATCTGGGCTGGCGCAGCCTGGATGAAATTCCCAACGCATTTGCGCAGCTGATCCGCGACATGCAGCCTGGCCAGGTGGCCGGACCGCTGCGCGGCCCGAGCGGCTTCCAGCTGCTCAAGCTGGTGGAAATGCGCGACGCCAATGCCGGCGGCGAAAAAAAAATGGTCACCGAGTACCACGCCCGCCACATCCTGGTGCGGATCGGCGACAACCAGACCGAGGCGCAGGCCAAGGCCAAGATCGATACGATTCGCGCGCGCATCGTCGGTGGTGCCGATTTCCAGGCAACGGCCAAGGAGTCCTCCGAGGACACCAACAGCCGCGGCCAGGGTGGCGATCTGGGCTGGTTCCCGGCCGACGCGTTCGGCCCGGACTTCGGCAAGCAGGTCGAGAGCTTGACCGACGGCGCGGTCTCCGAACCGTTCCGTACTCAGGCGGGCTGGCACATCGTGCAGCGCGTCGGCAGCCGCCAGACCGACGTCAGCGCCGAGAATCAGCGCGCGCAAGTGCGTGAAACCATCGGTCGCCGCAAGCTGGAAGAAGAGTACAACCGCTATCTGCAGGAACTGCGTGGCGAAGCGTACGTGAGCTACCGCACCAGCGACCGCGCCGATGACAATGCCACCGCCGCTCCGGCCAAATCGGCAGACCCTGCAGCGCCCTCGCCGCCGCCGGCAAAACCGAGGCGCTGAGACCGGGCAGCCGGATAGCATGATGCTCCCGTCGCTCGCGCTGGTGCCAGGCGAGCCGGCCGGAATCGGGCCGGAGCTCTGCATCCGGCTTGCGCAGCAGCCGCGCTCGGACACGCATCTGATTGCCTACGCGGACCCAGATACCCTGCACAGCGCCGCAACGGCGCTGTCGTTGTCTGTGCGGCTGCTCGATCCCGACCAGTCCGCGCGCGCGCCTGGCGACCTGCCGCTGCATCCCATTCGCCAAGCCGTGGCCACGCGTTTCGGCGCACCCGACCCGGCCAATGCCGCAGCGGTGATTGCCGGCCTGCGCAGTGCCGCGGCCGACTGCCTCGCCGGCCGCCTGCAAGGCATCGTCACTGGCCCGGTGCACAAGGCAATGATCAACGCCGGCGGCATTGCCTACACCGGCACCACCGAACTGCTGGCCGAACAAGCCGGTTGCCCGGTGGTGATGATGCTGGCCAACAGCATCGTGCGCGTCGCACTGGTGACAACCCATCTGCCGCTGCGTGCGGTGGCCGACGCGATCACCGCCGATGCCCTGCTGCAATGCCTGCGCATCACCCATGCAGCGATGCAGCGTGACTTCGGCCTGGAGCACCCGCGCATCGCCGTGCTCGGCCTCAATCCGCATGCCGGCGAAGATGGTCACCTGGGCCGCGAGGAACTGGATATCGTCATTCCGGTGCTGGAGCAGCTGCGCGGCGACGGCATGCAGCTGATCGGCCCGCTGCCGGCGGACACCGCGTTCCTGCCGCAGAAACTGCGCGGTTTCGACGCAGTAGTGGCGATGTATCACGACCAGGGCCTGCCGGTGCTCAAGTACAGCGGCTTCGAGCAGGCAGTGAACATCACCCTGGGTCTGCCCTACCCGCGCGTGGCGGTGGATCACGGTACCGCGCTGGAACTGGCCGGCCGCGGAATCGCGGACCCCTCCAGCCTGATGGCGGCCACTGCGTTGTGCGCGCGATTGGCGGCACGCCGCTAACACCACGTGTGCTTGCCCGCTACGGGCCTGCTGCATGGTGCACGCCGTCCATCCGCCAGGCCCGGTGCGCACGCAAACGACACCGCGTGCAGGCGCGGCCTCCGTTAAACTGCACGGATGAATTCTTCTTTCAGCGCACCGGCCAAGAAGTCGCTTGGCCAGCACTTTCTTGCCGACCGGTATTACATCGACCGCATCGTGCAGGCGGTGGATCCGCGCGCCGGCCAGCATCTGGTCGAAATCGGCCCGGGCCAGGGCGCCATCACCTTTCCGCTGCTGCGCAAGCACGGCGCATTGACCGTCATCGAATTCGATCGCGACCTGATCGCGCCGTTGACCGAAGCGGCGGCACCGATCGGCGCATTACGCATCATCCACCGCGATGTGCTCAGCGTGGATTTCACTGCGCTGGCCGATGGCACACCGATCCGCCTGGTCGGCAACCTGCCCTACAACATCTCCTCGCCGATCCTGTTCCATGCGCTGGACCATGCCGCTGCCGTGGCCGACATGCACTTCATGCTGCAAAAGGAAGTGGTCGACCGTATGGCCGCCGGCCCCGGCAGCAAGGTGTACGGACGGCTCAGCGTGATGCTGCAGGCGTATTGCGAGGTGACTGCGCTGTTCGTGGTGCCGCCGGGCGCCTTCCGGCCGCCGCCGAAGGTGGACTCGGCCATGGTGCGGCTGGTACCGCGCGACCCGGCCACGGTGCAGATCAACGACCGCCGCCGCTTCGCCGATGTGGTGCGCGCCGGGTTCGGGCAGCGCCGCAAGACCCTGCGCAATGCCTTGTCCACCATTTGCGAACCGGCCCACTTCGAGGCTGCGCAGGTGCGCCCGGACGCACGCGCCGAACAACTCGAGGTCGCCGATTTCATCCGGCTGGCCAATGTCGAGCTGGCTTGAGCGCCGCTCCCACACCGTTTTATTTAGGGCAACGCTGATCAAGCCCCGTTCCCGCGTTTCGCGGGAGGTTGGATGCACATAGACGATGGGGCGCGTAGATCGCTTTGCCCATTCAGGGCAATCCCGGTGATCGAGGCCTCTGTTGGGAGGCCTCTGTGCTTCATGTGGGCAAC
>NZ_JFAQ01000170.1 GCF_001304695.1 Xanthomonas axonopodis
TATGTCGCGCTCCTCGGTCACTCGGCGCAACTCGGCCTTCAGCCGCCGAACCTCCGCGCTCTGGTCCACCTCGGCGCGCTGCACGACGCCGGGCTTGCCGAACTTGCGCAGCCAGGCGTACAGGCTGTGCGTGGTAACACCCAGGCGCTCGGCGACTTCTGCCACTTTGAACCCGCGATCGGTCACTTGGCGGACCGCCTCGACCTTGAACTCATCTGTATACCGCTTACTGCTCATGGACACCTCCGAATTAGCCATTTTCCATGGCCTTGAGATGTCTAGGAAAGCCTGGGCGTATCAAGTTGATGCGTGCTGGATTGTTCCAGAGCATTAAGGACGGCGTGATGGCGCACCCCGGCGAGAAGATGGGCCCGGAAGAGGCGATTGAGCAGATGGCGCGTCATGCGCTCGATGTTGCCCCCGGCGAAAGCACCGCTGTCAAGTCTATGGGGCTGGCATCCATTGTCGGGATGATCCCGCTGATCGCCGGCAACAAAGCCACAGGATTGCTCTCGGAAAAGGTGCTGCGTATCTTCCGGAGCACCGTCTTTAATCCGATCGAAGCCATCGCTCTGAACGCACTGGCGCTTGGAGGACGCATGCATGTTCCTGGGCTATTTGAATCAGACAATGCTAAGCACGCGCGGGTCGTGCAAACCATTCTGGCGCGAGCAAGCGAGCAAATGGAAAGCGGGGCACGGGAAATTACTGCAGAAGAATTGCATCAGATTTTGGCTCCCAAAAGCGAGTTCCTTCGTCATGTAGGAACCGCAATTGTCAAAGGCATGAATGCAAGCTTCGATGCCCTTCCCGCGCTGGCCCGTAAACTTGGATACGGCGAAACTCCTTTAACCAAACGTATTCCGTATCAGGATCTGGCTGTGTCTGATATGTCGCACCAACCAGCACCCTGAGCCGTGTTTGTGGTTGTACCAGTGCACCCAATCCAGCGTGGCCAGTTCCACGTCCTGGCGGTTGCGCCACGCTCGCCGGCGGATCACCTCGGTCTTGTACAACCCGTTGATCGTCTCGGTCAGCGCGTTGTCATAACTATCGCCCACGCTGCCCACCGACGGCTCGATCCCGGCCTCGGCCAGCCGCTCGGTGTAGCGGATCGAGACTGAAAGACGGCACCAGTGCGGCAATCAAGTCTGCTGCAACTTGATTGATCCGGCCGCTGCGGTTGTCCTCGTAGCCGGCAAGGATGCTGGCAATCGGCTCGCCAGCGTAGAGAGTGAATCGTTCTGCCACGGGTGTTCCTCGATAGTTGCGGGCGGCGCGCTTACGACCGGCCTCGCACACTCGCCGCAAGACAGTTGCAGCGTGCCGAACCCTCAATCCGGCGGTAGCAGGCGTGCCTGACGCAGCGCGGCCAGATCGGCCGAGCCGGTACAGAAGCAGGCGACCGCCAACTGGCGGATAACGACCTCGAAATGCGCGACGACCGCCTCGGTCGATACTGTTGCCGCGCGCAACACGCCGGCAGCCTGCCCTGCTATGTCGGCGCCCAGGCGGATGGCCTTGGCCACATCGACGCCATCGCTGATCCCGCCCGACGCGATCAGCTTCACCGCCGGCAGCGCACGGCGGACTGCCTGCACGCTGGCCGGGGTCGGAATGCCCCAGTCGGCAAACGCCATCGCCACGGCGCGGTCGGCAGGATCAATGGCACGCTCACCCTCCACGGCGGCCCAACTGGTGCCACCTGCACCAGCGACGTCGATCACTGCCACGCCGGCCTCGACCAGTGCACAGGCTACCGCAGCCGAGAGGCCAGATCCCACTTCCTTGACCACGATCGGCACGCCGATGCTGCGCGCGGTGCGGGCGATCTGCGCCAGAACGCCGCGCCAATCGCGGTCGCCCTCAGGTTGTACCGCTTCCTGCAGCGGATTGAGATGGATGATGAGTCCATCGGCCTCCAGCGCATCCACTGCCCGGCGGGCCAGATCTAGGCCATCTGCCTCGCATAGTTGCGCAGCGCCGATGTTCGCCAGCAGGGGAATGTCCGGCGCGTGGCGGCGAAGTGCGCGGGTCAGTCCCTGGGCATTGTGCGATTGCAGACTCACACGTTGCGAACCGACGCCCATGGCGATACCCAGGATCTGCGCTGCCTCGCTTAGATGGCGGTTGATCACCTCGGCGCGCGGCATGCCGCCGGTCATCGAACTGATCAGCAGCGGCGCACGCAGGGTCTTGCCCAATAACGAGGCGCGCAGGTCGATCTGCGCCAAGTCCAGTTCGGGCAACGCGCAGTGTTTGAAGCGGATGCGTTCCCAGCCGGCCACGACCGTGGCAGACGCAGCGTGCTGAGCCAGCACGATGTCCAGATGGTCGTCCTTGCGCTGGCTCAGCGCGTCGTCGCTGCTCGATTCTGCGCTCGTGCCGGGCATTGCCGTGGCACCGAGCGCGCGCGGATCCGCGCCTTGTAAGCGTTCAGATTGGCGCATGCGGGCCTCCCTCCACCGCATCACTGCGGTAGCGGTTAATTGATGTCTGGTAGTACTGCGTGCCAATGGCCGCCATGGCTTCGAACAAAGCGGCCCATGGCGCGGAAAAGCGTTCTTCCGCAAGTATCCGCTGCAGCATGCGGATGCGGCCGGCCAGTTCGTCATGCAGGAAGTCGACCACAGGCATGGCCGGATAGCGTTGCTGCAGCAGGATCAACGCATTGGCTGTCTCGCCGGCTGCTCGATCCTTGTCGCGTCCGTGCAGGTCGTTGTGCAGGCGTCCAATCGCGCAGATCAGCCGCAGGGCCTGGCGGAATGCCGGACGCTCGCGCAGGGCCGACATTTCCAGGCCCCACAGCAGCGACAGGCAGCAGAACACGTTGGCGTAAGCAATCGAATTGATGCCGGTGTAAAGGTACTCGGCATAGGACCAGGCGTTCGCCGTTGCTGCCTGCGCGGGGCCGACGCGCAGCGCAGCGCAGTAGCGTCGTGTGTCGTCGAGCAGTTGCACATAGTCGCCATGCTCGTAGGCGAGCCCGGCCAGCGAAGCACGCAGCACGGCACAGGCCTCGAAGCCGGGCAGCGCGCACGGCACGCCTTGCCCGAGCGCCTGTTCAACCGCGTCAAGCTGCGCCGGTGCGATCAGTGCCAGGTCGTTGCAGTCATCGAGCCAGAACAACAGCGCCAGTTCACAGTAAAACGCCACAGTCAGCGCGTCGTCCTGCGGATCACGGCCGGTGCGGGCGCTGATCTCGCGTAATCCCGGCTGGATGCACTGCAAGATGTAACTCCCGCCCCTGACCGCTTCGGCGGCATGCTGGTCGGCGAAGCCTGTCAGTGAGCGCCCCCAGTCCCGTACCTGCTGCAGTGCGTGTTCGCTCCCAATCATGGCGCCGCTCCTGCATGCGTGGCCCCGGCCGGCGCGCCTTGCTCCCAGTGCAACGCCAACCACAGCCCTGCAAGTTCGGCCACACGCACAACCAGGTTCGGGCAGTACAGTTCCTTGCCGATCCACAGCGGGGTCTGCGGCAGCGCGTGCGGCACATACCGGGCGAGCATCCACCCCCGCGCCCGAATCACCGCCTGCGCGATACGCCTGCGTGCTGCCAGTTCCTCGCTCCGGTCCATCGCATGCAGCGCGAACAGCGCATAGGCGGTTTCCTCGAATGTGGGCGCGCTGCCGGCGCCCCAGCCACCGTCCTCGCGTTGGGCCTGCAGCAACGCCGCCAGCGCACGCTCGTCCCGCCATTGTGGATGGCCGTGCACCAGTGCGGCGACCGCGTGCGCGGTGGGATATAACCACGATACATGCCATTTTTCGTTGCTCCAGACGCCATCGGGGTTGCGGTTCGCTTCGACGTAGGCGCGGGTGGCGCCTGCTGGCTCGCCCAGCAGGCGCAATGCATGCAGCGCATGGATATTGGTCGACACCGAGGCATTGCGTTCGCCGGGGAAGGTGACGAACAGCGCGCTACTTTCGAACTGACGCAATGCATCGGTCGCCGGGGCGCGTCCGGCCAGATGCAAAACGCTCAAGACGACGGCGGTGTCGTCCGCGTCGGCCGCGAAATGCCAGGCTGGCCCCAATCCCCGCGCGTTCATTCGCGTCTCGAGCGGTGCGACGGTCGCGCGTATGGCCTCGGCGAGTGCGGGATGCGTGAACAGCCCGGCCAGCTGCAGCGTATACAGCGACCAGGCTGGCTCGAACACATTGATCGGCCAGACGTTCGGCACGATGCCCTCGATACTGCTGCCTGTCGCCTGCGCAGCAGCCTGCAGATAAGCGCAGGCACGCCCGGCCTGCAGCGTGTCGCCTTGCAGTAGCGCCTGCGCACGCCAGGCGGCGGTGGCCGCCGGACTGATGCCGATGCTGCCATCCTCGTCCGGGCATGCGCTGGCCGGTGCCATCCCCCACGCCTCCCAGGAATGCAACAGCGGATGTCCGCTGGGCAAGATCGCCACTTTCGCCAATCTGGCAAGGCGTGCCTGACGCAGCGGCCACAGCGCCGGATGGTGCGGAAATGCCGCGCCGTTCGACAACGCTGCAGCCTCGCTGGACAGCAGCGGCAGGATCAGTTCTGCGCCGATCGGTGCATCGTCCGGTACGGCGTGCGCATAGGGATCGGGCTGTCGCTCCAGAAAGCGCGTCACGGCCTGGAGCGCCTCGGCCGCGCCGGGAAACGCCCCGGCGCGCTGCAACGCCAGCCATGCCGCCCACGTGGGCGCATGCCGGAACAGCGGGAAATCCACACTTCCCCACCCGCCATCCACCTGCTGTTGTGCGATGAGCCATGCGTAAGCGTCGTGCCGATCAGCGAGACCGTCGTGGAACCTTAGCGCGCGCGCCGTGTCGTAAACCGACGCGCCAACGGCGCCACCGTCGCGCGTCTTAGCAAGCAGATGGCACAGTTCCGAGAGAATCTGTTCGGACAGCGCGCTCATGTGGACGGCTCCTCCTACCGCAACGCGCATGGCACGTGCTGGGACAGAAACGCACCGGCCCGCCGCAACATATGCTCCAGCCGCTGCGCACGCGGCCCCAGCGGGGTGATGGCCTTGCCTGCGTCGCGCAACAGGTTCAACGCGAACTGACGTGCGGCCGGCAGGCCCATGATCGAGGCACAAGTCGGTTTGTGCGCCGCCGCGTCCTTGCCAGGGGTCTTGCCCAGTGTCGCGACATCCGCCGTCGCGTCGAGAATGTCGTCCACCACCTGCAATGCCAGGCCGAAACAGACGCTGTAACGGTCGAGCGCGGCGTACAGCTCGGCGTGCTCGGCATCTTCGGCAATGGCGCACAGCGCGCCCATGCGAACCGACGCGCGAACCAGCGCGCCGCTCTTCATCCGGTGCATCGCCATGATGGTGTCCAACGCGACGTGCTTACCGACCAGTGCCAGATCCATGGCCTGCCCGCCGGCGGCACCGTCGGCGGATACCGCATGTGCCAGTTCGCGCACCAAGGCGATACGGTTGTCGGCAGGCGCCTCCACGCTAGCCAGAGTCAGGAACGCGTGCGCCTGCAGCGCATCGCCGACCAGGATCGCGGTGGCCTCGCCGAACTTGACGTGCACGGTCGGCAGGCCGCGGCGCAGCACGTCGTCGTCCATGGCGGGCAAGTCGTCATGAACCAGAGTGCAAGCGTGCATCATCTCGATGGCGGCGCCGACGTCGTCGAGCACGTGCGCCGGTGTGTCGGCCAGGTCGCCGGCCGCCAGGCAAAGCAAGGCTCGGGTACGCTTGCCGCCATGCAAGGTGGCGTAGCGCATCGCCGCCATCAGCTCGGTAGCGCCGCCTTCCTCGGCGTGAAGAAGACGCTCCAGCACCTGTTCGACCCGTTTTACGCCGGCCTGTATCCAGACTTCCGGAAGCAGAGGGCCGGACATGGCATCCGCCTGGTGCCCCGATCCGCCGAGCGCGGAAACACCTACCCGGTCGTCGTGTGCTGTGGATCCGATCTGCATGTTATTCATGTCGTTGTTCCTGTGAGAGGACAGTCGCACCGCCCCAATAAATAGTAACGGTGCCAGTTCCGGCATACGCTGCTCGCTCATGCGAAGCCGATGCGGACGGCCATGGACGGATGCGCGGTCGGGTAATAGCGCCGGCCTTTATCGACATCGTTCAACAAGCGCGGCCGTAGCCCTGCCTTGTGCATGGTCGATGCCAGGGCGATGCAGAACTGCACCAGCTCCAGCCACACCAGGTGATAGCCGATGCAAACGTGCGGGCCGGTACCGAACTGCAACATGTCAACCGGCCGAATCGGCTCACTGCGTTGCAGCCAACGCGCCAAGCGAAACTGCTCCGGCGCTTCATGCAGCAAGGGCGAGTTTGAGAAATGCAGCAGCGGGATGCACAGATGGGTACCGGCCGGAATGCGCCGCTCGCCGAGTTGCAGATCCTGCACGGCTCGACGAGGCAACAACGTAGTCGCTGGATGTACCCGCAGGGTCTCGCGGAACAGTGCCTCGGCGACCGGGCACTGCGCCAGATCCGCAGGCTCGGTCGGCATCGCGCCCAGCCGCAGCGCCTCGTCGACCAGCGCCTCCCATAACATGGGCTGTCGTGCCAGCTCGATCACTATCCAGGCCATCGTCGAGGCGGTGGTGTCGTGGCCTGCCAGCAGCAGCAATCGAATGTTGGCGACCAGCACATCGTCGGCGAGCGCCTCGTCGCTGTCATCGAAAGCATTCACCATGTCGTTGATCAAGCCGGTGCGCGCGGCATGTGCGCGCGCGTCGCGGACGAACTGGCGCAGCTGGGCGTCGATCCAGTCGCGGGCGTCGCGGCCGCGACGCAATGGCAGCCCGGGCAGATCCAGCGGGGGCGCGACGATCAATTGCAGCAGTTGCCGGTACTTGCGCTGCCACCCCGGCAGATCCTGAGCGGGGATACCCATCAGGCTGAAGATGAGAGTGAGCATCAGGCCGCCGGTTTCGCTCAGGATGGACACCTCGCCGCGATCGCGCCACGCCTGGATGCGCGCCTGAATGACTGGCGCGAACAGCGCGCCGATGCCGGCTTGGGTCAGTCCTCTGGGCAGGAATGCCGCCTTGATGGCATCGCGCGCCTGCCGATGCGCGATGCCATCTTGCGCGACCAGCGTCCCCCCAAGTAACTCCGGCGCGATCTCCTCGATCAGTGCCGAGGACACGTCTTTGTGCCGGAGCAGTGTGAACGCGTCCGGATCCACGCAGGTCATGAGCTGTCCAGCGGGACCGAAATCAAGCCAAAAGTGGCTGCCCAGCGTGCGTTCGGCCTGCTGCAGAAGCCGTGGCAAGTCGCAGACGATGGCAGGAAGATGCCCGACTAGGGGAAACGCGCCCGGCATGACCGGGATGCCCTGCAGTGACCGGGGCCGTCGGTTCAGTGGGTTGCGCAGCACGTCCATCAGCGATCTGCCGCGGCAACGGTTCCGATGGCGTCGACGCCGGTGCACGCCGTGCGACTGTTGCCGCCGTCGGCGTAGGTCGGCACGTGCGCCAGCATGCCGCCATCGATGCACACCACCTGACCGGTGATGAACGCAGCCTCGTCGGAAAGCAGGAAGGTCACCAGCGCCGCCACGTCCTCGGGGCGACCGACGCGCGGCAGCAACTGGTGCCGGCGCAGATGCGCCTGCATTGACGCATCCAGCTTGGCCAGCAGGCGTTCGGTCATAATGAGTCCGGGCGCGACCGCATTGCAGCGAATCTGCGCATGCCCGTACTGGGTGGCCAGCGACGCCGACAGCATGTTCATCGCTGCCTTTGACGCGGCGTAGGCGGTCTGCGCGTTGTCGCCGCTGAGCCCCTGGCACGAGGACATGTTGACGATCGCGCCGCCGCCGCGGGCGATCATCCGCGCAATGCCCTCCCTGCAGCACAGGAGCGTGCCGCGCAGATTGGTCGCCATGGTCTGATCCCAGACCGCCAAATCGAGATCGAGGATCGCGCGGTCGTGTGGGGTCAACTGCATCGCGCTGGCGTTGTTGACCAGCAAGTCCACGCCACCGAAGCGCCGCGTCGCCGTCTCGAACAACGCGGCCACCGCCTGCGCATCGGCGATATCGGTCGCCACGGCCAGCGCGTCGCCCGTGTCGTCCATGATCTGCGCGGCGCAGGCGGTGGCCGCCTGCGCATTGATGTCGGCCACCACCACACGGCCGCCCTCGCGCGCGATGGCTTGTGCGCAGGCCTTGCCGATGCCGGCGCCAGCGCCGGTCACCACGGCCACCTTGCCTTCAAACCTTCCCATCGTGGCCTCCTGAACTGCGTGGCGCTGAGGCAATACTGCGTTCGGCCTGCGAAGACGCAGGCACGGCAGTGGTGTGTGCGGCTTCGGCTTCGATGATCCGGATCGCGGCGACTGGGCACTGGCTGGCCGCCAGCCGCGCCGCGGCGTGCAGCGACGGCGGAATCTCCGCCACGCATACCTCGGCGACGCCGTCAGGCTCGCGTTGGCGGAACACGCCCGGCAAGGTCAGCGCGCACTGACCGGTGGTCGCGCACAGCGCCTGATCGACCACGACACGCATCTCAGCCACCGTGCACCTCCTCCAGCCGCACCGGAAGGGCGCGGAACGTGCGCAGGAAACCGGATGGTTCCCGGGTCGGCGGCGCGGCCAACGCCAGCGTTGGAAAGCGCGCGTTAATCCGCGGCAGGCTCTCGGCCAACTGCACCCGTGCCAGTTGCGCGCCCAGGCAGAAGTGAATGCCGTGGCCGAAACTCAGCATCACCTTCCCGTCCGTCGACATGCCCGGGCTGGTGCCATGGAAGCGCGCCGGATCGAAGCGATCGGGATCGGCAAAGGCGTCCGGGTCGCGATTACCCGCTGCGATCAGCACGCGCACATCCGAGTCCTTCGGAATCACCACGCCACCCAATTCGATATCGCGTTGGGCGATGCGCGGAATGGAGCTGAACATGGCCGGCGCGTCGCAGCGCAGCACTTCCTCGACGAAGGCCTTCACGCCTGCGGCGTCGCCTTGCAGCCAGTGCAACTGCTCGGGATGCGCCAGCATCGCCAGAACCGCGTGGTCGAGGGTGGCGGCGGTGGTGGCGAAGCCGCCCAGCAGCATGCCCCAGAGCATGCTGATCAGCTCCGCGTTCGTGAGCGCGTCGGCATCGTCGTCGTGCGCCCCGACCAGCATCGAGACGATGTCCTGCCGGGGGGCCGCGCGCTTGCGCTCGATCAGGTCGCCGAAGTAGTGCTGGACCCCGGCGCTGGCGGCATCCGCCGCAGCGAGTTGGGGATCGCTGGCGTGCGGGCTCAAGCCTTCCAGAATGGTTCCGATGCCGGTGGCTAGTCCAAATATGTCGTCCTGCGGCATGCCGAACAGTTCGGCGAACACCAGCATCGGCAGCGCCAGCGCGAACTCACGATGCAGATCCACCGTTTCCCCGCGTTGCAACGCGGGCGCCATGGCATCCAGGCGATCGGCGACGATGCGTGCGATGCACGGCCGCAGCGCGTCGATCTGGCGCATGGTGAAATCGCGCGAGATAAGCCGGCGCAGGCGCGTATGCGTCGGCGGCTCCTTCATCGCCAACGTGGATGCCAGCAGTTGCATCGACAGGTTGGTCGCCGCACGCGGAAAGTAGCGCGCCAGTTCGCCCGGCGCCGGGCCGCGGAAGGCGTCGCCGGTGGCCTTGAGCGCCCAGTAGATGTCGGCGTGGCGGCTCAGCAGGAACAGACCCGAGGCTCCGCGATGCACCGGATCGTGCTCGCGCAGCCAGCGCATGAACGGGTACGGGTCATGGATACACGCCGGCGATGTCAGTTCGGCGAAGGCATCGCGGCAGGTTGTGGTGGATGCTTCTTGTACGTCCATCTGGGTTACCTGTTGGCTGTGACGGATAGGCCTGGCTAGCGAACGTGCCAGGCCTGAGCGGAAGAGCGCCGCCCCGGGGCGGCGTGCGTATGTCACCAGCGCACTGGAAACGCCTCAAAACCGCCGGTGATAATTTCCTTGCGGAGCATCAGTTCTTCCGGCGCCACCGCCAGGCGCAGCGCGGGAAAACGCTGGAAGATCGAACCGAACACCACCTTCAGTTCCAGCCTGGCCAACGCAACGCCGATGCAGTAGTGCGGACCGTAGGAGAACGCCAAGTGCGGCTTGGCGTCGCGGCCTATGTCGAAGACCTCGGCGTCGTCGAAATGGCGCGGGTCGAACGAGGTCGCCGGCAAGCCCACCAACACCTTGCTTTCGGCGGGGATGTGCACGCCGGCGATGTGCACGTCGACCCGTGGGTAACGCATGATGCCGTCCCAGCCCGCGCCCGGCGGATACATGCGCAGGATTTCCTCGACCGCACTCTCCACCAGCGACGGATCGGCGACCAGGTGCTCGCGTTGTTGCGGATGGCGCAGCAGCGCCAGCAGGCCGAACTCGATCTGTGCGACGGTACTCTCGTGCCCCGCCACCAGCATGCCGGCCGCCAGACCGATGGCCTCTTCCTCGCTGGCCATGCCCTGATCGACCGCCGCGAGCAGATCGGTCAGCAGGTCGTCGCCCGGTTCCTCGCGCTTGCCGCGCATCTTGCCGCGGATGTAGGCGCGTAGTTCTTCCCAAGCCACCCGCGACGCGCTGCGCGGACCGCTCTCGTGCTGGTGCGTCATCACCTCGTCGGACTGCCCGGCGAAGAAGGCGTGGTCGTCGTAGGGCACCCCCATCAGTGCGCTGATGACCATCGCCGGAAGCGGAAACGAAAGATGCCGCCGCAGGTCGGCTGGCTGCGCCTGGGCCGCCAGCGTCTCGAATAACTGCGCGGCGATCGTCTCGACCTGCTGCGCGAGCAGCTTCACCCGGCGGTTGCTGAAGGCCGGCGCTACAATCGTGCGCAGCCGGGTATGCTCGATCCCCTCGTGCGACACCAGCCACCCCGGCGACCCAAGAATCACCGAGTCCGGCGTGAACTCTGTCGGTGGCATGCCAGCGGGCCGGAACGCTGCATCGGATAACACCGCCTTGGCCTCGTCGTAGCCCGTCACCCACCAGCCTTCGTGTCCGGACGGGAAACACACGCGATGGATCGGGCCATTGGCGAGCAACGCCAGCATGGCGGGCGAAGGTTCGATGTGATTGACGCGCCACATCGGCAGCGTCGGCAACTCATGGTCTGACATGGCGCTCATTCTCTAGTTGTGATCTCTCAGTAGGTTGTTCATCCGGGGCCGATCTGGAAGATGGGGGTTACCAAGCCAACCCAGCCCCCAGGAGCCCCGGATGAACCTGCATAAACATGCCCGTTTGACACCGCGAGGTTGAGCCTCAACCTTGGCAATAAATCTGGCGACGAGAACTCTCCATTAGCCAAGCTGACCCAAAACCACCGGACAGACCTTTTGAAAGTGGCGGCGGAAAACGACGCCCTGTTTTCGAGTTTTGTCGTTCAACCCAACGCTTCGGTAATCCCCCGGTAATCCCCCCGCTTTTAGCGTTCGCCAAAACCTGTGGGGGGATTACCCCCATGTCACTTGATCTTCAAATCGTCCAGGCTGTGGCCTTCGCCGGACAGGTATTCGGAAACCCAATTGGGTTTCCGACCCTTGCCGGTCCAGGTGAGTTTCGATTTGCTTGGATGGCGATACATCGCCCGCGACCGCGCCGGCCCACGTGCCGGCGGCGGGAACAGGGCGGGCAAATCGGCGACCGTGAAGCCGGCGGCTTCCAGGACGGCGATCACCTGGCCCTTGACCGCCTGCCGTTCGCGCTCATTGGCATTGGCCTTCTGCTTGTCGATTTCCTGCTGTAGCAGGGTGAGTTGCGATACGGACAAGGCCGTGAGGTCGAGATTCGGGGGCAGTACGTCGGGCTGGTCTTTTGCCATTGATAGCTCCTTAGCGGGCAGGTCTAAACGGGCATCCCGAATCACTTATGTAAAAATGATTCGTCATTTCATTAATATTGTCAACCGGCTTTTTCGCCGGCAACACGACGGTGGAGCGCGGACGTTTATGCCCATTACGGGCCGCCTATCAATCGTCCAACTCGTGAAGTAGGCCGTTCTCGTAGATGTACGGCAACAGGTCGTTGCCATCGCGCAAACCCAGCTTGTTCAGGCCGTTGTACTTGTGCGTGGTGACCGTGCTGTAGCTGCGGCCCGTGGCGTCCATGATGTCGTTCGCTTTGGATCCGCGGCAGAAAGCGACGAGAACGGCGCGTTCGCTGTCGGTCAATGTGTGCCAGGCGTGCTTGCTCACGCTGTCCAGGTCGATATGGCTGTCGGTGTAGGTCCGGCCATTGGCCACGGCATCCAGCGCGTCGATGAGTTCGGCAATCGGGCTGGTCTTGGCCACGTAGCCGACCGCGCCGGCTTGCATGACGGCTCGCGCGAGAAACGCGCTTTCCTCTGCGGTATATGCCAGCACCCGCAGTTTCGGATCGGCGTCCCGCAGCGCTCGCACTAGCACCACGCGCTTGAGGTCGCCTGGCATCACTAGGTCCAGCACGACGATTCGCGGCGATGTGGACGGCTCGGCGCATGTGGTCAGCAGCGCGGCGCTGGTGTTGGCCATGGTGAAGCGTGAGGCTGCCATGCCCAGCAGTTCGGCGAGCATTTGGCTGACAGCGAGCGTGACCGAGGGATGGTCGTCGGCGATGATGTAGGAAAAGCCGGCAACGCCTTGGTCTTGGGTACCTGGTTGCATGGCGGCTTGGGCCGCCGATCCGCCGACCACTGCTAAGTGGCTGGCGGCGGTTATCGGGGCAGTCATGGGCTTCTTCATCATGGCAGGCGAGTGATTGGTAGGGGTTATATCCCACCCCGTACCCACCATGAAATTGGGAAAACTACGAGGCCCGACCACCTAAAACACTAGGGAACCTCTGATCAACGCGCCAAAAAAGCGCGACACTATCGTTTCGGAGTGAGGATTCATCCATGCAGCTGACGTTCGGTGACGCCGAGGGCCTGGGCAAGCGTAAGCAGACCCGGCGCGAGAATTTCCTGGCCGAGATGGAGCAGGTCGTTCCGTGGCAGCAATTGCTTGCCCTGATCGCGCCGCACTATCCGGTATCGGGGCGGCCCGGTCGGCAGCCGTACGCACTGGCGACGATGTTGCGGATCCATCTGCTGCAGCAGTGGTATGCGTTGAGCGATCCGGCGATGGAAGAAGCGCTGCACGAGATTCCGACCTTGCGGCGCTTTGCCCAGCTCGCTGGCTTGGACAATGTTCCCGACGAGACCACGATTCTCAACTTTCGGCGCCTGCTGGAGACCCATGGGCTTGCCGCACGGATGCTGGAAGCGGTCAACGCGCATCTGGCGCGCAAGGGCCAGAGCCTGCGGTCGGGCACGATCGTCGATGCAACGCTGATCGCTGCGCCCAGAGAGACTGTTCCGTCGCCTGAAATGCCCGTGAGCACAAACCGCCCCGTTGGGCCAGTGCGGGTTTTGCTCGCCCCGACGCTGATCTCCATCCCTGCAAGAAGCCGGCCATTGACCAGCAGCGCATGCGCCCGGCGACGTCCCCCCGTCCTGAGTAGCGGCCGGGTTTAGAGTCCGGGGTTGATGATATCGGTATTGGCCAGCTGTTGGGCATACGCGGA
>NZ_JFAQ01000171.1 GCF_001304695.1 Xanthomonas axonopodis
CAGGGCATGCCCACCCCAGCCTCGATACCGGCGGCGGTCGTGCCGCAACCGAAGTCCAGGGGGCACGCTGGTTGAATGTGGAGCTGGGCAATGTCAAACGTGCCATCAGCGGCACCTACCATGCGGTGCGCCAGGCCAAATATGCGCGGCGCTACCTGGCCGAAGCGGCCTATCGATTCAACCGCCGATTTCGTCTGGAGCAGATGCTGCCGCGGCTGGCGACGGCCCTGATGCGCTGTAAACCTTGCCCAGAGCGCGTTTTGCGCATGGCAAGCAACTTTCATGGCTGAGGATAGGGCTAATCAGGTCGATACTTCCTGCGCTTGCCAGCTCGCTGGCAACGTAAGCAGGTCCCGCTCCTGCCACTGCGCGTGGCCAAGATATTCCTCGGCGATACCGTGAATCAGTCGCTGTTTCATCTCATCACCTAGGGACAGCAGTTGGGCGACCGGTAAGTTCCATTGTCGTGCGAAACGGATCGCATAGCGGTATCCGTCGATATCCTCGAGAATCGGGCGAAGCGCGGAATCGGGCCATAACGCCACCAGCTCTTCCAGCAACGAAGGCCGCTCCATGCCCCTGCGCAGCATCTTCTCAACGCGACGTAGGGCTCTGTCCAGGAAGTCTGCCCGATCGCCCAGCAGCAACCTGTGCGAGCGCCACTGCCAATCGTTCGCCCAGTGAGGATCAAGGATCATGCGATTGATCAGGGAGATCGATCCGCCCTCCAAGATCACGCCGCTGGCAGCGCGGTGTCTATCGACCAGATCAACCAACAATGCGTGCGCCTCATCCGCGGGGATAATGCCTTCGCGAACCGCGCGCGAGGTCAGATAGATCCTGCGCGTACCGCGCAGTTCAGCCGGTAGCGGGCGTCCGCTACACGTGGATATTTCCGGGCAGCACTGAACTCGGTCGAGCGCGATAACCGGCCATCCGGTTTGCTCTGCCAGCGCCACGGCGACCTCGGTTTTACCGCTACAGGTCGGCCCCCAGATCAGGTGCAGTATGCAACTCATAGCATCACGCCATGTATGGACAACTCTCAACTGAGATCCCCATAAATCTATAATGCGCTATGCATGTATGTCGTGAAAAGCAAGGACACTGCGGCCGTCGGCCTGCTCGGAGGCGATGGCCGTCAAGGAATCTTCCGGAAACAAAAAAGCCCGGCGCTTGGCCTAGCTTGTTGCGAGTTGCTACTTCGCGTTATACGGAATTTTGCCGATTCGCCAATTGACTTGCAAGCCGGTCAACGCGCTTGCGTACCGTCCTGCGCACATCACGTCCGTGGTAGCTGCCAGCCGCTCTGCGGATCGCTCCCTCCGCTGCCTGCATCAACGTTGCCTCGGCCAGGCCCGCCAACAACTGCCAATCGCTGTCGGCGATGTTCCATGCCGGGTCCGGCTTCAGAAACAGAGTCAGGTTGACTTTTCAAGTGCAAAAACGGGTCGGCTTGACTTTCTGAGTAAACGTGACCCTATGTCCCTTGCAGCCTCCACCTTGCATACCAACAACGCGGGCCGGGGCAAGACAAAAGCCCCACGCAGCACCACTACCGAGTGGCTTTCATCTTACCGGGAAACGGGGTCAGGTCGACTTTCTGAATGAACTTGACCTGATACGCTCAGGGTTCTGTAGACACTCAAGGCCCTCGTTGCGCGTAGCGCCGTTCAAACTCTCATGAAACAGGTCGCTAATTGAACCAGGGTGGCGTCGGGAGTGTTGAACATCCCGATGTAATCGAGCACCTCTGCGCGGACGGCGCCCCTGGGCAATAGAGAAGCGTCGCCCGATCCTCTCGCGTTCGGGCTGGCCGAAGAAGCTCTCCGCTAGGGAGCACTGGCGCTCCCCTGCTATTGGCGACGTCACAGGCATACCGACCGCGGCGCCGCCCCGTCACGCGTGAGGCACAGTCGCAGCCACAGGGTGCGGTCGAATCACCACCAACGCGTCTCCCGCGGCGACAGGCTTGCCCGCCTTGCAATGCAAGGCCGCGATCGTTCCTGCCTGACGTGCGGCTACCTGGAACTCCATCTTCATGGCTTCCAGGATCACCAGCGGTTCGCCGATCTGGACTTCCTGTCCGACGTCGACAAGAACCTTCCACACATTGCCCCACATGTCGGCCACCACCGCGCTTCCGTGGACAGCCTGCATGACTGCCTCCTCGGCATCCTCCACCGCGTCCACCTTGGGGTCGTTCTGCCACAGCGCCACTTCGGTGGCGTAGGCGGCCTGCTGCCGCTCCCGGAATGCTTCGATACTGCTTGCGTCTTGAGCTAACAGCCGCTCGTGCTCGGCCAGATCAAACACGGCATCTTCGACTTTGATGTGCGTGCGGCCGGCACGGAAGTCGGCCCGGAACCGATCCAGTTCAACTTCGGTCACTGGATAGAAGCGCACCCGGTCGAAGAAGCGCAGCAGCCAGGGCTCCGCGCCGAACTGGCGGTTTCTCAGGAACTTATTCCAGATCGGCACCGTACGGCCCACAAGCTGGTAGCCGCCGGGCGAGTCCATGCCATAGATGCACATGTACACGCCGCCAATGCCCACCGTGCCTTCAGCCGTGAAGGTGCGTGCCGGGTTGTACTTGGACGTGAGCAGCCGATGGCGCGGGTCCAGCGGCACGGCACAGGGCGCGCCCAGGTACACGTCGCCCAGGCCCATCACCATGTAACTGGCTTCAAAAACCGTCGTGCGAACATCCTCGCGGCTGTCCAGGCCGTTGATGCGCTGGATGAAGTCCACGTTGTTGGGCAGCCAGGGGGCGTCGCCCTTCACCGTTTCGATGTAGCGTGTGACCGCGCCCAGCGTGGCCGAATCCTCGAAGGCCATGGGTAGATGCACGATGCGGCTCGGGACCTGAAGACCCTCCACGCTGGGCAATTGCATTTCCAAGGCGATCAGGCGTTCGACCAGCACCGACTGCGCGATGACGCGGCTGTCGTAGTGGATTTGCACAGAGCGCACGCCGGGCGAAAGCTCATGTACGCCGTCCAGCTTCGCGGCCTTGAGCGCTTCCATGAGCAGATGGACGCGCAGCCGCAGCCGAAGGTCGAGCACGTTAGGGCCGTATTCGAGCAGGATGTACTTGTCTCCAGCCTGCCGGTAGGCCACGGCCGGGCGTTCGCCTTCGGCAGGCAGCTCGGCCAGCACGCATTCGGAAACCGTCGCCGGTGCAGCGGGAAGACCCAGCGCTGGCAGGTCCGGCAGCGGGCGCAGCAGGCGGATGGCCTCGTCCTGCGCCTTCTCCAGCGCCAGGGCTTCATCGAAGCCCATGCGCCTGAAACGGATGGTGTCGCCCGGCTTGACCTGGCCCACCTTCCAGAGCTCGGCCTTGACGATGGTCGCGGGGCACACGAAGCCGCCCAGGCTGGGGCCATCGCAGGTCAGGATCACCGGCGTATCGCCGGTGAAGTTGATGCTGCCGATGGCATACACGCAGTCGTGCACATTCGATGGATGCAGCCCGGCCTCGCCGCCGTCGCTGCGCGTCCACTTGGGCTTGGGACCCACCAGCCGCACGCCCAGGCGGTTGGAGTTGTAGTGCACCTGGTAGTCGGTGGTGAAAAAGCTGGCGATGCTGTCTTCGCTGAAGAAGTCCGGCGCGCCGTGCGGGCCGTACAGCACGCCGATGTCCCAGTGCTTGCCGTAGCTGGGCACCAGTTCGTGCGGTGGCGTGGCCGGCACGCAGGCCGGCGCTGGCGTGGCGCAGACCGCCAGCTCGGGCCGGCTGATGGGCAGCACATCGCCCACGCGCAGCGTACGCCCGGCATGGCCGCCGAACTGGCCGAGCACGAAGGTGGATTTGCTGCCCAGGTACTCGGGCACATCGATGCCACGCCGGATCGCGATGTAGCTGCGGCAACCGCTGCTGGCCTTGGCGATGCGCAGCACCTGGCCGGCGCGCACTGCGATGGGCTTCCACCAGGGCAGCGGTTCACCGTCGTCCAGTGTCGCCAGTGCCGGCGCGCCGGTGAGCGCGATCACCGCATCGCCATGGAACTTGAGTGTCGGCCCTTGCAGCGTGCATTCCAGGCCGGCAGCGCTCTCGTGGTTGCCGACGATGCGGTTGGCCAGGCGAAAGGCGTAGTCGTCCATCGGTCCGGAGGGCGGCACGCCGATGTCCCAATAGCCGGTACGCCCAGGGTAATCCTGCACCGTAGTGTAGGTCCCCGATTCCAGCACCTCGACCACGGGCGAGACATAGTCGTAGCGGTCCAGCAACGAAGTGGACACCGTCCCGGCCGAAAATTCCCTGCTTTGCAGGATGCTGCGCAGGTAGTCCAGGTTGGTGGCGCTGCCGTCCAGGCGCGTCAACTCAAGCGCCATCAGCAACTTCTGGCGGGCTTGCTCACGGTCTGAGCCGTAGGCGATGACCTTGGCGATCAGTGGATCATAGTTGGCAGACACCTCGGTGCCGGTCTGCACCCATGTGTCCACGCGCACGCCTTCGGGGAACTGAACATCGGTCAGTACGCCAGGCGCAGGCTGAAAGCCGCGCACCGGGTTCTCGGCATAGACGCGCACTTCGATGGCAGCGCCCTGCGGTGTGGGCAGATCGTCGAAGGATGGCGGCTCGCCAGCGGCAATGCGTACCATCCATTCGACCAGATCCAGCCCGGTGACCGCCTCGGTGATGGGATGCTCGACCTGCAGGCGCGTGTTGACCTCAAGAAAGTAGAAGGCATCGCGCGCAGCGTCATAAATGAATTCCACCGTGCCGGCCGAGACATAGTTCACCGCTTCGCCCAGCTTGACGGCGGCGTCCAGCAAGGCGGCGCGGGTCGCGTCCGGCAGGTGCGGCGCAGGTGTTTCCTCAACCACCTTCTGGTGCCGCCGCTGCAGCGAGCAGTCGCGCTCGCCCAGCGCCACAACGCGGCCCTTGCCGTCGCCGAAGATCTGCACTTCGACATGGCGCGCATTGGCAACGAAACGTTCGATGAAGACGCCGCTGTCCTTGAAGAAGTTCTGGCCAAAGCGCTGCACCGAATCATAGGCCGTGGCCAGTTCGGCTGCGTTATCGCAGCGCGAGAGACCGATGCCACCGCCGCCGGCCGTGCTCTTGAGCATGACGGGATACCCGATGCGCTGTGCAGCGACTTTCGCATCGTCCAGACTTTGCAGCAGGCCGGTGCCAGGTGTCAGCGGCACGCCAGCGGCCTCGGCGATCGCGCGCGCGGTGTGCTTAAGGCCAAAGCGGCGCACTTGCTCGGGTGTGGGGCCGACGAAGACGACATCGGCCTGCGCACATTGCTCGGCGAACTCGGTGTTTTCGGACAGAAAGCCATAGCCGGGGATGACGGCACCGGCACCGGTCTTCCGGGCAATCTCCAGGATGCGATCGCCACGCAAGTAGGTCTCGGCGGCGCTGCTGCCGCCGCCGCTGTTCAGAGCCACAGCTTCGTCGGCGACGCTCACGTGCAGGCTGTCATGGTCAGCGTCGGAATACACCGCGACCGACGTCACCCCCATCTTCTTGAGCGTGCGCGCGATGCGCACCGCGATCTCCCCACGATTGGCGATGAGGACCTTCTTGAACATATGGCGTGCTCCGGGCGATGCAGCGGCTTGGCCTCCGACCGGAGCCCACTGCGAATGGGTAGGTGAAGTTCGGGCGCGATGGTCTAGTTCTTCCGGGTGACGTAGGCACGCCAACCGCCTAGCGCAGTAATGTCCTCCGCCCCCCGTGTGGCCCAGGACTCGCAAACGAAACCCTGGACCGTGCGGCCATCGATCAGATCCAGGCTGCCAATACCCAAGGGCGATGGGATCAAGGCGACGAAGGAGCCATAGCGCTCGACCGGCATGGCCCACAGTTCGACCGCGATGGGCGCGCCTTCGCCCGCGCGCAGCAGCCCCGGCTTGGGCGGCACGGTACCGGGCAGGGCATAGAGGCGATACGCCGCCGAGGTGTGCGTGCTCTCCAGCAGCGTGGCGCCGCGCTCGGTGAGCTGCCCGTTCAGAGGCATGCCCGATAGGTGCGCGCCGACGACCGCGACGATGACTTGGCCATCGAGGCTTGGGGCGGCTGGCACATCGACCGGTGGCAGCTTCTGCTGCGAAGCACCGCGCTTCCAAGGCGCTGCCGCCTGCCAGCGCCGACCGAACGCGACCAGCCGCGCCTCGTGCCAAGCCGGTGCGATCAGCGTGATGCCTGCCGGCAACCCATCGGCGCGCATGCCAGCCGGCAGCGCAATGGCGCTAAAGTCCAGTAGGTTCACGAAGTTTGTGTAGACGCCCATGCGCGCGTTCATCGTCACCGGGTCGGCCAGCACCTGCTCAATGGTGTAGATGCTGGGCGCGGTGGGCACCAGCAGACCGTCCAGGCCCTGCATTAGAGCTTCGGCCTTGCGTGCCAGCGCCATGCGGCGGTACTCGGCCTTGTAGGCGTCCACCGCGCTGAAGTTCGTCGCCTTTTGGACGATGTCGCGCACCACCGGGTGCACGACTTCTGGCTTGGCGTTCATCAGCTCCTCAATGGCGGCATAGCGTTCGCCCACCCAGGGGCCTTCGTAGAGCAGCGCAGCGACCTCGAACAGCGGCGCGAAGTCGATCAGCTTCAGTTCCACGCCGATGGTTTCCAACCGTCGCAGCGCATCGGTGTAGACGCGCTCGGCCTGGATGTCGCCAAACCAGTCGGGCGAGGCGGGAATGCCCAGCACGGGCTTGGCGGGCCAGCTGGCAGGACGGACCGGTGCCTGACGCGAATACGCATCGGAGGCATCGAAGCCGCCCATCGCGCGCAGCGCTGCATCGGCGTCATCTACGCTCAGTGCCAGCACCGTGATGCAATCCAGCGTGCGGCAGGCAGGCACCAGTCCGCTGTTGCTGACCATTCCGCGTGTAGGCTTCAGGCCTACCAGGTTGTTGTGGCCGGCCGGCACGCGGCCGGAGCCGGCGGTATCCGTGCCCAGCGCAAACGGCACGAGACCACGGGCCACCACGGAGGCCGAGCCCGAACTGGATCCACCACTGATGTACTCGGCTTTGAAGGCATTTGGCACCGGGCCATAGGGCGAGCGCGTGCCCACCAGGCCGGTGGCGAACTGGTCAAGGTTGGTCTTACCGATGACCACCGCGCCAGCGGCTTCAAGCCGATCGATCACGGTGGCGTTGTGCGTCGGCTGGTAGGCGAACTCCGGGCAAGCACAGGTCGTGGGCAACCCCACGACATCGATGTTGTCCTTCGCGGCGAAGGGCACGCCATAGAGGGGCAGCTTAGATAGGTCGCCGCCAACCGACATCAGTTGTTGGGCAAGTCCGGCAAGCCGCGACTGCAGGCCGTCCAGGGAGAGCCGGGAAATCCAGGCGACATCACCTTGCGGTAAGCCGGCGATGAGGTAAGACAGCAGTTCGGCAGGAGCGGCGCCCTGCGCATACGCGGATTGCCAATCGGCCAGGGTCCAAAAAGCGGTGGTGGTCATGGTCACTCGACAAGTTGGATGGTCGCGGGAAGCTCCTCGGCACGCGCGGCAACTGGTCGACTCCAGCAACTGAGACCCATCTGAGAATTCTTGATGTGATCGCGCATTTCGAAGCCCATAGATACGTCAGGTGGCGTAGGAACGGGATTTTTTGCGAGAAGCGACGACGTTCTTTGCGAAGGAGTTATCCTGAGTTATCGAAAATGGGGTGAGGTTGACTTTCTGAGCGAACTTGACCCTATTTGCCTTGCAGCCTCCTCCTCTTTGCGTGCCAATGACACGGCCCTGAGCGAGACAAAAGCCCCGAGCGGAACCACTGCCGAGGGCTTTTTTCTACCTGATTAGCCCTATCCCCCAGCCATGAAAGTTGCTCGCCATGCGCAAAACGCGCTCTGGGCAAGGTTTACAGCGCATCAGCGCCGTCGCCAGCCGCGGCAGCAT
>NZ_JFAQ01000172.1 GCF_001304695.1 Xanthomonas axonopodis
CAGTTCCAGCATGGCTTGGCCGTAGGCTTCCTGCAGCTCCTTGAGCTGGCGCTCGTACTGCTCGCGCACGTCTTCGGGCTTGGCCCGCAGCGCGTTCTCCAGGCCGCGCTTACCTTCCTCGACACAGCCTTCGATTTCATTGGGCGTCAGGTCGAACTGCCGGCTGGCCAACGCCACCGTCGTCTTGCCCTGGATGATCTCCAGCACTAGCGCCGACTTGCCCCGGGCCGTCCAGCGCTTGATCTGTTCTTCGTCCATCACTGCACTCATCGATGTCTCCTCTGAAAGCTAACACCTGAGCAGAGTTTCAGTGGGTCATTACACCGTCGCCTGGTCAGGCACGCTGACGCCGGAACTGGTCACCGACGTCTCGATCGGCACACTGTTCGGCCGCGGCTCGGGCGAAAGCCTGCAGATGCGTTTTGCCGGCGAAGGCTGGGTGGTGGTGCAGCCTTACGAAGAAGCCAGCTTCCAGCAGTCCAAGGGCTGATGGCTGGGATTGGGGATTGGCGCAGCTGATTACGCTGATACCTGATACCCGTCGACGCGCTGCGCGACCGTACGATACCCCTCAAACCAAACGATCAGCATCCCTTCCTCCGCATGGCGGGGGAAGGTGCCCGAAGGGCGGATGGGGCAGCCTTCGACACAGCGCCAACACAGCCTTGCAACGCACCCTCATCCAGCGTCGCACGCGCAACGCGTGTGAGCACATCACCCCATTGAAGCGAGCAACACCGTCGAAGACATGCGAAACACCAAGTGACGCGCAGTCCATGCACAAAGCAGACTCAACGCCTCACAGGCCGCTTCCCGAGGCTTGGCCACTTGTAAAACGACGCACGTATCGCTCACACCCAAGCACCTCATCTCACCGGCATAAAGCGCATTACACCCAACCACGCTTGCGAAACCAGGCCAGCGGCACCACCACGCTCAGCGCGATGATGCCAAGCGCCCAGAAGTAGTGGTCGTGCCCCTTGAGCTCGGGCATATAAGAGAAGTTCATGCCCCAGATACCGACCAGTACGGTGGGCGGGATCCCGACGACCGATGCCACCGCCATCACCTTCATCACGTTGTTCTGGTCCATGTTGATCATGCCCAGCACGCTGTCGAGCAGGAACTCGATGCGGTCGTCCATGTGCTGCTGGAATTCGCTCAAGGTGGTCAGATCCTTGTGCAGCAGGGTGATGCGTTTGGCTGCATCGGCACCGAACCAGTCCGGGGCGGCACCATCCAGATAAGTGACCAGACGCAGCATGCCTTGCCCGGCGTTGTGCAGGCCGCCAAGCTGGCGGCCCATGTCGCCGACCTGGTGCAACATGCGCTCCAGGCCCTTGGTCTTGTGCGGGCTGTCGAACACTTGCCGCGTGGTCTCGGTGACCGCCGCTTCCAGCGCCTCGAGCCGGTCCGCCAGACGCCCGACCAGCTGGTCGAACATGCGTAGCAGCAAATCGTCCGGGCTGTGGCAGGGCTCGTGTTCCAGCCGGGCGGTCAGGGCCTCCAACGAGCCGATGCGCTGCTCGCGCAAGGTCACCAGGATGGTGGGCGACAGCGCGAACCCCAACGGAGCGGTGGGGCCGTCCTCGTCCTGGAAACGCGGCACATTGAGAAACAACACATCGCCCTGGCGACGCACCCGGCTACTGAATTCGATCTCGCCAATCGCCGCACGATCGGGCAAGGCAAACCCCACTTTCTCAGCGGCTTGCGCCAGCTCTTGCGGGCTGGGCTGGCACAGGTCGACCCAGCAACCTGGGGTGTGCCGGGTTCCGGCAATCGGGTGGATCGTGATCATGCATCGACTGTGAGATGAAAGAGCCCAAGCATCCTCCGCGTCCACCATGGCGTCAACGCCGGCACATGCCCATCGGCGACAGGGGCGACGGCGTGCCTGGTCACGCATGCGATTGCCGTGCTGTTTCTGCCAGGCAGGACGAACTTTCGCCAAATCGCACATCGATTCTGCTGTGAGCGGTATGCACGTTCTGGCTGCCGTACATTTTCCGCTCACGCATTCCAGGAGTACGCGCATGAAAATCTCCGGCTCGGCGTCTCGCGAGCTACACGAGCATATTGGTCATGTTGATCCGCGGCATGCCCCATCTGTGTGCGACGACATCCAACTCCGCGGCCACGCCCAGCTTCGTGAGCTGCCTCCATTGCGCCGGAGCGCATCAGCCAAGGCGCGATCGCCGGCGTTCGTCGCAGACAACAGCCATCTTGATGCGCTGTTCGGCAGCACCCAGCCCGCGCGCGGAAAGCAGTTGGAAGGAGGTGTCCACCGGACGCCGATCCAGTCTCAGGAAATAGAAACGCCCGCTGGCGGCCAAGCGCACATCAAGATCAATTCAACACGCCTGTTCGTCTCGACCGCTCCGGCGCTGCAGATGCCGCATCGTCTCGATCCAGCCAAGCTATCCAACGATCTCGGGCTGAGCGAGGACGCCATTGATCGCATCAGGAGCACCCCGACGTTCCACGAACAGACTGAAAGCGGCGCTCCGTCCCTGACGCCACTGGCTCAGCGGCTGCGCCTGGACGATCTGCGCGACAAGAAAGTGGAGTACAAATGGAACATCGCCAGTAATGGAAGCCTGGTCATCGGCGAAGGGCATCCTGGCGTGATCCTGGACGAGCCGATGACAAGCAAGCAGGCGCGAAAAAAGAAACAGCCATACGCGCAAGGCCATGTCACGCTCGTGGGCGGCCAGCCATGGGACAAGACTCCCTGGCAGGAAAATCGCATGCTACCCGAAGCGCGCCTCAGCGGTACCCTGTACCACAACCCGGACGGCGAGCTCTGCATCGATAACGACTCGGGGCGATTCAGCGAATATGCCGACCGCACGAAGCAGCATCTCGAAAACGTCGCCAAGCTCTTCCAGAACTACGGTCTACCGGTCACGCCGGAATGGAAAGAAAAGAAACAGATCCCGTTGCAGCGTCTGCCCGCCGGCGCGGCGGCGCCGCCGCCGCGCCCGGCAGAGGAAGCGGCAGGAACGCATTCTGACCCGAACGGTGAATGATCCACCGTACACGCGCATCGACATGACAGCTCGCAGCGTGCGGTCACCGCCGCACGCTGCACACCGGATGCGTGCCGCGCAGACCGCTCAGCGCAGTGGGTTTTCGTGGCGTTTGACAGCATAGCCAATGGCCAGCAGCAGGAACCACACCGGGCTGGCCAGCAATGCCTGACGCGTGTCGTCCTGCAGGGTCAGCAGCACGATGACGAAGGCGAAGAAAGCCAGGCACACGTAGCACATCAGCACACCGCCGGGCATCTTGAACGCCGAGGCGGCGTGCTGCTCCGGGCGCTTGCGGCGGTAGGCGATGTAGGCGCACAGGATCAGCGACCACACGAACATGAAAAGCACCGCCGACAGTGTGGTGACCAGCGTGAACGCCGTGACCAGGTTGGGAATCAGATACACCAGCATCGCGCCCAGCAGCAGGCACAGGCAGGAAAACAGCAGGCCGCACGCCGGAACTGCCGCACGCGACAGCTTGGCAAAGCCCTTCGGCGCATGTTGTTCTTCAGCCAGGCCGTAGAGCATGCGGCTGGTGGAAAAGATGCCGCTATTGGCCGACGAGGTGGCCGAGGTCAGTACCACGAAGTTGATCAGGCTGGCCGCCGCCGGCACGCCGGCCAGCACGAACAACTCTACGAACGGGCTCTTGTCGGCCACCACCTGCCGCCACGGCGTCACCGCCATGATCGCGATCAGCGCAAGCACGTAGAAAATCAAGATGCGCACCGGAATCGAGTTGATCGCCTTGGGCAGATTGCGCCGCGGGTCGGCGGTTTCTGCAGCAGTGGTGCCGACCAGCTCGATGCCGACGAAGGCGAACACCGCGATCTGAAAGCCGGCAAAGAACCCGCCGATGCCCATGGGGAACATGCCGCCGTCGTTCCACAGATTCGACAGCGAAGCCACGTTGCCCGACGGTGAGCGGAATCCCCACACCACCAGGCCGGCACCGGTAATGATCAACGCGGCAATGGCGATGATCTTGATCAGCGCAAACCAGAATTCCATTTCGCCGAACAACTTCACCGTGACCAGATTCAGGCTCAGCAGCAACAACACGCACAAGATGGCCGGAATCCACGGCACCAATCCTGGAAACCAGAACTGCGCATAGGCCGCAATCGCGATGACATCGGCAATGGCGGTGATGACCCAGCAAAACCAGTACGTCCAGCCGCAGAAGAATCCAGCCCAGGGGCCGAGCAAATCGGTGGAAAAGTCGATGAACGACTTGTATTCCAGATTGGACAGCAGCAGTTCGCCCATCGCGCGCATCACGAAGAACAGCATCGCGCCAATGATGAGATAAACGAACAGAATTGACGGCCCGGCCAGACTGATCGTCTTGCCAGAGCCCATGAATAGGCCGGTACCGATCGCCCCGCCGATGGCGATCAACTGCAGGTGGCGATTGAACAGGCTGCGTTGCAGATGATCGGGCGCGGACGGGTCAGACATGGGCACGGCACCGGAGAAGTGGGCAAGCTAGTCAACATACGAGATCGCGCCCATGCGTGCCAGGGGCGCGCGCCTTATGCCAGGCTGTGGTGGACACGTCCTCTGCAACGACCTGGGCAAGGCCCGCGTCGCAGACCTGCACCGCCCCAAGACCGCAACCAGCGTTCAGGCCGTACAGCACTCCCGGCGGAGACAATTCGCACTGCATGCAGCTCAGTCTGCCGGTACCTGCTCACGCCTGCCATCTCGACCGTAGCGACCTCGCATCGAACCGTCCCGAGTTCTTCCGACACCGGCATCCAGGTCAGACGCGCTGGTTCACGTTCACCGCCAGGGCACCGGCCATCGGAAGCTGTGGCGGAATGCCCCGGAACCACGACGCCAGCTAAGACTGACATCCAACATAATCTAGAAAAATATACTTTTCCGCCTCGCTCCTAAAATCTAAAATAAACCATTTCGGGCAGCATTAAATAACTTTCTATATTATCTTTCTGAATCAGATCTCCGAATAACCGATATCCGTCTGCGTTGGCGTTTCCGCATCCTGATTAGCCCTATCCCTCAGCCATGAAAGTTGCTTGCCATGCGCAAAACGCGCTCTGGGCAAGCTTTACAGCGCATCAGCGCCGTCGCCAGTCGCGGCAGCATCTGCTCCAGAGGAAATCGGCGGTTGAATCGATAGGCCGCTTCGGCCAAGTAGCGCCGCGCATATTTGGCTTGACCCACCGCATGGTAGGTGCCGCTGATGGCACGTTTGACATTGCCCAGCACCACATTCAACCAACGTGCTCCCTGGACTTCGGTTGCAGCACGACCGCCGCCGGTATCGAGGGTGGTGTGGGCATGCCCGGCCTC
>NZ_JFAQ01000173.1 GCF_001304695.1 Xanthomonas axonopodis
GTTGCCCACATGAAGCACAGAGGCCTCCCAACAGAGGCCTCGATCACCGGGATTGCCCTGAATGGGCAAAGCGATCTACGCGCCCCATCGTCTATGTGCATCCAACCTCCCGCGAAACGCGGGAACGGGGCTTGATCAGCGTTGCCCTAAGCCGTGATGGCGATCAGGCGCAGACCTGATCAGCCTTTCACTGAGCTAACGGAATCAACGTCAGACGTCGTGGTTTCAAGGAAGCGGCGGGCCGGCGCACCAGATGGCGCCCGGTTTATCGGCAAATGGCGGCAGCCCGTCGATCCACTCACCACCCGCGCCGCAGGAGCCCCCGCAGCGCGGCCAGGCACTTACGGAAACGCTGGCGGATTGGCCTGCCAGGCTGCGAAGATCTCGGCCTGGCTGGCGCGCTCTGCTTCACGCCATTCCGGCAACAGGCTGGCGTAGCTGGCGGTGCTGCTCCAACGGTCCGGCCAGGTGCGCACGGCTGCCGCATACCACTCGACCGCCTCCTGCGTGCGCCCGGCGCGCCAGAGCGCCAGTGCAGCCGTGGTTGGCAGCCATTCCGGCGTGGCCGGACGACCGTTGGCCAGGTTGGCCCATTGCTGCAGCGCCTTGTCGGGCTGGTCGGCACGCAGCAGGTCCCACCCATAGTTCCAGGTGATGGCCCGGTACTGCTGGCTGCCGTTGGAAACCAGTGCCAGCGCGCCCTGATACAACTCACCGCCCAACTGGGTGCGCCCACCGGCGTAGGCCAGCGCCGCCAACTGCGCGCGCGGATCGGCCGCGCGGGCGTCACGTTGCACCATCGCCGCCAGCCGGTCGACGACTGCATCGCCCTGGCCCTGTACGGCCACCACGGCCTTGGTGGTACCTCGGTCTTCGTCGAAATAGAACTCCTTGGGCTTGGGCAAGCTCTGCGCCTGCGCCAACGACCACACCCCTCCGAGCAGAGCCAGAGCGGCCCACGCGTATTTCCTTTTCACTGTGTTTTCCCCTGACAGCAAACGCCCCCCTCCCATCCCCCCATGCTACCCACAGCGCGTCGGCTGCGCATCCGCACAGGGACAGGTGCGGAAAAGCTGACTGTTACACTTCGCACCGCCGTTTTGGAATCCGTCGGGTGCGTCAGATAGTTTCAAATGACATGCACCGGGGCCCAGCCACCCTTTCCGGGCACGCCATGACCAGTACTGCTGCGCTTTCTTCTCCCGACTCTGCCAACACGCCGGAGCTCGGCCGGGTGGATGCGGACTACACGCTGGACCACAAGTACACGCGCACCGATGGGCGCATCTACCTGTCCGGTGTGCAGGCACTGGTGCGGCTACCGCTGCTGCAGCGCCTGCGCGATGACGCCGCCGGGCTCAATACCGCCGGCTTCATCAGTGGCTACCGCGGCAGCCCGCTAGGCGGGCTGGACCTGGAACTGTGGCGGGCGCGCAAACACCTGGACGCGGCCAAGGTCACCTTCACTCCAGGCCTGAACGAGGACCTTGCCGCCACCATGGTGTGGGGCACCCAGCAGACCAACCTGTTCCCCGGCGCGAAAGTGCAGGGCGTTTACGGCATGTGGTACGGCAAGGGGCCGGGCGTGGACCGCAGCGGCGACGTGTTCAAGCACGGCAATGCCGCCGGCACTTCGCCGTTTGGCGGCGTGCTGGCGCTGGCCGCCGACGACCATGCCTGCCGCAGCTCGACCCTGCCGCACGGGTCGGAAGACGAATTCGTCAGCGCGATGATGCCCATCCTCAACCCGGCCGGGGTGCAGGACATTCTGGAGATGGGCCTGCTGGGCTGGGCGATGAGCCGCTACACCGGGCGCTGGATCGGCTTCAAGACGATTGCCGAAACGGTGGAATCGTCCGCCTCGGTGGATGTGGACCCGTTCGCACGCACCATCGTGCTGCCAGAAGATTTCGCGCTACCGCCAGGCGGTTTGAGCATCCGCTGGCCGGACCCGCCGGTGGATCAGGAGATGCGCCTGCATCGCTATGCGATTGCCGCCGCGCAGGCCTTTGCGCGCGCAAACCGCATCGACAAGGTGGTGCTGGATTCGCCGCACGCACGCTTGGGCATCGTCACCACCGGCAAGAGCTACCTGGACGTGCTGCAGGCGCTGGAATACCTGGGCCTGGATGCGCAGGCCTGCGCGCAGATCGGTATCCGCGTCTACAAGGTCGGCATGACCTGGCCGCTGGAGCCGGTGGGGATCAGCGCGTTCGCGCAGGGGCTTGAAGATATTTTGGTGGTGGAAGAGAAAAAGGCCTTCATCGAGCGCCAGATGAAGGAGCTGTTCTACAACTGGCCGGCCAGCGCCGGTGCGAGGCCGAGCATTGTCGGCAAGTACGATGAGCAGGGCGCGTGGATTCTGCCGTCCACCGGCGAACTGACACCGGCCACCATCGCGGCGGTGATCGGCAGGCGCATCCTGCGCCTGCTGCAATCGAGCACGATCAATACCGATTCGATCCAGCAGCGGCTGCGCTGGATGGACGCCAAGGAAGCGGAAATGGCCTTGCCGCGCGCGCAATTCCCGCGCGTGCCGCATTACTGCTCCGGCTGCCCGCACAACACCTCCACCGCCGTGCCGGAAGGCTCGCGCGCGCTGGGCGGCATCGGTTGCCACTACATGGTGACCTGGATGAACCGCGCCACCGACACCTTCACCCATATGGGCGGCGAAGGCGTCACATGGTCGGGGCAGGCGCCGTTTACCGACACCCCGCACGTGTTCCAGAACCTGGGCGATGGCACGTATTTCCATAGCGGCTCGCTTGCGATCCGGCAGTCGGTCGCCACCGGCGTCAACATCACCTACAAGATCCTCTACAACGATGCGGTGGCGATGACCGGCGGCCAGCCGGTGGACGGCACGCTCACCGTGCCGGACATCGCGCATCAGCTGCGCGCCGAAGGCATCCATGAAATTGCGGTGGTCAGCGACGACATCGGCAAATGGACGCGGCGACGCGACCTGTTTCCTGCCGAGGTCGCGTTTCACGATCGTGGTGAGCTGGATGCCGTGCAGCAGCACCTGCGCACGGTCAAGGGCGTGTCGATCCTAATCTTCGACCAGACCTGCGCCACCGAAAAGCGCCGCCGTCGCAAGCGCGGCAAGCTGATCGATCCGCGCAAGCGGGTGATGATCAATTCGCTGGTGTGCGAAGGCTGCGGCGATTGCGGCGAGAAAAGTTTTTGCGTGTCGGTGTTGCCGAAGGAAACCGAATTCGGGCGCAAGCGCCAGATCGACCAATCCAACTGCAACAAGGATTATTCCTGCATCTCGGGCTTTTGCCCGAGCTTTGTCACCGTGCATGGCGGTGCGCCGCGCAAGGGCAAGCGGCGCGACGCCAGCACGCTGCTGGACACGCTTCCCGAGCCGCCCAAGCGCACCGCGCTGGAACGGCCCTGGAATATCCTGATCACCGGCGTCGGCGGCACCGGCGTGGTGACCATCGGCGCGCTGCTGGGCATGGCCGGACATCTGGAAGGCAAGGGCGCCACGGTGCTGGACCAGACCGGCCTGGCGCAAAAGGGCGGCGCGGTGACCACGCATATCCGCATCGCACGCCGGCCCGCCGACATCCACGCCGTGCGCATCGTGGCAGGCGAAGCAGACCTGGTGCTGGGCTGCGACATGGTGGTGGTCAACGATTATTGGGCGCTGTCCAAAGTACGCGATGGCCGCACTCAGGTGGTGCTCAACACCTACGAAGCCATGCCGGGCACATTCACCACGCAGCCGGATCTGCAGTTTCCCGCTGCCGAGATCATCGCCGGTGTGCGCACTGCGCTCGGTGGCCAGGAACCGTTGTTGCTGGATGCCACGCAGTTGGCCACCGCTCTGCTGGGCGACGCCATCGCCAGCAATCTGTTCGTGCTCGGCTACGCATGGCAGCACGGATTGGTGCCGCTGTCGCATGCGGCGCTGATGCGCGCGATCGAACTCAATGGTGCCGCCGTTGCGATGAATCAGCAGGCGTTCGCCTGGGGGCGTCTGGCGGCGATCGATCTGCCGGCGGTGCAACGCGCTGCGGGTCTGGCCGATGCCGACGCGCCTGCACATCCGCATGGCGAGACACCGTCTGCACGCGGACCAGGCAGCTGGGAAGAGCACGACCTCAGCGGCCAGGGCGCACCGCGCGCGCTGGCACAGACCGATGGCAGCACGCTGCATGGCGAGGTCGCTGCACCGGCCACGCCGCTCGACGACGAGCAGTTGGCGCACTCGCTGGACGAGGCCATCGCGCGACGCGTCGCGTTCCTGACCGACTACCAGGATGCCGCCTACGCGCAACGTTATCGCAGCCTGGTCGAGCGCGTACGCACGCACGAGCTGCAGCGCGTGCCCGGCAGCAGCGCACTGACCGAGGCGGTGGCCCGTTACGCCTTCAAGCTGAGGGCCTACAAGGACGAATACGAGGTGGCGCGGCTGTATACGCGTGGCGATTTCCAGCGCCGGTTGCAGCAGCAGTTCGAGGGCGACTACACGCTGCGCTTCCATCTGGCGCCGCCGTTGCTGGCAAAAAAGGACGCGCACGGCAACCTGATCAAACGCGAGTACGGGCCGTGGATGTTCACCGCCTTCAAGCTGCTGGCGCGGTTGAAGTTCCTGCGTGGCGGCAAGCTCGACGTCTTCGGCTACAGCGCAGAACGGCGTGGCGAGCGTCAGCTGATTGCCGATTACAGTGCAACCGTGGACATGCTGCTGGAACGGCTGGATGCCGATAACGTTGGGTTGGCCGCGCAGATCGCAAGCATTCCGGAACACATTCGCGGCTATGGCCACGTCAAGCATGCGCATCTGCAGGAAGCCAAGGCACGCGAAGCGGCGCTGCTGGCGCAGTGGTGCAATCCCAAGGCGTTACATGTGGTGCAGGCGGCCTGAGGCAGCGCTCAACATCGTTTTAGCGGGGACGGCTGCGAGGTCCTTTGGCGTGGACACAGCACCAGTCAGTTGGTTGGCTGCTTTATTCAAGACCATGTGCATCTATCGACCATCTCGACTGAACCTCGCAGCTGTCGCGAAGACCTCGAGGGCGCGATGCCCTTACCGCTCGCGGGACACGCCGTAAACCCGTCCATGGGAGCTCGGTAGGCAAAGGCCGAGATGATCCGATCAGCAATACACCAGCATGACGTCGTCAATGACCACTCTTATACGCAGGCCAACCTCAATCGAACTGCGGCCCGCGCCTCAGCCGAATCGGTCCGCGAACATCGGGCAGTTGCACCGTTCTGCCTTGCTGGGTGACGCGCACGACACCAGCGCATGCGGCAGCTGCGGCCACCGCGCGCACCTGCGGCATCAAGGCACGCCACACCGCCGCGTCATCGCTCAAGGCGCGCGCCACTTCTGAGGGACAGATCGATTGCTCGGGCCGACGTTGCGCAAGCAAGTGCCGCATGACCGCTGCAATCTGCGCATCATCGGGCGGCTGCATGCCTGGCCCGCAGGATCACACTGGGCGCAGCAGGCGCAGGCCGAACCAATCCTTGGCATCGTTCCAGCCGTGAGTGACCTTGAGCCCGGCTGCGGCAGCCAGTTCGGCAAAGCGCGCGTCGGTGTATTTGCAGCTGTATTCGACCTGAATCGCTTCGCCTTCGGCAAATTCCACGTCCTTGCCGCCGACCCGCACGCGCTGCGCGCGTTGGCTGATCAGGAAGGTTTCGATGCGGCCGCGCTCACGGACATACACCGCGTGGTGACGGAAGCCGTCCAGATCGAAATCGCTCCCGATCTCGCGGTTGAGCCGCGCCAGCAGATTCAGCGTGAACTCGGCGGTGACGCCGGCGGCGTCGTTGTAGGCCGCTTCGATCAGCCCGGCGTCCTTGTCCAGATCGATACCGATCAGGGCGCAACCGTCGCTACCCATGGTCTGGCGCATCGCGTCCAGCAATTCGATCGCGGCAGCATCGGCGAAATTGCCGAGCGTCGAGCCGGGGAAGAACACCACGTGCCGCCGCGCCGGGCGCTGCGCATCGGGCAGGCGCAGCGGCTTGGTGAAGTCGGTGCACACCGGCAGCATCTGGATCTGCGGAAATTGCTGGGCCAGCCGCGCGGTGCTTTCCAGCAGCGCGGTCCGGGAGATTTCCAGCGGCGTGTAGGCCACCACATCGCGCAGGCCCTGCAGCAGCAACTCAGTCTTGCGGCCGCTGCCGCTGCCGTATTCGACCATATGCACGCCAGCGCCGATCGCCTGTGCGATCGAGCCCATGCTCGCTTCCAGCAAACTCAGCTCGGTCCTGGTGAGGTAATACTCCGGCTGCTGCGTAATGGCTTCGAACAGTTGCGAGCCGCGCGCATCGTAGAAATATTTCGACGGCAGCGTCTTGGGCGTTTGCGACAGACCCGCCAAGGCATCGGCGGTGATGTCGTCCGGCTGCGGGCGCAGATCGGTCAGCGCGGCGTGCGCGCGTTGCATGGCATGGGCGGCGGCGTTCAAGGCAGATCCTTGGCAAGGCGCACGCCGGCAAATTGCCAACGCGCATCGGAGGGGAAAAAGTTGCGGTAACTGGCACGCAGGTGGCTGGCCGGGCTGGCGCAACTGCCACCACGCAGGACCCATTGCGCATTCATGAATTTGCCGTTGTATTCACCCAGCGATCCGGGCCACGGGGTAAAGCCTGGATACGGCAGATACGCGCTGCCGGTCCACTCCCAGACATCGCCGAACAGCTGCTGGATACCGGTGTCCACGGCTTCGGCGCCACGCGGATGCAACGCATCGGTGTCGACAAAATTGCCGTGTACCGGCACGCCGGTCGCGGCCTGCTCCCACTCGGCTTCGGTGGGAAGGCGCGCACCGGCCCAGCGCGCGAACGCATCGGCTTCGAACAGGCTCAGGTGGCAGGCCGGCGCATGCGGATCGCGCGTGCGCCAACCGTCCAGCGTGAACTCGCGGCCATCGGCATCCCAATACAAGGGATGCTGCCAACCTTGCGCCTGCACCGTCGCCCAGCCATCGCTGAGCCAGGCACCGGCGCTGCGGTAACCACCGGCATCGATGAATTGCTGGAACTCGCCATTGGTGACCACACGGTTTGCCAACGCATGTGCACCGACCAGCACGCGATGACGCGGCGATTCGTTGTCGTAGGCGAAGCTGTCGGCTTGTGGCCATGCGGGCGCGCCAATCTGGACGATCTGCTCGTCGCGCGCATGCCAGCGCAACGGGCTGGCGACGGCCGCAGGGGACGTGGGCAGGTCACGGTAGACCGGCTGCAACGGATTGCTCCACAGCGCGTGTTTGATATCGGTCAGCAGTAACTCCTGGTGTTGCTGCTCGTGCTGGATGCCGAGCTGCACGACAGTGCAGGCCTGCGCATCGAGCAAGCCTTCGCGCAAGCGCTGCTGCATCTGCATATCGACCGCAGCACGGTAGTCGCGTACATGCTGCAACGAGGGGCGCGACAGCACGCCGCGGCGGGCCCGCGCATGCATCGGCCCCACGCTCTGGTAGTAGCTATTGAACAGGAAATCCCAGGCCGGCTCGAACACGCGATACGCCGGATCGGCCTGCAGCACGAAGCGTTCGAAAAACCAGGTGGTGTGCGCCAGATGCCATTTGCTGGGGCTGGCATCCGGCATGCTCTGCACCATCGCGTCTTCGGCGCTCAGGGGTGCGGCAAGACGGTCGCTCAGCGCGCGGGTCTGCGAGTAGCGATCCAGCAGCGTCAACTGCTGTTGCTGGCGGTGGCCCAGCAGAGGAGAGAGTGCAGACATCGCTATATGCTTGGGTAGCGCCCGTTAACGTGCCGTGTCGGCAGCGTGGCAGCCAGCGGTAAGCTGTGGGCATGACTCCGCCTTCTCTGTCCAGCACGCTTGCTGCGCCCCTCGATTGGAACCAGCGCCATCAGGCATTTGCGCTGCCTTCCGGGGTCATCTATCTGGATGCAGCGTCGCGTGGTCCGTTGTTGCGCGCCGTACAGACGGTGGCGCATCACGCGGTGGATGCGATGGCCGCACCGTGGCGGTTGCCATTCGATACCTGGTTACAGCAGATCGAGCATTTGCGCGGGCTTGCGGCCGCGCTCTTGGACGGCGATGCCGATGCGGTGGCCATGGTGCCGTCGGCCGCGCACGGGCTGGCCACGGCCGCGCGCAACCTGCCCTTGCAAGCCGGCGACGCAGTGCTGGTGCTGGAAGGACAATTTCCTTCCAATCTGTTGATCTGGCAGCGCCGCTGTGCAGAAGCCAATGCGCATCTTGTGGGGGTGCCCACGACCGCTGGCGGCAGCTTGACCGATGCGGTGCTGCAGACCATTGCCGACACGCCTGCACTGCGGATTGCGAGCTTGCCGCAGGCGTACTGGCTGGACGGGCGAATGCTGGATCTGGACCGCATCAGTGCCGCCGTGCGGACACGCGGGGCGGCCCTGGTGCTGGACCTGAGCCAGAGCCTGGGGGTGTTGCCGCCCGATCTGCCACGCTGGCAACCAGATTTCGTGGTCAGCGTCGGGCACAAATGGTTGCTCGGGCCGATGGGATTGGCGTGGCTGTGGGTGGCACCGCAGTGGCGTGCGCACGGGGTGCCGATCGAGGAACACTGGATCGGCCGCGATGCGGGCAGCAGTTGGGAATTTCCGATTGCCACTGCGCCGCACTATCGCAGCGGTGCGCGGCGATTCGATGCCGGCGGCGTGACCGATCCGTTGCGGATCGCAATGGCCACGGTGGCATTGCAGCAGATCAACGCGTGGCAGCCGGCGCGCATCGCGGCCGCATTGGGCAAGTTGACCGCGCAATGGGACACGGCCTTGCAAGCGCGCGGTCTGGGCAACTGGTGCACGCCTGGTCACGCAGCGCATCTCACCGCTCTGCAGCCATCGGCAGATACGCTGGACGCAGTGGCGACAACCCTCAACACGCTCGGCGTGATCTGTCCCCGGCGGCACGGGCGTCTACGGATTGCGCCGCATTTGAGCGTCACCGAACACGCGCTGTCGCGGGTGATTGAGGCGCTGCCAGGCGCATGAAACGGCACGCAGGTGCGTGTAGGAGCAGACCTGGCTGCGCCATGGCGCATCGGGAATGCCGCATCGCGGCCAGTCCGCTCAGACGCATTGATGTGGTCGTGAACCGCATTGGCGTAGCCGTGAACAGGCTTGCACTGCCGCTCAACCGCGCTGGCTGATCCGCAAGCCACGCGGCGTTGCCCAACGCTCCAGTCCTTCGAACAGGGCCTGCACCAGCAGGGCAAGCACGGCGGCGGGAATGGCGCCTTCCAAGATCAGGCCGATATCGTCCAGGCGGATGCCGGTGAGAATCGGTTGGCCGTAGCCGCCCGCACCGATCAGCGCGCCCAGCGTGGCGGTGCCCACGTTGATCACCGCCGCGGTCTGGATGCCGGCCACGATCGTGCGGCGGGCCAGCGGCAGTTCCACCCGCCACAGGCGTGTCCACGCGGGCAATCCGATGGCGTGCGCAGTCTGGCGCAGTTCGCGTGGGATCGAGGTCAGCCCGGCGTGGGTATTGCGCACGATCGGCAGCAGGCTATACAAAAACAGCGCGGCAATCGCTGGCTTGGCACCGATGCCGAACAGCGGAATCATGAAGACGAACACGGCCAGCGACGGCAGCGTCTGCAGCACACCGGTCAACGACAACACCACCTGCCCCAGACGCGGACGCCGCGCTGCCAACACGCCCAGCGGCAACGCAAGCAGCAACGCAAGACCCAGCGAGATGCCGACCAACGCCAGATGCTCGCGTGTATGCCGCAGCAAACGCTCCACACGCGAGTCCGCTTCCGATGCCGGTGTCACGCCCAACCAGCGCGCCGCAACCGCTGCTTCGGACTGCCGCTCCCGTTTGACCTGTGCATTGAGCCGCTGCATGGTGGCTTCGTCGATGCGGCCTTGCAGCCCCCGCAATGCCTGCAGCATCGCCGGCGCGCGTTGCGCCAGATCCTTGCGATATACAAAAATCACCTGGTAGTCTGGGAAATAGTGGCGGTCGTCGCGCAGCACCTGCAACTGGTAGTACGGAATTTCTGCATCGGTGCTGTACAGATCGGTGACGTCGATGGCGCCGCTCTGCAACGCGCGATAGGCCAGGTCGTGATCCAGCCCGGTCGCGGCCTGCGGCAGCACGTATGCGGCACTCACGCCTGGCCAGCCATCGGCCCGCTGCATGAATTCATTGCTCAGACCGATCTTGAGGGCGGGATGCCGTGCAAGATCCGACAACGAGACGATGCCCAACGCCTGCGCACGTTCGCGCTTCATTCCGAAGGCGTAGGTGTTCTGGAACCCCAGCGAATCGGTCATCGCCAGCCCACGCGCGTCCAGCGCCGCGCGCAGGTCGGCCTGGCTGGCGGCGGGCATGTGCAGCAATTCCTGCGCCAGCGTACCGGTGTATTCGGCATAGGCGTCGATCTGCCCGGTTTCCAGCGCGCGCCACAGGATGCGCGTGCCACCGAGCTGCGCGCGGTGCTGCACGACCATACCCTCGCGCTTGCCGGCAGCGGTGGCGATTTCGCCAAGAATTACCGCTTCGGTGAAGTTCTTCGAACCGATGGCGACCTGCGCGGCCTGCGCGGCGACACTGCAGATCAGCAACACCGCAGCGATGAGCGCACGCGCCATCATGCGGCATCGCCAATGCTGCGCTGGGCAGTGAGAAAGCGCTGCACGAACGCATCGGCCGGCTGCTCCAGCAGCTCGCGCGCAGTGCCTTGCTGCACGATGCGGCCGGCACGCATCAGCACCAGGTGGTCGGCCAGATAGGCCGCTTCGGCCACGTCGTGCGTCACCAGCACCACGGTCTTGCCCAACTGCGCGAAGAGTTCGCGCATCTGCGCCTGCAAGTCGTAGCGCACGATGGGATCGAGCGCGCCGAGGGGTTCGTCCAGCAGCAAGGCCGGCGGGTCCAGCATCAATGCACGAATCAGCCCCACGCGCTGGCGTTGGCCGCCGGAGAGCTCGGCCGGGTAGCGCGCCAGCAAGTCCGTTGGCAATTGGCACAGGGCGCACAAGGCATCCAGACGCGCATCGATGCGCTCCCGCGTCCAGCCCAGCGTCTGCGCCAGCAAGCTCACGTTCCTGCGCGCATCCAGATGCGGAAACAAGCCGCCCTCCTGGATGACGTAGCCGATGCGTTGCCGTTGCGCCTGCAGGTGGGCGCGCTGCAACGGCGTGCCATCGAAGGCGACCTTGCCGCTGTCGGGCCACTCCAGCCCGACCAGCATGCGCAGCACGGTGGATTTGCCGGCGCCGCTAGGGCCGATCAATGCGGTCGTGATGCCGCTGGCGACATCGAGGCTGACCGCGTCCAGTGCGATGGCCTGGCCGTAGCGGCGGCTGACTTGGTCGAGAGTGAACATGCAGCCGAGCTTGCCGAACGCAGCGTCAGCCACGCGCGAAGGTGTGCATCAGCGTGGCGGCGCCAGCAATTCGCGTGCACTCAGGTAGCCGTCGCCATTGGCGTCCTGCCGCGCGAAGCGCGCGATCAGGGTGGCGCGATGCGCTGCGCGGGTGATCGGCTTGCCACGGCGACCAGGCAGTTCATCGCCTTGCAGCACGCCATCGTGATCGGTATCGCGTTGGTCGAAGGCGTAGCTCATCCAGGCCAGATATTCGTCCAGGCTCACCCGCCCATCGCCATCGGTATCCATGCGCTGCAGATATTGCTGGCTGTCCTGGACCTGGGCCTGCGCGGCAAGCGCCGGCAGCGAAACAAACCCCACGACCAGCAAGGCCCGCGCGATCACACCACGCGCCTGATGTACACGCACCCCAGCGCGCCTGCCGCCGGCGTTACGCACCACTCGGGATACCCCTTGAGCCGCGCCGCATACGCCTGCAACGCGGCATTGCCGCTGGCCTCGGCCTCATGGCACCACTGCTGCAATTGCCGGAGCCGTTCGGACGCATCGTGGCTGCGCGCTTCCAGCACCGCCGTCAGCCGCGCACGGTACTCGACCAGCGCGCGCATGCGCGGGCGCTGCGCCACCCATGCCTGCAACTGTGCACGCGCATCCGGCTTGAGCCAGCGGCCGTCGTCGACCAGGCCCTTGCGCAGGCGGCGCGGCAGCAACTCGCGCAGCTTGGCGCCGGTGGCGGCCGCCTCTTCGCGCAACGTCGGCTTGAGCACGTTGCGCTGGTAGTCGGTCATGGCCTGGAACCGGTGCGACAGCAGCGCCTTGAGCGTATCGGCATCGGGCACGGTGATATTGGGGCGAATATCCAGTGACGGTGCCACCCGCAATACCTTGGCAAGGCCCAATGCCTGCAACCCGCGAATCGCGACCCAGCCGATGTCCAGCTCCCAACGCCGCATCGAAAACCGTGCCGAACTCGGGAAGGCATGATGGTTGTTATGCAATTCTTCGCCGCCGATCCACAGCGCCCACGGTGTGAGGTTGGTGGAGGTGTCGGCCGACTCGAACTTGCGATAGCCCCACCAGTGGCCCAGACCATTGACCACACCCGCTGCCCAGAACGGAATCCACGCCATCTGGATCGCCCACAACGCAATCCCCGACAATCCGAACAACACCGAATTGATCACCAGCAACGCCATCGGGCCTGCATTGGCATGCGGCGTGTACAGATGCCGCTCGATCCAGTCGCTGGGCGCGCCCTTGCCGTACTGTTCGATATCGGCGCGCTGCGTCCGTGCCTGGCGGCACAACTCCACACCGCGCCAGAACACCTGCGCAATGCCCTTGGTCCGCGGACTGTGCGGGTCTTCCTCGGTCTCGACCTTGGCGTGATGCTTGCGATGGATCGCCACCCATTCGCGGGTGATCATCGAGGTGGTCAACCAAGTCCAGAAGCGGAAGAAATGCGCGATGGCCGGATGGAAATCCACGCCGCGATGCGCCTGGCTGCGATGCAGGTACAAGGTCACTGCAAAGATGGTGAGCTGGGTGAAGACCAGCAGCACCGCCAGCATGCCCCACACGCCCAGCCCTGCCACGCCGGAGGTCAGAAGGTCGATGATCGGGTCGGACAACATCGGCATCTCCACAGCAGCGCTCCCCATTTGATGCAGACATGATGGGGGCGATCGTGGCAAACTTCACCCTTCGGCTGCGTAGGGTTGCACCTACATTTCTAAAGCGGTTCAGACCCCTTCCCCACTTCTGCCTGCTGTCACCCGTATGACTGTTGCCACCGAAAATGCTGCTATTTCCACTGCTGTTGCCAACGCCACCCCGCTGATCGAACTCGACCAGGCCAGTGTGATGCGCGGCCAGGTGCGGGTGCTGCGTGCGCTGTGTCTACGCATCGCGCTGGGGCAGCACACCGCAATCCTGGGGCCCAACGGCTGCGGCAAATCCTCCTTCATCAAACTGATCACGCGCGAGCTGTACCCGCTGGCGCGCGCCGACGGCCAGCCCGCAGTGAAGGTGCTGGGACAAACGCGCTGGCAGGTGGATCGCCTGCGCTCGCAATTGGGCATCGTCACCGGCGATCTGAGCGTCAATCTGGCCGACATGCCCGGGCTGGACGTGGAAAGTGCGGTGCTATCGGGATTCTTCGCCAGCTACGTGGTGCCGCCGCATCGCGAGATCAGCGACGACATGCGCGCACGCGCGCGCGAAGCGCTGGCGCTGGCGCGCGCATTGCCGCTGGTGGACCGGCAATTTGCCGAATTGTCGGCCGGCGAAACCCGGCGGGTGCTGATTGCGCGTGCGCTGGTCAATCGCCCGCAGGCCTTGCTGCTGGACGAGCCGTCCACCGGGCTGGATCTGGTGGCACGCCAGCACCTGCTCGAGACGATGCGGCACCTGGCCCGGCAAGGCATCACGCTGGTGCTGGTGACCCATCACATCGAAGAAATCGTGCCGGAGATCGAACGGGTGATCCTGCTGCGCGCCGGCAAGGTGGTGGCCGATGGCACGCGTGAGGCGCTGCTCACCGATGCCAGCCTGTCGGCCGTGTTCGACGGCCCGGTGCGGGTGCAGCGCGATGGCGAACGCTGTTGGGCAACAGTGGGCGAGTAAGGGCCACCTCACCCGCAGGCCGTGTCCTTGCGCGAGCTGCCGACGACGCTCGGCATCGCAATGGCGAAGCGCTCCGGACGGGCGCACCACCGCGTCACAACCACGCTTTCCAGACATGACCTTGGACACGGGACGCCGCCGCAGCGGTTGCGCTTAGACTCGCCGCACACATAGAACAGGAGTCGTCCCGATGGCCCAGTGGTATTTCCATAACCCCGGACAGGCCGACCGTCTCGGCCCGCTCGACGATGCCAGCGCCCGCGCGCATGCGCAGCGCCACCCCGATGCGCTGGCCTGGCGCGACGGGCTCGATGGCTGGACCCCGGCCCGTCAGCTGGCCGAGCTGCAGGGCGGCGGTAGTGCACCGCCGCCGTTGACCGGCATGAGCACACGCGCGGATGAAATCGACTATCGCATCGTCGGCAACGACATGCAGTTTGTCGAAGTCGAGCTGGACCCTGGCGAAAGCGCCGTCTCCGAGGCCGGTGCGCTGATGTACAAGGACGCGGCGGTGCAGATGGACACCGTGTTCGGCGATGGCTCGCATGCCGGTCAAAGTGGTGGCGGGCTGATGGGCAAGCTGCTGTCGGCCGGCAAGCGCGTGGTCACCGGCGAAAGCATGTTCACCACCGTGTTCACCCATGCCGGCAGCGGCAAGGCCAAGGTCGCCTTCGCCGCGCCCTATCCTGGCACGGTGCTGGCGTTGCGTCTGTCCGAGCACGGCGGCCAGCTGATCTGCCAGAAAGACAGCTTTTTGGCCGGCGCGCGCGGGGTGTCGTTGGGCATCGCCTTCCAGCGCAAGATCCTCACCGGCCTGTTCGGCGGCGAGGGCTTCATCATGCAGAAGCTCGAAGGCGACGGCTGGGTGTTCGTGCATGCCGGCGGCACGGTCGTCGAACGCGAGCTGGGCCCGGGCGAGCGCATCGACGTGGATACCGGCTGCGTGGTGGCCTATCACGCCGGCGTGGACATGGACGTGCGCCGCGTCGCCGGCCTGAAGAGCATGTTCTTCGGTGGCGAAGGCGTGTTCCTGGCCACCCTCACCGGCCCGGGCAAGGTCTGGCTGCAATCGCTGCCGTTCTCGCGCATGGCCGGCCGCATGCTGCAGGCCGCCCCGCAAGGCGGTGGTCAGCAACGTGGCGAAGGCTCGGTGCTGGGCAGCCTGGGCCGCTTGCTCGATGGCGATAACAAGTTCTGACCGCCATCACGTGCGACCGCACCGGATCAGGATGGCGGCGGCATCACGTTCATCACCGCCAGCGTCATCGCTTCCACGCCGGTCCGGATGCTTGGTTGCGGCACCGGTGCGAAGTCCGGCGAATGGTTTACAGGAATGCGCTCGCCGGTTTGCCTGGCCTGCTGCAGCCACTGCGGATCGAGTCCGCCGATGCTGAAGTAGAACGAAGGCACGCCAGCGGCGATGAAGGAAGAATAGTCTTCGCTGGCCGCACTCGGTTCGCGCTGGCGCTGGGCATTGGCCCCGAATGCCTGCGTGAACACCTCACCGGTGCGCTCGGCCAGCGCTGCGTCGTTGATCACCGCCCTGGACCGGTGCTCGCCCAGGGCGATCTGCGGTATCGGCGCACCGGCCATCTGCGCACTCGCCAGCGCGGTGCGGCGTACGCCGTCGAGCAGCTTTTCGCGCACCTGCGCGTCATTACTGCGGATGGTGCCGCGCAGCTGCGCGCGGTCGGGGATGACGTTGCCGGCAGTGCCGGCGTTGAACGCGCCGATGCTGACCACACCAAACGCATAGGGGTCCTTTTCGCGGCTGATCACGCTCTGCACGTCGACCACGAAACGAGCAGCGATGAGGACCGGATCGATCGTGGCTGCCGGCATTGCACCGTGCCCGCCCTTGCCTTCGAACACCACTTGCAGCGTATCGGAATTGGAGGTCACAGCACCGGACTTGTAGGACACCTGGCCATAGGCGTCCGGTCCGACATGCAGCGCGAAACCATAGTCGGGCTGACCGAATCGAGCGAACAGGCCGTCGTCGAGCATCGCCTGTGCGCCGCGGCCTTTTTCCTCTGCCGGTTGGCCAATGAACATCAGCGTGCCGCGCCACTGCGTGCGCAACTGCAACAAGGTCTTGGCCGTACCGACCCAGACCGCCATGTGAATGTCGTGGCCACAGCTGTGTGCGACGTACGTATCGCGGTCCTTGGACTGCAGGTGCACGCGGCTGGCGTACGCCAGGCCGGTTGTTTCGCGCATCGGCAACGCATCCAGCTCGGTGCGCACCATGACCGTGGGTCCGGGGCCATTTCGGTAGATCGCCACCAGTCCGGTCCGGCCGATGCCCTCGTTGACCTGGAAGCCCAGCGCGCGCATTTCCTTCGCCAACCGGTGCGCGGTCGCAGTTTCCTCGAATCCGAGTTCCGGATGCTGGTGCACGGCTCGGTAGAGGGCTTCCAACTGTGGATAGGTTTGATCGAGCACGCCATCAATCTGTCGCTTGACCGCGACCGCATCCAGCGCATGGCAGGGCACTGCGGCCAACAGCAGGAGCAGCGCCAGCGCGCGCGATGACGCCTGCGCCAGGAGGCGTTCGGCGAAGTGACTGCGAGGTGTCTGGTCGTCGGAGTTCATGCCGCCACTCTACCGAACATGCAGCCGGCCAGCTAGCGAACATGCAGCCGGCCAGCGCAGGCCTGCGTCGCAGGGACCGGCGCCTTAGCACACAGTTGGGCGCAATGGATGCCTGCTCCCCTCGTTGATTCAGACCGGCGGCCGGAGCAGCTGCCTGTATGCTGCTTCGCCATCACATACACCCGTGCAAGCACACCATGATCGCTTTTCCCAGCTCGCGTCTCCTGCTGTCCCTGCCCCTGGCCTGCTTGCTCAGCGCCTGCGGGGGCGAGCCGCGCCCGGCGACACCGGCGCCGGTGGTGCAGGCGCCTTCGGCCGCAGCCCCCAAGCCCATCAAGATCGGCGTGGCGCTCGGTGGCGGTGCGGCCAAGGGCTTTGCGCATATCGGGGTGATCAAGATGCTCGAGGCCAACGGCTTCGCACCGGTGGTGGTGTCCGGCACCAGCGCCGGCAGCGTGGTGGGCGCGTTGTATGCCAGCGGCATGGATGCGTTCCAAATGCAGGAAAAGGCCGTCGCGCTCGACCAGACCAGCATCCGCGATATGCGTTTGTTTTCCGGTGGGCTGGTGCAAGGCCAGAAACTGCAGGACTACGTCAACGAACAGCTGGGAGGCAAGCCGATCGAAAAATTGCGCAAGCCGTTCGCGGCGGTCGCCACGCGGCTGGAAGATGGCGAACGCACCGTGTTCGTGCGCGGCAATGCCGGCCAGGCGGTGCGCGCGTCCAGCAGCATTCCCGGCGTGTTCGAGCCGATGACCATCGGTCAATATCACTTTGTCGACGGTGGCGTGGTCAGCCCGGTGCCGGTGGATGCGGCGCGCCAGCTGGGTGCCGAATTCGTGGTGGCGGTAGATATTTCCAGCAAGGCCAGCGGCAAGAACCCGGGGGACCTGCTGGGCACGGTGAACCAGTCGATCTCGATCATGGGCCAACGCCTGGGCGAGGCCGAACTCAAACGTGCCGACGTGGTCATTCGCCCCAAGGTCAACGATATCGGCTCGGCCGATTTCAACCAGCGTGGTGCGGCGATCCTCGAAGGCGAGCGCGCCGCGATGGCGGTGATGCCGCAGATTCGCGCCAAGATTGCGCAACTGCAGGCCGCGCGCAGCAGCGCAACACGGACCGCCGCCGATCAGGCCAAAGCGGCCAGGCAACAGGCGTACGAGCGCTGCCTGGAACAACGCTCGCGGTGGGAAAAACTGCGCGGCAAGGACGAGGCCTGCGTCGCACCGTGATGCGGCTGCGCTGAGCTGGAGGAATGGAGTGGCGGCCGGAAGCGGCCGTGGTCGGGGCACGCGTGCACGCGAGGACTCCGCCGGTGATGCCTGTCGCGCGCGCGCCTGCCGGCCAGGCGCG
>NZ_JFAQ01000174.1 GCF_001304695.1 Xanthomonas axonopodis
CAAAATCGGGGGGACGTCGGTGTTCGTGATAACGGGAGTGAACCCTGAGACCATTCCTAGATGAATATCTCAGCTGGAACCAGATAAAGATCAACGGATGATCGCGCCCCAAGCTTTATAGCTAAATTTCATGTGCGTTTCGGCCAAATTACCTTGCCTCAGCTCATGCGGCGTGTATTATCCAATCTGACAGATAAACCGTAGATCGTACAGCCACATAGATTATAATAAATAAAATACAAAATAATAACGAGCCCATCGTCGATCAACCAGCTTCGTTACCATCATTGATCACAGATTACGTGAACGCACTGCATTATGCCCCACAGTTTATAAATACTGAGATTTCCATATGTGTCCAGAGAAATATTTCTTAATGACACCGGGTCCGTTGGCTTTGCGCGACGAAGTAAAATCACAGATGCAATTCGACATGGGCTCAAGAGACGAAAGCTTTAGGATCACGACTGCCTCGATGCGTAACCTTGCGATCAACTTAGTCGAAGGGCAGGAGTCACATTCGGTCATCCCCATCCAAGGCAGTGGAACCTACGGCATCGAAGCAGCGCTGGCGACATTTATAAGTCAGTCCGACAAACCGCTTGTATGCATAAACGGTATTTATGGGGAGCGTATGCTGAAGATACTTCAGCTACGCGGAATACGGGCTGCCAGCATGAAGGTTCCTAGCGACAAGCCGCTTTCGATCGCCGATATAGTGGAATATCTTGAAAAAGATCGCACGATCACCCACATCTGCTTCGTTCATTGCGAGACGACCACTGGTGTCATTAATCCACTTAACGAAATCGTCAAGCTGGCCAAGCGATACGGAGTCGTTACGATCGTCGACGCAATGAGTTCTTTTGGCGCAATTGATATCAGTGTCAAAATATCCCCTTTCGACGTCCTTGTGACTTCAAGCAATAAGTGCATCGAAGGTCCGCCTGGCATTTCGTTAGTAATAGCCAAGCTGGCCCTGCTGAAAAGAAAAAAGACACATCCGGTCAATTCTTTCGTTTTAGATGTTCGCGACCAGTGGAAAACCCTTGAGGAGACAGGAGAGTGGCGATCAACGCCTCCTACTCATGTGGTACAGGCATGCGCCAAGGCACTCGAACTGTTGACCCTTGAAAGTGTGGCCAACCGCAGAAAGCGGTACTGCTTGGTGCGAGAAGAGATCATTCGCGCAACGGAGCGATACGCTGTTCCGTTACTAAGTGCGAGGGCGCGGTCTCCGGTGTGTCTGGCGCTCACTGCGAAGGGAGTGATTGATACCGAGGAGGATTTCAAGGAATTCTATCGGCATCTTGTCAGATATAACCTCTACATATATGCAAAATTCCACGTTCAAACGCGAAGCTTCAGAATCGGCTGCATCGGCGCAATCAAGCCGGCATGGATACTCGTTCTGGCGAAGGCGTTTCGTGAATTTTTCGAAGACCACAAACACCGCCTGGTAGAAGCGGCACTTGACAATCCTGAACTCGAAAGCGGAGCGGCCTAATGTCATCGCGCACCCACGAAAAAAGCCTTTCGATGGAAACAGCCCTTCTGCATGCGGGTTATCGGCACGATCCAGCCACCAACGCTATTGCCGTTCCTATCTATCAGACCACGGCTTATGAGCTCGATGATGATCTGGCCGCCGTCTCGAATATCTACAATGTCAAGCGCGACGGTTTTACCTACACGCGGATCATTAATCCAACCACCCGCGTCCTAGAGCGCCGGTACGCCCAAGTGGATAACGCAGCGGATGCGCTTGCCGTGGCTTCCGGACAAGCCGCCACCTTTCTTGCGCTGGTGAACTTGTGCAGTGGCCGACCAGGCGACAACGTGGTTACATCGAAGTATCTATACGGGAATTCCTGGAATTTGATTTTCAATACCTTCAAGCGCTTAGGGATTGAGGCAAGATCTGCTGACCCGCATGAACCAGAATCCTTCAAGCGGCAGATCGATGACAGGACCATCGCATTATTCGGCGAAGTCTTTTCTAATCCTTGCGTCATTCCGTTACCGGTATCGGAGCTTGCCGCGATTGGCAAGGCGCATGGCATTCCCCTCGTGGTTGACAACACGACAACGCCTCTTGTGTGCAGGCCCGGGGCGCTGGGCGCCGCAATCAGCGTTTACTCGGCAACCAAGTACATCTGTGGCCACGCCACCACACTGGGAGGACTGGTCGTCGACAATGGAAATTTTTCTTTTGATGATGACTCCCGCTTCCCATTGCTAAATGGCCCTGACGAGGCGCATGGCGACACATGCTGGCGAGATGCTGTGCGCCTTCTGAATGACTTAGGGAATAGTGCTTATCTTTTGAAAGCACGTATGACTTGGCTTCGCGATACAGGCGCGGCGATCAGCCCATTCGCAAGCTTTCAGCTGATACAAGGTCTGGAAACACTAAGCCTGCGCATGCAGCGTCACTGCGAGAACGCTGCGTCGGTTGCCAGTTTCCTAGCAGGTCATCCCAAGGTCAGACGCGTTTCGTATCCTGGCCTTGCTACTGGACGCGACCGAGACGTCGTAGATGAACTGGTCGACGTGCAAGTCGGCTACGGCGCAATGATCGTGTTCGAGTTAGAAGATGAGGCTGCAGGCAGAAAATTCGTGCAGAACATCCGTCTCATGTATCACGTTTCAAATGTGGGAGATGCACGCACACTCGTGACGCATCCGGTCTCGACCACCCATACTACCGTTCCCAAAACTCAGCGTGAGGCAGCCGGAATATTTGATGGGTCGATCCGCCTTTGCGTCGGCATAGAGAACATTGACGACATACTTGATGATATAAAGCGCGGTCTTGATGCCGTTTAATGGCTAATTAGCCGGGAGAAGCATCATGGAAAAAGAGAAAAATTGGGCGCTCAGAAATAAGCGATTCGACACATTCCGTTTTTCTCGCGAAATCATGCGCGAGTTGGCTGACTTGCGTCCCGACAATATGACTGGCGCCTTATACATAATAAAGGACTATACAGTAATGGTGGCCTGCGCCGTTGCGACGGTGCAACTCAGCTGGTGGCTTTACCCATTGGCATTATTAATTATCGGCGCGCACCAGCGCGGGTTGACGACGATCTCACACGACGCGGCGCACCGAATACTAGCAAAGAATAGAGTATGGAACAATTTCCTCGGGACGACGTTCGCCGCTTACCCTATATTCCAGCGGCACTGGGCATATCGCGTGTCCCATGTCTATCTTCATCATCCGCACCTTGGTGATCCGGAGCAGGATCCCGACTTGAAGTTCTTTATCAAATCGGGGGTTTATACAGTTCGCGAGCCGCGCGAGTACAAATCCTTTATTCTCTGGAAAGCGATCTTCGGCGGGGCCACGTTTCGTTACTTGAGCTATCTTTGGAGCAACCGATTCTTTGTTTTGGGAGACAGAGAGAAGGGCGTCGATGAGTGGGGCACCCTTATCGATTCGTACGGTTTCGCGGCATTCTGGATCGCGGTAGTCGCCGGCTTTACCGCAGCGGATGCTCTACATTTGCTTGTGCTTTTTTGGCTAATCCCTTACCTCACCACGTTTCAGGTCTTGGGTTGGTTCACCGAGCTGGCTGAGCATTCGCCCATGTGTGAAAGCGAGGTGGAGAATGTTTATTTGACGAGAAATAGGAAGGGCGGATTCATAGAACGCTTATTGTTCGGCGTCAATTACGACGAGTACCATCTTGAGCACCATCTTTCGCCGGGCGTCCCATTCTGGCTATTAAAAAAAGCACAGAAAATCCGAATGCACGACCCAGTATATGCGAATATCGGAAAATCCTGGGGAGGTCTATTTTCGCGCGGCCCGCAGGGGCAGCCAAGCGTGATCTCGCAATTGCTTGATCGGAACCGTCGCCTCTACGAAATTAGCCTGCGCAAATGATCCGGAGCACATCCACAATGGAACATGTTTCTGATTGCGTGATTCGACCTGTTGTTGGAGTGACATCAAATCGCCATATCGATGATGGCGTTCATCGTGATAGGTTGCGACGACGCTACATTGAAGCCCTTGATACCTACGCTGCTGTTGAATGCGTCATTCTTCCGACTGTAGACGGGGATCTTCCTTGGGATACAAGCCTCAGAAAGTTTCGTTCCCTGATGCATCGTCTAGACGGCCTGGTCTTGACTGGCGACGAATCAAATCTCGATGCAGACATCATTGATGGACGACAGCGCCGTTGGGAACGTGCCGACGACGACGTTATCCCTGGGGAACGAGACCGACCCAGGGATCGCCTGTCGTGTGTCGCGTTGTCGATCGCAACAGAGCTGGATATGCCAGTCCTCGGCATTTGCCGCGGGTTGCAGGAAATGAATGTTCAGCAAGGCGGAACGCTTGTGACACATCTGCCGGCCACGGAGTTCGGCATAGTGCACAGCGAGCCCATGAACGTAACCCGCGATCAGCAGTATCTGCCATCGCACGGAATTCGGATCGTGTCCAACGGAATACTTGCCGATATCCTCGGGGAGGGAAACGATTGGCTCCAAGTTAATTCGCTTCATAACCAGGGAGTGTTCGAGCCGGCGCCCGGGGTTCGAGTCGAGGCCATAGCCGACGATGGCGTCGTCGAGGCAATTTCCTACCCCTCCTCGACTTTTCAGCTCGGAGTACAATGGCATCCCGAATGGCATGTCAGACACGACCCCGTAAGTCAGAAGATATTCCACCTCTTTGGCGATGCGTGCCAGGCATATGAAGCGAGGCGGCATGTCGGAAGTAATTCGGCATCCTTCCACAAGGCAATATATTGAAAACTGTCCAACATTACATAATACAGTGACGAGATAATGGATCTCCATCTGGTGGCTCTGTTCGCCATTGCGTTCACTTGCGCGGTCGCCGTGCCGGGGCCGAACGTAGCATTTGTTGTGGCTCAATCTCTCAAGTATGGCCGCAATATTATAGTTCCCTGTTCGTTTGGCTTTGGACTGGCTACTGCGATTCACGCCATTGTCGCGCTGTCTGGGGTCGGCTTGATCATTCACGAGCACTCGTCGCTTCTCGGTTATCTGCGTTGGATAGGAGCGATCTATCTCACTTACATTGGTTTAATCTCTTTCCTGCCCCAACCGGAACATCACAGCACAGAAATAATCGCTTCTAGTCCGCGAAAGGTGTTCATCGATTCATCACTTATCGCCCTGACTAATCCCAAGGGATGGCTGGCTACTTTGCTTACCTATCCAAGCTTTGTCAGTCCTTACTATTCTTACACGCACCAAGCAATTGCGTTGAGTCTGGCAGGACTGCTTATTTCTCTCTTAATCTATGGTGGATATGCGTTGCTTGCACAAAGAGCACGTACCCTTTTCAGGAACGAACGCAATATAAGCCGGGTCGCCGGCGCGATCTATCTGCTTGTCGCAGTTTTCCTAGTGCTTTCCTGATTGAGTCAAAATTTCTCATGCGAGACACGGCCGATGCGGGCCGTTCGCTGAAGAGGGCCGCAATCTCATGTCAATACTAATCCCTAAAGGGCTGCCGGCAGGTTGTGCTCTTGAAAACGAAGGCATCACCGTTTTAGAAGATAAGGCAATGATCCATCCGCATTGCCGATCTATAAGCATAGGGCTGCTTAACCTGATGCCAAATAAAATCGATACCGAAATCCAAATAGCGCGTCTTTTGGGTTCCACACACTTCCAAGTTGAGTTGACGCTTGTCAGGATATCCGGCCACTCATCGAAGAATACACCTGTCGGACACTTGAAATCCTTCTACAAGGACTGGCGGGATATTAATAATCGTAAATTTGATGGATTTATAATAACCGGGGCGCCGGTTGGGAAAATTCCTTTCTGCAGCGTCGATTACTGGGATGAGCTCGCTGGAGTATTTCGGTGGACGCAGACCAACGTCCATAGTTGCTTTAACATCTGTTGGGGGGCGCAAGCTGCTTTGCATTTTTTCTATGGGGCGCCAAAGCACGTCTTGAAAGAAAAGTTATTTGGCGTATTTAAGCATCATATTCATGATATCCACTCCCCTTACTTGAAAGGTTTTTCCGAGGAACTTTACATTCCCGTGTCGCGCTGGGCGGAAATGCGTTGCGTCGACCTCCCTATTGATAGCGGCGTTTCCGTTCTCATTGATTCACTCGATACCGGGCCTTGCTTGCTTAGCGATCCCAAGCATCATTCTTTGCATTTCTTTAATCATATCGAATACGATTCGAACACTCTTGCAGACGAATACTTCCGCGATCTAGCCGCAGGAAGAAATATCCATCTACCCATTAACTATTTTCCAGACGATTGCCACTATCTGCCACCGACGAATCGATGGCGCAGCCATGCAATTTTATTGTTTGAGAACTGGATCGGCCATATTCATAAAACGTCCTTGGCGGATCTGGATATGGTCGGTCGATGTCGATGAGCTGCCGCCAGCAGACGCCCAGCTCTCGTAAAACTCTCATATATACAACACTCATTTAAATGGCGGTGGGAATCTGTCATGAACTTCGATGAACTCCGGAATTCGGTCGAGTCTGGCGCGATCGATACGATATTGGTATGCATGGTCGACATGCAAGGTCGGCTAATGGGAAAACGCTATCATGCCGCTACATTTGTGGGTCACGATTACAACCAAGGCCATGCCTGCAATTATCTATTGGCCAATGACATGGAAATGGTCCCGGTGCCAGGTTACGCGAATGCCAGCTGGAGTGCTGGTTACGGCGATTTCGTCCTCAGGCCTGACTTTTCCAGCTTGCGATTGCTGCCTTGGCTGGACGCAACGGCATTGGTGATTTGCGATGTCTACAATGACAACGGCGAGCCAGTGGTGCAATCGCCCAGATATATCTTGCAAAGGCAGTTACGCCGGATATCCGACCGCGGAATGCGTGCCTGTTTCGCATCGGAGCTTGAGTTTTACCTTTTCGACGAGACTTATGCCGAGATTTCGAGAAAAAATTATATTTTACCAGCGGTATTTGGAAGTTACAATCAGGATTACAACATTCTGTCGACAACGCGACAGGAGTGCGTCATGCGTCCGATCAGAAAAGGCCTATATGGCGCTGGTGTCGCAATTGAATGCACAAAGGGTGAGGGAGGCACTGGCCAGGGGGAAATCAATGTTCGGCATTCAGACCCGTTGTCGATGGCCGATCAGCACACAATCATCAAGCACGGCAGCAAGGAAATAGCAGCACAGCACGGCAAGTCAATCACCTACATGGCAAAATGGAACGATAATTATGCAGGGTCGTCCAGCCACGTCCACTCGTCACTATGGTCGTCTGACGGCCGACCCATGTTTTATGACGAAGCAGAACCGCAGGGAATGTCCGTTATAATGAGGAACTACCTTGCCGGAATCCTTAAGTATGCGGGAGATATTACCCTCTTGTTGGCACCTTACATAAACTCCTACAAAAGATTTCAGATTGACACGTTCGCACCCACTAAGATCGGATGGGGCTGCGACAATCGAACGACCGGCTTACGCGTTTGTGGCCTGGGCTCGGATAATCTGCGCGTCGAGTGCCGCATTGGTGGTGCCGATATGAATCCCTACATTGCGTTCGCCGGACTGATTGCAGCTGGCTTGGCGGGGATTGACGAGAAACTGCCGTTGGGCGAGCCGTGCAAGAGCGACGCATATCGCGACACGGGATTGCCGGACATCCCGAAAACACTAAGAGCTGCCATCGGCATCAGTTCGAGCTCGAGTTGGCTCCGCGAGGTGCTAGGAAGCGGGGTTGTCGACCATTACGTCCATGCCGCGCAATGGGAACAATCCGAATACGATAGGCATGTAACCGATTGGGATTTGCTCAGGGGATTTGAACGTAGTTAGGGAAGGTCTGGTCAATGCGTTTGATACTGATACGCCCAGTGATACGCCCAGGGTTCC
>NZ_JFAQ01000175.1 GCF_001304695.1 Xanthomonas axonopodis
GCACTAGGTTTAGGGGCTGGGTGGAAGGCCGAAAGACTGCTGGTCACAGGTGTTTGTTTCCCCACGCCAAAACAGATGTCATGAAAAGGCAGGGGAACTGGATCGCGAAGGCATTTAGAGCGGCTAACAAAACGTAGCGAGCAGTCGTCAGGTGGGTGTGGACGGCGCACAGGAACCGGAGTGTACGAGGGGTACATGAGGATTCTGAGCACCGGCCGCGCCCGCCTGGCGGCTGCGCAGTAGTTTTGTTAGCCGCTCTTAGTCACCAGATGCGGGCGCTCGAACAACGGCTGGGGTATCCGCTGCTGCAACGGCATGCGCGCGGCGTCACCGCCACGCCGCAGGGCCAGCAACTGCTCGACCGCATCGCACCGCACCTGGACGTCATCGCCGAGGCATTCGAGCCATTCGGTGCGCGTCGCGAAGACACGCTGACGCTGAGTCTCACGCCGTCAATGGCATCGGCCTGGCTGGTGTCGCGTCTGGGCGAATTTCTGGCCGGTCACCCCACTATCGAAATCAACCTGCTGTCGAGCGAGCGGCTGGTGGATTTCGAGCGCCAGCTGCAGGCGGACGCCGCCATGCGCATCGGTGCCGGGCAATGGCCCGGCGTCATCGCCAAGCCCCTGTTCGAAGAATGGCTGGTGCCGATGGCAAGCCCGGCCCTGATCGCACGCATGGGCGGCATGGAGTCGCCACCGTTCCATTAGTGGCCATTGCTGGGCGACCCGGATGACGCCTGGTCGCGCTGGTTTGCGGCATTTGGCGGAGATGTACCGCGACGCTATGTCGCCGTGCTCGACGAATCAGAGGCACACCACCGCGCCGCCCTGGATGGCGTCGGCGTTGCACTGGGGCGCGTAACGCGTGCGCGTCTGTTGCCGGCGTCCGGCCAACTGGTGGCGTTGTCCACACAGCGGCTCAAGACCAGTTGGTCGCATTACCTGGTGTATCCGCCAAGTTCCAGCAGACATGGCGGGTTTCTCGCGTTTCGCACCTGGCTACAGGGCCAGGCGCGCGAACACGCCGCGCATGCGCAACAGGCGACCGCCACGCCACGCGCCGCACGCCGCCGCAAGCGCTCCGGGACACTGCCGCCATGCGTCATCCACCGTTGCCACCACAATCCGAGCGCCGCGCGCTGGCGATCGCCCAGGCCGTGTATGAAGCGTTCGAGGACTTTCACGCGCGCTTTTCCGAAATCACCGCGCGCGCCAAACAGCGGTTCTAAACACGCGATTGGAGCTGCGCGCGCGAAGACGCAGTGGCCCGCATCGCGCTGTACGACCAATACATCGCCGAATGCATGTTGCGTCTGCGCGCAGTACTGCTGGGTCAGGCGCACGACCGCGTACTGTGGATGCGTGCGCGCGATCATTACGCCGCCTTGCTGAGCGGGCTGATCGATCAGGAGTTGTGCAAGACGTTCTACAACACCCTCACCCGGCGCTACTTCGGTACCCGCGGCGTCGATGCCGATATCGAATTCATCGCCCTGGATATCGAACCGACCGACGCCATCACCGTCCCTGTAGCGCGCCACACCTATGCGGTGTCGCCGGGCCGCTTGACCGACATGCTGGTGCGGGTGCTGGGCGACTACGCGTTCGCCGTCCCGTATGCGCACCGCACCCGCTGCGCGGCTGCCATCGCGGTGCGTCTGCTCGATGACCTGGCGCATTGGGGCGAGCATCCGGTGCGCAGCGTGGAATTGCTGGAGACCGTGTTCTATCGCGAGCGGCGTGCGTATCTGGTCGGACGCGTGTTCGGCGAACACCGCTTTTCGCCATGCGTGATTTCCCGGCGACATGTTGCTGAAGAACTTCGGCATTACCCGCCATCAGCGCGCGGTGTTCTACGACTACGACGAGCTGTGCCTGATCACCGAGTGCAACTTTCGCGATTGGCCGACTCTCACCACCTACGAAGAACAGCTGGCCGCAGAACCCTGGTTCCATGTCGGCCCGCGCGACGTCCTCCCCGAGCGCTTCGCCTTGTTCATGGGCCTGCCCTCCTCGCAACTGGAAGCGGTCAAGCAAATCCACCCCGAGCTCTTCGACCCGCAATGGTGGCGCAACCTGCAGGCCCGGCTGCGCGAAGACGATTACCCGGATACGCCGCCCTACGCGGAGTCGCGCAGGCTTGCCTGACGATTTACGCGTATGCACCAAGCTGGTACAACGAGAACTCAATAAGGACGGAGCGCGGTCATGCAGTGGAAGCAATGCTTGGGTGTGGGGATGTTGCTGGCAATGGCGAGTGTCAGCGGCGTGCAGGCGCGTCCCAGCGCCGCGCAACTGCAGGCACAGATGGAGGCCAGCATGAATGTCGCGGGCGAACTGACGCTGACCCCGGATGGCAGTAAAACTTACCGACGAAGCAACGTTGCCGCCAGTCGTTCGCGACCGCGTCAAACAGTCGATCACGTCCTGGCGCTTTGACCCTGTGAAAGACGACGGAAGCGCCTTGCCAACACAGCTACCGATGAATCTGCTGCTGGTTGCCAAGCCTGGTGCAAACAACACCTATGCGGTATCGATCCGCAGCGCGCATTTCGGCAGCCAGGAGCAAGGTGCGGCCAGCGTCACCGCCAAGGACATGCCGCCGCCGGCCTACCCTGAGCATGCGTTTCGAGAAGGTGCGACCGGGGTGGTCTATCTGCTGCTCAAGATCGGGCGCGATGGCAAGGTCGAGGATCTGGTCGCAGAGCAGGTCAACCTGACCACGCTGGCGCAAGGCGTTTGCCGATGTCGCAATCGCCAAAGCGCGGCGCTGGACATTTGTACCGCCGGCTCAGGGCGCCGAGGCCGATGCGCCGTACTGGGTCATGCGGGTGCCGGTCACGTTCGACATCCAAGCTTGGCCAGGTAATCAGGTCGCTGCGAAGCAGGCCAAAAAATGGCAATCCTATCTGCCGGGCCCGCGACAGCCGGCACCTTGGCACGAGCAGTCCAGTCCGTCAGCAGCGAGCGACAGCCCGGACGCTCTGCCTGGGAGTGGGTTGTTTTCCGCACGCGGAGAAGGTGTTCGCCTGGTCACACCGCTGCAAGGAAGTTCAGAGCAGCTGAGAGACGAGGCAAAGACTGCGCGACAGTCGCCTCACACCTAAGAAAAAGCCCCGCAATGCGGGGCTTTTCGTCTCGATAAACCGACTGAACTCAGCGCTTCATCGAACTGAAGAACTCGTCGTTGGACTTGGTGGTCTTCATCTTGTCCAGCAGGAATTCCATTGCTGCGATTTCGTCCATCGGGTGCAGCAGCTTGCGCAGGATCCAGATCTTCTGCAGCAGCTCCGGCTCGATCAGCAGGTCTTCGCGGCGCGTGCCCGAACGGTTGATGTCGATTGCCGGGTACACGCGCTTTTCGGTGATGCGACGGTTCAGGTGCACTTCGCTGTTGCCGGTGCCCTTGAACTCTTCGTAGATCACCTCGTCCATCTTGCTGCCGGTTTCCACCAGCGCCGTGGCAATGATGGTCAGCGAGCCGCCTTCTTCCACGTTACGCGCGGCGCCGAAGAAGCGCTTCGGACGGTGCAGGGCATTGGCGTCCACACCACCGGTGAGCACCTTGCCGGAGCTGGGCACCACGTTGTTGTAGGCGCGCGCCAGGCGGGTGATGGAGTCGAGCAGGATCACCACGTCCTTCTTGTGCTCGACCAGGCGCTTGGCCCGCTCGATCACCATCTCGGCGACCTGCACGTGACGCGCAGCAGGCTCGTCGAAGGTGGAGGAGATGACTTCGCCGCGCACGGTGCGCTGCATTTCGGTCACTTCTTCCGGGCGCTCGTCGATGAGCAGCACGATCATGTGCACTTCGGGATGATTGGTGGTGATGGCCGTGGCCACCTGCTGCATCATCATCGTCTTACCGGCCTTGGGCGGGGAGACGATCAGCGCACGCTGACCCTTGCCCTGCGGTGCCATCAGATCCAGGATGCGGCCGGTGATGTCTTCGGTGGAGCCATCGCCACGCTCCAGACGGAAGCGGCGCCGCGGGAACAGCGGGGTCAGGTTCTCGAACAGGACCTTGTTCTTGCTCGCTTCCAACGGCTCGCCGTTGATCGTATCGACGATCGACAGCGCGAAATAGCGTTCGCCGTCCTTCGGGAAACGGATGCGGCCGGACAGGTGGTCGCCGGTGCGCAGGTTGAAGCGACGGATCTGGCTGGGCGAAATATAGGTGTCGTCCGGGCCGGCCAAGTAGCTGGCTTCTGCGGCACGCAGGAAACCGAAGCCGTCAGGCAGGATTTCCAGCACGCCGTCGGCGGCAACGCCTTCACCATGACGGGTCAGCACCTTGAGCAGGGCGAAGATCACGTCCTGCTTGCGCGCACGCGCCACGCCTTCCTGGATATTGAGCTGGTCGGCGATATCCAGCAGCTTCTGCGCCGGCATCCGCTTGAGGTCGCTCAGCGAATACACCGGGAAACCTTCCGGCACGGCCGGATGCGGACGCGCGATGAACGGCTCGTTGTTGCCGTCGGACGACGGCATGCCGCCGTCGTTGCCGAAGCGGTCGCGCGGGCCGCGGTCGCGGCGATTGCGGAACCGGTCACGGCGGTTGCCCTGCTGGTTCTGGCCTTGCTGGTTTTGTCCCTGACCCTGACCGCCCTGGCCTTGCTGATTCTGGCCGGCGTTCTGGTTCTGGCCCTGTGCCTGCTGCTGACCTTGGCCCTGATTCTGACCCTGCGTCTGGTTCTGCTGTTGCTGCGCCTGGTTGAAGCGCTGCTGCTGCGACTGGCCGCCGCCCTCGCGGGGCTCGCCATGGCTGTCGCCGCCGTGGTTAGCGCTGGGCGCCTGGCCGGCGTGTGCGGCATCGCTGGACGTCTGCGCCGGTGCCGGATCGGCAGCGCGCGACGGTGCCTGCGGGGCACGGGGTGCGTCGGGTGCTGGACTGGTGGGCAAGGGCAGGTTGGGCTGCTGTGCGCCAGCCTCTTCAGTGGCGGCGGTCTTGCTCACGCGCGGCTTGCGCACGCGCTTCTCGACGGGAGCGTCGACGCTGCTCCCGGTATCGGAGGAAGGATGATCGGACAAGTGCGTGATTCCTCGCTAAGGTGCGAGCGCCCAACTAGGGGGCGAACTGGTGGTAGGTAGATGGGAGTCTAGAAGAGATTCTAGAGGGGTGCGGCGGCGAACGAACGTGTGCCGGACCAACTGACACTATCACCGCCGCGCGTTACCGCGCAAGCGTCTTCCCGGGCACGATTTAACTGCCGACGCATCATCGGGCGCCCATTGCTGGACGCCCGCTTGCTCAGGCGGCCGCGCCACCCAGGGTCTTGTCGATCATCTGGGTCAGCTGGCCCTTGCCGACGGCACCGATCTGGGTCGCCTGCACCTGCCCGTCCTTGAACAGCAACAGCATCGGGATCGAGCGCACGTGGTACTTGATGGCCAGCGCCCGGTTCTGGTCCACATTGACCTTGGCGACCTTGAGGCGGCCCTGATATGTGTCGGCCAGATCGTCCAGCACCGGGGCGATCATCTTGCACGGGCCGCACCACTCGGCCCAGAAATCCACCAGAACCGGTTCGCCGGATTGCAGTACCGATGTATCGAAGTCGGCGTCGCCGACATGTTGAACCTTATCGCTCACCTTGGGTCTCCTGGAAACCAAAACGGCCCACCCGAACGGGCAGGCCGCTACATTGCGCTAAACTGGGGCATTGCGCGACTGAATCAAGTGTCAGTCCTGAAGCCGCGCTGTCCGCCACAACAGCCGCAGTTTGCGACGCTGTCGGCATCGATGCAAGCCGCGCCCGGGCTGCCCAGGGCGCCTCACGAAGACGGAATAATGAGCGACAAACCGCTGACCGATGTGACCTTTTCCTCGTTCGACCTGCATCCTGCTTTGATCGCCGGGCTGGAGAGCGCCGGGTTTACCCGCTGTACCCCGATCCAGGCGCTGACCCTGCCGGTCGCGCTGCCGGGCGGCGATGTCGCCGGGCAGGCCCAGACCGGTACCGGCAAGACCCTGGCGTTCCTGGTTGCTGTGATGAATCGTCTGCTGATCCGCCCGGCGCTGGCCGACCGCAAGCCGGAAGACCCGCGCGCGCTGATCCTGGCGCCGACCCGCGAGCTGGCGATCCAGATCCACAAGGACGCAGTGAAGTTCGGCGCCGACCTTGGCCTGCGCTTTGCGCTGGTTTACGGCGGGGTGGATTACGACAAACAGCGCGAACTGTTGCAGCAGGGTGTGGACGTGATCATCGCCACCCCGGGCCGCCTGATCGACTACGTCAAACAGCACAAAGTGGTGTCGCTGCACGCCTGCGAGATCTGCGTGCTGGACGAAGCCGACCGCATGTTCGACCTGGGCTTCATCAAGGACATCCGTTTCCTGCTGCGGCGCATGCCCGAGCGCGGTACCCGGCAGACGTTGTTGTTCTCGGCCACGCTCAGCCACCGGGTGCTGGAGCTGGCCTACGAGCACATGAACGAGCCGGAAAAGCTCGTCGTCGAAACCGAAAGCATCACCGCCGCGCGGGTGCGCCAGCGCATCTATTTCCCGTCCGACGAAGAGAAGCAGACGCTACTGCTGGGCTTGCTGTCGCGCAGCGAAGGCGCGCGCACCATGGTGTTCGTCAACACCAAGGCGTTCGTGGAGCGCGTGGCGCGCACCCTGGAGCGCCATGGCTACCGGGTCGGCGTGCTGTCGGGCGATGTGCCGCAAAAAAAGCGTGAGTCGCTGCTCAACCGCTTCCAGAAAGGCCAGCTCGAAATTCTGGTCGCCACCGACGTGGCCGCGCGCGGTCTGCATATCGACGGGGTCAAGTACGTCTACAACTACGACCTGCCGTTCGACGCCGAAGACTACGTCCATCGCATCGGCCGCACCGCGCGTCTAGGCGAAGAGGGCGATGCGATCAGCTTCGCCTGCGAACGCTATGCGATGAGCCTGCCGGACATCGAGGCCTACATCGAGCAGAAAATCCCGGTCGAGCCGGTGACCTCCGAACTGCTGACGCCGCTGCCGCGTGCGCCACGCGTGCGGGTGGAAGGCGAAGAGGCCGATGACGACGCTGGCGACAGCGTGGGTACGATCTTCCGCGAAGCGCGCGAGCAGCGTGCCGCCGAAGAACAGCGTCGCGGTGGCGGGCGCGGTGGCCCCGGCGGTGGGTCGCGCAGCGGCAGTGGCGGTGGTCGCCGCGATGGTGCCGGTGCCGATGGCAAGCCGCGTCCGCGTCGCAAGCCGCGGGTGGAAGGGCAAGCGCCTGCAACTGCGGCGTCGACCGAGCATCCGGTGGTTGCTGCAGCAGCGGCGCAGGCACCTTCGGCGGACGTGGCCGATGCCGAGCGCGCACCACGCAAGCGTCGGCGTCGTCGCAACGGTCGTCCGGTCGACGGCGCCGAGCCGGCAGTGGCCTCCACGCCGGTTCCCGCACCTGCCGCACCACGCAAGCCCACCCAGGTGGTTGCCAAGCCGGTGCGTGCCGCCGCCAAGCCGTCGGGCAGCCCCTCGCTGCTCAGCCGCATCGGCCGCCGGCTGCGTTCGCTGGTCTCCGGCAACTGACCATTTGCGGCACTGATCGCATCGTCGCGCGACGCAAGCACTGGCGCTCCGGCATAATCGCTGAATGACCGTTCTGCGTTTCGACAACGTCAGCAAGCATTACGCCGGTGGCCACCAGGCGCTGACCGATGTCAGCTTCGAGGTGGCCGATGGCGAGATGCTGTTCGTGACCGGCCATTCCGGCGCCGGCAAAAGTACCTTGCTCAAATTGATCCACCTCAGCGAACGTCCCAGTCAGGGCGCGGTGCTGCTGGGCGAACGTAACCTGCTCAAGGTACGTGGCCGGCAGATTCCGCTGCATCGGCGTCAGGTGGGTGCGGTCTATCAGGACCACCGTCTGCTCAACGACCGCAGCATCGCCGAGAACGTGGCCTTGCCGCTGATCCTGCGCGGCACCCGGCGTGCCGAGATCGGCAAACGCGTGCGCTCGGCACTGGAGCGCATCGGTCTGGCCCATCGCGAGAAAGCCCTGCCGTCGCAATTGTCTGCCGGCGAGCAGCAACGCGTGGGCATCGCGCGCGCCATCGTCGGCGAACCGCGCCTGTTGGTGGCCGATGAGCCCACCGGCAATCTCGACCCGGCACTGGCAGCGGAAATCATGCAGTTGTTCGCCGAACTCCCGGCCCGTGGCACCAGCGTGCTGGTGGTCAGCCACGACCTGGCGCTGCTCAAGCAGATGCGCAAGCGCGTACTGATCCTGGATCACGGCCGCTTGGTCGACGACATCTCGCCGCAGGACCTGGCCGAATGAGCAAGCCCGCCAATACCGAAACCGTCGCGCCGTCGCGGTTCGGCGTGTGGATCGACCACCATCTTCACAGCATCGCCTTCAGCCTGGGCCGTGCGATGCGCAAGCCGTGGGCGACGTTATTGACCATCGTGGTGATGGCGCTGGCGCTGGCCCTGCCGTTGGGGCTGTCGATCGCGCTGGGCAACGTCAAGCTGCTGGCCGGCAGCGTGCAGCAGTCGCGCGAGATCAATCTGTTTCTGAAGGTCGACGTGGCCGCCGATGCGGCGCAGGCGCTGGCCGGCGAGCTGCGTGCACGCCCGGATGTCGCCAAGGTCACGCTGCGCACGCCGGAGCAGGGCTTGGCCGAGCTGCGCGAGAGCGCCAAGCTCGATGAAGCTGCCGATGCGCTGGGCGACAACCCGCTGCCCACCTTGTTGATCGTCACTCCCGCCGATGCGGCCGACGACGCACAGCTGGCCAGTGCGCTGCAGGCGCTGCCGCAGACCGATCAGGTGCAGCACGACGCGCTGTGGCGCAAGCGCCTGGATGGCTGGTTGCACTTCGGCGAGCGCCTGGTCCAGGTATTGTCTGCCCTGCTCGGGATCGGTGCGGTGCTGGTGGTCGGCAACACCGTGCGGCTGGATATCCAGTCGCGGCGCGAAGAAATCGGCGTGCTGCAGTTGCTCGGTGCCAGCGATGGCTTCATCCGTCGCCCGTTTTTGTATCTGGGCGCATGGTACGGGCTCGGCGCCGGCGCTGTTGCGCTCGCTCTGATCGCCGCTTCGGGCTTTGCATTGCGTGCGCCGTTGGCGACATTGGCCGACAGTTACGGCAGTTCTTTTACCCTGCATGGGCTGGATCTGTTGCATTCTGCGATGGTGCTGGTCGGCACCTTAGTCCTGGGTTGGTTGGGTGCCTGGCTGGTGACCGGCCATTTCCTTCGCCAGACCCGTCCTACCGAGACCTGAGGCCTGCCATGCATCCACCAGATCTCAAACACCTGATCAGCGACACGCCGCGCGTGATGGTGGTCGATGGCTCCAAGTTGGTGCGCAAGCTGATCGCCGACGTGCTCAAGCGCGACCTGCCCAATGTGCAGGTGATCGGCTGTTCCAACATTGCCGAAGCGCGCGAGGCGCTGGAAGCCGGCGCGGTGGATCTGGTGACCACCTCGCTGTCGCTGCCCGATGGCGACGGCCTGACCCTGGCGCGCAGCGTGCGCGAAATCGCCGGGCAGGCCTATGTGCCGGTGATCGTGGTCTCCGGCGATGCGCAGCAGCATCTGGTGGAGCGCCGTTTCACCGAGTACGTCACCGATTATTTCGACAAGGCGCTGGGCCATGAAGCCCTGGCGACCTTCATCCGTGGCTACGTGCAGCCCGAGCCGGTGGTGGGCGCCACCGTGCTCTACATCGAAGACAGCCGCGTGGTGGCCGAGGCGACCAAGCGCATGCTCGAGCGCCAGAGCCTGAAAGTGATGCACGTGCTCACCGCCGAAGATGCCTTTGCGCTGCTCACCGCCGAATCGCTGGGCCGCACCGAGCGCCGCATCGACGTGGTGCTGACCGACGTGACCCTGAAGGGCGAGCTCAACGGTCGCGACGTGGTCGAGCGCATTCGTATCGATTTCGCCTACGGCAAGCGCCGCCTGCCGGTGCTGGTGATGACCGGCGACACCAACCCGCGCAATCAATCCGAATTGCTGCGCGCCGGTGCCAACGATCTGGTGCAGAAACCGATCGAAGAGCGCCTGCTGGTGACCAAGGTGTTGTTCCAGCTGCGCCTGGCACGCCTGGAGGATCAGGCTGTCACGCTATGACTGAAAGGGAAGGACGCATCCAGCTGGAGCCGTCGTGGAAGGCAAAAGTGGGGGACTGGCTGCTGCGCCCGCAGATGCAGGAGCTGTCGGCATTCCTGCGCCAGCGCAAGGCGGCCGGGGCGCGGGTGTTTCCGCCCGGGCCGCAGATCTTCGCCGCCTTCGACGCCACCCCGTTCGAGCAGGTCAAGGTGGTGATCCTGGGCCAGGACCCGTATCACGGCGAAGGCCAGGCGCATGGGCTGTGCTTCTCGGTACTGCCCGGCGTGCCGGTGCCGCCGTCGCTGCTCAACATCTATAAGGAGATCCAGGACGATCTGGGTCTGGCGCGGCCGGATCACGGCTACCTGATGCCCTGGGCGCGCCAGGGCGTGCTGTTGCTCAATGCCGTGCTGACGGTGGAGCAGGGCCGTGCCGGCGCCCACCAGAACAAGGGCTGGGAAGGCTTCACCGATCATGTGGTGGAGACCCTCAACCGTGAACGCGAAGGGCTGGTGTTCCTGCTGTGGGGCAGCTACGCGCAGTCCAAGGGCAAGGTCATCGACCAGGCACGCCACCGGGTCTTGAAGGCGCCGCATCCTTCGCCGTTGTCGGCGCATCGCGGCTTTCTGGGCTGCCAGCATTTCTCCAAGACCAACGACCATTTGCGGCGGTGTGGTCTGAGCCCGATCGACTGGTCGCTGCCGCCGCGCAGCGCGCTGGACACCACTTCCGCCGGCGCCTGAACGACGCTTCCCGCATCCCGTTGCGCAACCAATTTGTCACGGTTTGCACAGGGGGCTTGGTGCTATCGTAAACCTCGGATTTGGGGTGCCGGGCTGTAGAACACCGGTGATGCCAAAAGCTCGAACATTCTATAAATGGAATGCTGGAAACTTTTTCTGTACCCGGCAGTCCAATAGTTCGACTGCTAAGATGGTGCCTATGAACCAGACTACCTCGACTGCCCTTGTGGCAAACAATCTCCCGATTCCCAGTGCGCTCGGTTCGCTGGACGCCTACATCGGTGCCGTGCGCCAGATCCCGGTGCTGTCGGTCGATGAGGAACAGGATCTGGCACGTCGCTTCCGCGACGAGCTGGACCTGGATGCCGCGCGCGAACTGGTCCATTCCCACCTGCGCTTCGTGGTGCACGTGGCCCGCGGCTACAACGGCTACGGCCTGCCGCTAGGCGACCTGATCCAGGAAGGCAATATCGGCCTGATGAAGGCGGTCAAGCGTTTCGACCCGGACATGGGCGTGCGCCTGGTCAGCTTCGCAGTGCACTGGATCCGTGCCGAAATGCACGAGTTCATCCTGAAGAACTGGCGCATCGTCAAGGTCGCCACGACCAAGGCGCAGCGCAAGCTGTTCTTCAACCTGCGCAAGTCCAAGACCCGCCTGGGCTGGCTCAATGCGTCGGAAGTGACGGCGGTTGCCAAGGACCTGAACGTCTCCGAGCGTGAAGTGATGGAGATGGAGTCGCGTCTGTCCAGTCGCGATATCGGTTTCGACGCGTCGTCGGACGAAGACGACGATCACGGTCCGCCGTCGCCGGTGAGCTACCTGGTCGCCAATGAAGAAGACCCTTCGCAGGCGTACGAGCGGCACGACAGCGAAGACAACCAGCTGCAGCTGCTGCGCGAAGGCATGGCTGGCCTGGACGCGCGCTCGCGCGACATCGTCAAGCGCCGCTGGCTGGATTCCGATTCCAAGGTGACGTTGCAGGAACTGGCCGACGAGTACGGCGTGTCGGCCGAGCGCATCCGCCAGATCGAAGCGAATGCGCTGAAGAAGATGAAGGCGCTGTTCGTCGCCTGATCCTGGCGGGCTTGCGCGAGGTGTTGCACAAACGGCCCGGTTTTCCGGGCCGTTTGCTTGTGTGGTATTGGCGAATTTTTGAGCGCTCGGGCGCGTGATCGGTGCCCCGATGCCGTTACGCACATGGGCCTGCGGGTTGACCGGACGCGGCAAAACTGCATCGCGTTGCGCTGACGCAGATCGCCAGCGAGCTGGGATGGCAGTGCGTGCGTTGCGTCACAGCGATCTGTCGCTGTTCGTAGCGGTGACCATGCGCAGCGAGCGGGCGTCGGATCCGGCATACGCGGCGTGCTCGCACTCGCAGCCATGCTCCGCCGGTAAATGCAGGGCTGTGCCTGTGTGACGGCCATGCAGTGTGTGGCTGGTGGTTATTTGATCGCCACGCACGGAGACCGCTTTGGTTACTCCGGCAGGCGCGCGACAGGAAGATGCCAGCCGTAGCGGATGGCCATGAAGCACAGGCCGAAACACACGCCGGCACCGGTCGCCAACGACCAGGCCTGCGGCACATCCAGGAAGTGCCCGATCGCGACCAACCCGCCACCGGCAAGCGCTGCGACCGCATATAGTTCGGCTTGCAGCACCACCGGCGTGCGCGCCACCAGCAGATCGCGCGCGATGCCCCCGCCAATGCCGCTGAGCATGCCCAATAACGTCGCGCTGAGTGGGCTGAGGTGATAGTCCAGCGCCTTGCTGGTGCCGTAGACCGGAAACAGCGCCAGCCCGGCCGCATCGAAGATCTGTACCGGATTGCGCAAGCGCTTCACCGCTGCATGCCAATAGAACCCGGCCACGCCGGCCAGGCAGGCCACCAGCAGATACTGCGGCTGCACCAGCGCGGCCGGCGGGGTGGCACCGATCAGCACATCGCGCACGATGCCGCCGGACACCGCTGCCGCGCAGGAGAGCACCAGCACGCCGAACAGGTCCAGACGGTTGCGCACCGCCACCGTCGCGCCGCTCAGGGCGAACACGAAAGTGCCGAGCAGAATCAGCATGAACAGGACAGTTGCCACGATCGGGTCGTCGAATCAGGCCGCATAGCATCGCGCACGGCCTGCGCCGCTGTCATCCGTCCTCGCTGCTGGGTGGAGGGTCGTCGGTGGCGCCGAAGATGATGCGCGCGGCGCGCTGGTAGCTCCAGTACGCCATCGCCCAGTTCACCAGCACCACGAACCGGTTGCGGAAGCCGATCAAAAAGTACACATGCGCAGCCAGCCAGAACCACCAGGCGACGATGCCGGACAACTTGAGCTTGCCCACATGCACGATGGCGGCCATGCGGCCGATCGTGGCCAGGTTGCCGTAGTCCTGGTAGCGGAACGCCGGTGCGGCCTGGTCGCGCTGCCGCGCCCGGATCGCCTTGGCGATGTGCTTGCCCATCTGCTTGGCGGCCGGTGCCACGCCCGGCACCGGGCGGCCGTCCTGCTGTACCGCCGCCAGATCGCCGCCGACGAAGATCTCTGGGTGGCCCGGCACGCTGAGGTCGGCCTCGACCAGCACGCGGCCGGCACGATCCAGCGGCACGCCCAGCGTACGCGCCAGCGGCGAGGCGGCCACGCCGGCGGCCCACACACCAAGGTGCGTGCCGGCACGAACGTGTCGCCGAGCTGGTAGCCCAATGCATCGATCTGCGTGACCGGTGTGCCGGTGTGCACCTCCACACCCAGACGTTCCAACTGCTTGCGCGCCTTGGCGGTGAGATCCTCCGGAAACGAAGGCAGCACGCGCGGACCGGCTTCGACCAGCCGCACGCGCGCCTGCCGCGGGTCGATGTGGCGGAACTCGTTCTTGAGCGTGTGGCGGGCGATTTCGGCCAGAGTGCCGGCCAGTTCGACGCCGGTGGGCCCGCCGCCGACCACGGCAAAGCTCAGCCAGGCGGCGCGTGCAGCGGGGTCGGATTCGGCTTCTGCGCGCTCGAAAGCCAGCAGCAGCTTGCGCCGCAGCACCAGCGCGTCGTACAGCGTTTTCAGGCCAGGGGCGTGTTCTGCCCATTGGTCGTTGCCGAAATAGGCATGGGTGGCGCCGGTGGCCAGCAGCAGCATGTCGTAGCCGAGCGTGCTGCCATCGGCCAGGACCACCTCGCGGCGGCTTGGTGCGATATCGGTGACATCGCCGAGCCGTACTTCGACATTGCGTTGCTCGCGCAGGATGTGCCGGAGCGGCGCGGCGATGTCCGGTGCCGACAGGCCGGCGGTGGCCACCTGATACAGCAGGGGCTGGAACAGGTGGTGGTTCTGACGGTCGACCAGGGTGATGCGGATGCCGGGGTCGTCGAGCGCGCGGGTCGCCCATAAGCCGGCGAATCCGCCGCCAACCACAACCAGATGCAGCGGAGCTTGGGAGGGGGGAGAGGTCATCGTAAGGTTCGATGGAGTGCGACGCGGGCATATCAGGATGCCGCATCGGCAATGAACATGCCGCGTGAGCGCGGCCCGCCTGCGGCATCATGTCGCATCTCCCGCTTCCGGCCACCCCATGTCGTCGCTCCCGCCGCCGTTGCCGCCGTTGTCGTCTGTGCCGCCCGCTGCACCGCCACCAGCTGCTGTCGTCAAAAAGCCGCTCAGCAGTGTGGCGATCGGGCTGATCGGCGTGGCGACATGTGTGGTGCTGTTGGGGATGTTGGTGCTCGGTGCGCTCATCTGGCTGATGTCGATCGGTTGGTCGTTGTTTGCCGATCAGTCGCGCAGTGCGCTGCAGGCCGATGCCGTGGTGCAGGAACATATCGGGCACATCCGCGACATGCGGGTGGATCTGTATCGCACCAGTCTGGCGCCGGGCAGCGACGCGTTCGTGTTCGATGTGTCAGGCGATCGCGGCAGCGGGCGCGTGCAGGCCACCTGGGTCAGCGACGGTGCCGAACGCGAGATCCTGAGTACGGGCGTGCTCACGCTGCGCGATGGTACCGAGTACACATTGCCGGCCGAGACCGACGTGGAGGAGCGTGACACCGACACTGACTTCAAGACCGAATCTGCCGAAACCCTGGAGCAATGAGCATGATCGACAATCCCGACAAACGCATCGCGCTGCTGATCGATGCGGACAATGCGCCGGCCGGCAAGATCGACGTGGTGCTGGCCGAAGTGGCGCGCTACGGCGTGGCCAACGTGCGCCGCGCCTATGGCAACTGGAAGAGCCCGCATTTGAAAGGCTGGGAGGCGGCATTGCACGACTATGCGATCCGGCCGATCCAGCAATTTGCCTACAGTTCCGGCAAGAACGCCTCGGACATGGCGATGGTGATCGATGCGATGGACCTGTTGTACGCGCGTAATCTGGATGGATTTGCGATCGTCTCCAGCGATGCGGATTTCACGCCGCTGGTGATGCGCCTGCTGACCGACGGCATGAAGGTCTATGGCTTCGGCGAGAAGAAAACACCGGCGCCGTTCGTCAATGCGTGCTCCAAGTTCACCTATGTCGAGGCGCTCGGGCAACAGGCTGCAGCCGCCAGCGAAACGGCTGCCGGTCGCAAGGACGCTACCGCATTACGTAGCGATACGCGTCTGGTCCAAATGCTGCGCAATGCGATCGTCAGCGCCTGCGAAGACGATGGCTGGGCGCTGCTGAGTGCAGTCGGCAAGCAGGTCGCCAACCAGGCCTCGTTCGATCCTCGCAATTATGGCTATCGCAAACTCAGCGATCTGGTACGCGCGATCGGCTTGTTCGAAATCAAGCAGGACGAACAGGCGTTGTGGGTGCGCGACGCGCCCAAGGGTGGCCGCCCCAAACCGGCGCAACCGGCGGCTGCCAAACGCCCGGCGCGCGCGCCGGCCAAACCTGCAGCAGGTGAATGAGCATGACGCAGAACGCCAATGTGCCCGCCGCAGCGATGCCCGCCATCACGATCAGGGGTCGGCGCAATTCCAGCAATGTGCGCAAGGTGTTGTGGTGCGCCGAAGAAGCCGGGGTGGCCTACACCTCGATCGAGGCGGGCGGTGCGTTCGGCGGCAACGACACGCCGGCCTATCGCGCCTTGAATCCGAACGGCGTGGTGCCGACCTTGCAGGATGGCGCGCTGGTGCTATGGGAATCCAATGCGATCGTGCGCTATCTGGCCGCGCAATATGCGCTGGCGTTGTATCCATATTCGCCGGCCGAGCGCGCGCTGGGCGACCGCTGGATGGATTGGACCACCTCCACCTTCGCCGGTGTGTTTCGCGATCTGTTCTGGGGCGTTGTGCGCACGCCGGAGGCCGAGCGCGATCACGCACGCATCGCTGCGGCGTTGACCCAGTCGGGCGAGTTGCTCGCACGTGCCGATGCGGCATTGGCGCAGCAGCCGTACCTGTCCGGCGAGCAGTTCGCGATGGGCGATATTCCGCTGGGCAGCTTCATCTACGCGTGGTTCGAAATGCCGATCAAGCGCCCCGCATTGCCGCATCTGCAGGCGTGGTATGCGCGCCTGCGTGCGCGGCCGGCGTACCAGCGTGCAGTGATGACTTGCCCTGACCTAAAGCGACTCACAAAACGTGCTGAGTCGTCGCCGTTAGCAGCGCACTTGTGCACGAGGGAATTGCCGGTAACGCCCCATCGTGCGCAAGCGCGCTCCTACGAAACATGACGCGTCTCCGCGAAAACGTGCGTCCGGCTGCAGCCGCCCGTATTCGATACGCCTTGCGCTAATACAAGTCGATCGGATCCACATCCAGCGACCAGCGCACACGGCGAGCTTGCGGTAGCGCATAGATCGCCGGCAGTTGGGTGTCGAGCAGGCGATGCAATGCCGAGCGTTGTTGCGCAGACAACAGCAACTGCGTGCGCTGGAAACCGGCGCGGCGCGGCATCGGGGCCGGCATCGGGCCGTAGCATTCCACCGCGGCAAACGCCGGTGATTGCGCGCCGGGGTCGGCGCTGGTCAAACCGCGCACCGCCAGCAGGAACTGATTGGCTGCGGCCACATCCTTGGCTTCGGCGCGGAACAAGGCCAGGTGCGCGAAGGGCGGGAATCCGGCGGCTTCCCGCTGCTGCAGTTCGGCGTCGGCAAAGGCGTGGTAGCCGCCATTGACCAGGGTCTGCAGCAACCGGTGTTCGGGGTGATGGGTCTGCAACCAGACCTCGCCCAGCCGGTCGGCACGCCCGGCGCGTCCGGCCACTTGGATCAACTGCTGGGCCAGTTTTTCGGCGGCGCGGAAGTCGGCCGAGAACAGGCCTTCGTCGATGCCGACCACCACCACCATGGTCAGCCGTGGCAGGTCGTGGCCTTTGGCCAGGATCTGCGTGCCGACCAGGATGCCGGCCTCGCTGCCGAGCCGGGCAAGCTGGGTTTCCAGCGCATCGCGGCGCTGGGTGGTACTGCGGTCGATGCGCACCACCGGGAAATCCGGGAAGGCCTCGGTCAGGCGTTCTTCCAGCCGCTCGGTACCGATGCCCTGCGGCTGCAGCGTCAGGCTGGCGCAGGCTGGGCAGGCCAGCGGTGCGGGTTGGCGTGCGCCGCAATGGTGGCACTGCAGGCGCCGGCCGCCTGCGTGCACGGTCATCGGGGTCTGGTGCAGCGGCGTGCTGCAGCGCTGGCAGGCGGCGGTCCAGCCGCAGTCGTGGCACAGCAGCACCGGTGCATAGCCGCGGCGGTTCTTGAACACCAGAACCTGTTCGCCACGCGCCAGGGTGGCGCCGATAACGGCCAGCACCTCCGGCGACAGGCCGTCCTTGAGCGGGCGCTTGCGCACATCGAGCACGCGCACGCGCGGCGGGCGCGCGTCGCCGGCACGTCGCGACAGGCGCAGATGCCGGTAGCGGCCGGAATAGGCGTTGTGCAGGCTTTCCAGCGATGGCGTTGCGCTGCCCAGGATCACCGGCACATCCAGCGCCTTGCCGCGTACCAGGGCGAAATCGCGTGCGTGATAGCGGATGCCGTCCTGCTGCTTGTAGCTGCCGTCATGCTCTTCATCGATCACGATCAGGCCGGCGTTGGGCAGCGGGGTGAACACCGCCGAGCGGGTGCCGACGATCAACTTGGCCTCGCCGCGCCAGGCCGCGGCCCAGACCCGTGCGCGTTCGTCATCGGAGAGCCCCGAGTGCAGCGCGTGCACCGGCACCCCCAGGCGCGCGCGGAAACGGCCCAGCGTCTGCGGGGTCAACCCGATCTCCGGCACCAGCACCAACGCCTGTTTGCCGGCAGCCAGGCAATCGGCGATCGCCTGCAGGTAGACCTCGGTCTTGCCGCTGCCGGTCACGCCGTCGAGCAGGTAGGTGGCAAAGCCGCTGTGCGCACGGATCGCGGCAGCGGCGGCCTGTTGTTCGTCGTTGAGCGGCGGGCCGCTGCCGGGGCGCGGCGCAATCGTGTCGGCTGGCACCGCCACGCGTTCGGCATAGGCGCGCTTGGCCAGGCTGCGCGCGGCCTGCCGCCACTGCGGCAGCAGCGGGTCCAGCTGCTCTTCGCCCACTGCCCCGGTCAGCAGCAACGCCGCCAGCAGCGCAGGGCGGCTGCCTGCGCGCAGGCTGGCGGCACCGCTGCGGCCGGCTTCGGTCAGCTGCCAGGCCCAGGCGTGGGTGTCGGCCAGCGGCTCGCCACGGCGCAGGGGGCCGGGCAGGGCGCTGGCCTGGGCCTCGCCGAGCGGGGCGTGGGTGTAGCGGGCCAGCCACTGCAGCGAGCGGGCCAGTTCATCGACGAGCAGCGGGGCCTGGTCGCACCACGCCAGTGCCGGGCGCAAGCCGTCGGCCGCGGGCAGTTGCCCGATCTCCACCACGACCCCAACCAACTCGCGCGGCCCGAACGGCACCCGCACCCGGCAGCCGACCCGTGCCGGGTCGGTCAGCGGTGTGTCGGCCGGAGGCAGATAGTCGAACAACTGGGGCAGCGGCACCGGCAAGGTGACGCGCAGGGTGGCAACGGTCGAAGACATCCGACCAGTCTACCCACCCTGTCCAGAGGCCGGCAGCCGACCCGCACCGGCCCCGATCCACGCCAAGGCAGCAGCCGAGTCTCTGTGACGGAAGTGATAAATACGACGTAAACCTATGTGAGGGCTAAGGAAACGGGTTTATCCACACCGGCTGTGGATAAACCTGTGAATTAGTGTGGTGCTCCACGCTGTGATGATGGATTCACCAGCCTCTGCATCCTCTTGGACATTTTTTAGCCAACATACATAAGTCAATAAATTTCAATCACTTAGGCGTGAAACACGATTGCAACAAAGAAAAACAACAGTTGACAGATGCCTGCGTATCGGTATGTCTGCCGCTGTGCACAACCCACGTCGACGGCAGGCACGGCCGGCGTGAAGGCGGTGCGGGGCCGGGCCGATCTGTCAAGCCATCGGCGGGGGCAATCGCGTCGGTATCATGCCGGCCGATGCTGGAGTTCTCATGACCGTAGTCCCCGACGCCCCCGTGACACCCGCCGCGCTATCTACCTTCTTGCGTGGTGTGGAACGCCGGGGTCTGGTGCTCGCACAATTGCAGTGCGGCGACGTGACCGCCGCCGAGCGCGCCCTTGCAGCGGCCCTGCGCGCCTTCAGCAGCCAGGCGGCAGGTCGGCCGATGGCAGGCTGGCCGATGCGCTTCTGGAGCCTGCTGGCCACCGCGCCACCGCTGCGGCGCGAGCCGATGCCGGGCACCTGGCTGCCCCCATTCACCGCCTTGGGCCGGATGCAGACTGCCGACCGCCTGGCGCTGCTGCTGCGCATCGTGGCCGGGCTGGAAGAAGAGGTGGCCAGCGAAATGCAAGGCGTCGACGCGGCGGACTACCGGCAAGCGCTGGCGCGTGCCTGCCCGCGCGATGCCGCCGGCAACCCGGATGCACAAGCCTGGCGGGCCCTGGCAGAGGCGGCGCAAGTGGAACTGCGCGACCTGAGCCCGGCCCAGTTGACCCGGCTGGGCCAGCTCCGCGATTCGTCCCTGGCCGGAATGCCGCTGCAGACTGCCGCGCCGGCCCAGCCAGCATCGGCGCCGCGCCGTCCGGCCGCCGCGCGCGCGCGCGCCCGGCGGCAATGGCAGTGGCCGCAGTTGGAACGCCGCCATGCCGGCATGGCGCTGGGCGTGCTGGCGGTGGTACTGCTGCTGGCGGCGCTGGGCTGGTGGTGGACCCACCGCCGGCCCGCGCTTCCTTCCGAGCCCGTCTCGCAGGCGCCTGCCGGCGTGCTGCACGTCACCGACGCGGCGGGGGTGCTGGTGGAAGAACTCCCGGCGGCCGACCTGCCGGATGCAGTGGCCGCGCGGGGCCTGGATCCGCGCGACCAGGCGATGCTGGCCGACCCGGATCTGGAGCTGGCCCGCGCTGCGGACTTCTATGCGTGGTATGCCGCCGGCCACCCGGTGCCGGTCGATGAATCCGGCGTGCATGCCACCGCGGCCGAGCAGCCTTCCGCCCCTCTGGAAACGGTCGATGATGAAACCAACTAACTGGTGCGGCCTGCTGCTCTGCGTGATGGCCGCCGTCGCCGGTGCGCAGCGCTTGCCGAGGCCGCTGGAAGAATCCGCCGCTGCGCCGGCCGCGTCCACGTCGGCTGCCGCAGCGCCGAATACATCCCCAAGCGCCGCGCAGCAACGCGCACGCTGGGCGGCGATGACGCCTGCGCAGCAAGCCGATCTGCGCGCCCGCTACGCCGCCTGGAAGGGGCTCACTGCCACCGACCGCGTGGTGTTGCGCCAGGCACGCGAGCGGCTGCAGGCCTTGCCAGAGGATCAGCAACGCGCGTTGCGCACCCAGTTCGGCGCGATGGACCGTCTGCATCGCGACGGCTGGCGCCTGGGCTCGCAGGTGGGGGCGTTCTATGCCCAGTTGCAGCCGTTGATCGGCTACGTGCAGCCTTCCCAGCGCGAGGCCATGCTGGGCGCGCTGCGCAGCCTGGACGCCGGCCAGCTGGAGCAACTGGCGGTGCTGGCACAGCGCACCCCGCCCCAGGAGCGCGACGGCTTGCGCGAGGCCTTCCTGGCCGAAGCACCGGCCACCCGCAGCGCCTGGTTGAAGCGCCAGCTGGCGCGTTGATCGCTCGCATCATCGCTTCGTCGCCGTCGGCGCGCGCAATGCCTTTTTAGTGTCGCGCCGGTCACATCGGTTCAAGCGGCTGCTTCTTTACACACTGCCGCTCCAGACGCGCCGCACCCAGGTCCGGCACCGCTGCGTCGCGCTGCAATACGGCTGTTCTCGCGCAACCGTTTGCGCAGTCATCGCGTCAAAGACGCGCCAGACTCGCCACCATCAACAGCGCCGCAGCTACCGTCACCAACACCAGATACACTCCGCTCAGGCCGATGTACTGGAGCACGGTGACCGGCCAGGACTGCGCGTACACGCGCCGCTGCATCCACAGCAGATACACCGCATCCAGAGCGTCAGCCCGAACTGCACGACTCCGATACTCCAGGTGATCGGGCTGGCGACGTGCGCCGGCGCATCGCTGAGCAGCGACAACAGCAGCTGCGTCAGCAGGGTCAGGCACAGGAAGGCGCGGCTGTACAACGCCACCACCAGATGCTCCAGATACACCTGCCCGCTGCGCACGTAGAACACCTGCAACAGCAGCGCAAACAGCGGCACCAGCACCAGCAATGCAGACGGTACCGCACGCGCGATGCCGGCGTCCACGCTGTCGCGTGCGATGCCGGTCGGCACGGCCGTGCGTGTCTGCGTCAGCGTGTCGACCAATTGCCTGCGTAGCGCTTCTACCCGCGCCGGCGTGCGTGCATGCGCGAAATCCTGGGGAGCCGTGGCCTGGCTGGTGTCGGGGGCCGGTGCGATCTCGCTGTCTGCGTCTGAGGCATGCACGGCGATGCGCGCGATGAAGAACGTCAACAGGTTCAGTACCAGGAACAGCCGCATCGGCGCCACGTAACGCACGCGTTGGCCGCCCAGGAAGCGCTGCGCCAAGCATCCGGGCACCAGCAGATCGCGCAGGGTACGGAAGATGTGCCCATCCAGATGCTAGAACGATTCGAAGACTTCTTCTACTGCGTGGGCGACGCTGCGCACCGGGTTGTGCGCGCTTTGCCCGCAGGCGTGGCAGTACGCCCCATGCAAGGCAGTCGCACAGTTTTCGCAGGCCTTGGGATGGTGCGCGGTCGACTGCAGTGACATGGGCCAGGTCCGGTTGGCGAGTCAAGGAGGGCGCGTTGCCGTCGAGCTGATCCCGAAAGAACGGCGTTGGCGCACGCGTGCAACGGTATTACGCGCCGGCCCGGTTGCAGCAGCCTGCGCGTTTTGCCCGCGCGCGGTCGCGCAGCGGGCTCTACCCAGCTGCGCGGCAAGGCCGCAGTCGGAAAGTAGGCGTAAGATAGCCGGCCCGCGCGACCCGGTGCCAGCGCCTCCCGGCACGGCCGTAGTCCGCGCAGCGATCGGTTGTCATGTCTGTTTCTTCTGCACCCGCGTCCGCGACGCCAGGCTTCGCCTCGGAAGTGCGCACCACTGGCCTGCTTGCATTGCCACTGGTGCTCGGCCACGTTTCCGCCGGCCTGATCGGTTTTGTCGATAACGTTATCGCCGGCCACCACGGCACCGCCACGCTGGCTGCGGTCACCATCGGCACCTCGCTGCTGTGGCTGCCGATGCTGGTGCCGATTGGCACCTTGATCTCGTTGACTGCCTCGGTCTCGCAACTGCTCGGCGCCGGCCGCGAGCGCGAGATCGGGCCGCTGTTCCGACAGGCGCTGTGGCTGTCGCTGGGGCTGAGTGCGCTGATGTTCGTGTTCCTGAGCGTGGTGCCGCCGTTGCTGCCGACCTTCGGGATTGCGCCGGACATCGTGCCCGGCGCCACCGAATTCCTGCACGCCGTGCGCTGGGGCGTGCCGGCGCTGACCTTCTACTTCTGCATGCGCTACCTCAGCGAGGGCATGCACTGGACGCTGCCGACCATGCTGCTGGGCTTTGGCGGCCTGCTGGTCCTGGCACCGCTGGGCTATGCGCTGACCTATGGCAAGTTCGGCTTCGCCGAGCACGGTGCCGCAGGGCTGGGCATGGCCTCGGCCATCACCATGTGGGTGCAGGCGAGTGTGTTTGCGCTGTATCTGTGGCGCGCGTGGCGGTTTGCGCATCTGCAATTGTTCGCCCAGCTGGAAGGGCCGCGCTGGCGCGCCATCGCCGAGTTGCTACGCACCGGCTTGCCGATCGGCATCACCGTGCTGATGGAAGGCGGGTTGTTCATCGTCACGGCGTTGTTGATCGGCCGGCTGGGCTCCACCGAAGCGGCCGCGCACCAGATTGCGATCAACGTCGCGCAGCTGTGTTTCATGATCCCGATGGGCGTGGCCGAGGCCACCACCGTGCGCGTGGGTCACGCAGTGGGCCGCGGCGATCCGCTGGCGATGCGGCGTGCGGCCTGGGCCGGCTATGCCATCGTGCTGGGCACGCAGGCGTTGTCGGCCAGCGCGCTTTTGCTGGGCCACGATGCCATCGTCGGCGTCTATACCGACGACGTGGCCGTGGCCGCGCTGGCGTCGGTGTTGCTGCTGTTTGCCGCCACATTCCAGTTTCCCGACGGCATCCAGGTGCTGTCGGCCGGCGCACTACGCGGGCTCAAGGACACCCGCGTGCCGATGTTCCTGGCGATGTTTTCGTACTGGGGCGTGGGCATGCCGATCGGCGCCGGGCTCGGCCTGGGGCTGGGCTGGGGACCGAATCCTGGGCCTGACGGTGGCGTCGATCCTGATGGGGTGGCGCTTCCGCCAGACCAGCTGGCGGCTGACCGCTACCGTGACACCCTGACTTCCAGCGCATGCCGCGCGCGCTGCGCAGC
>NZ_JFAQ01000176.1 GCF_001304695.1 Xanthomonas axonopodis
CCCACATGAAGCACAGAGGCCTCCCAACAGAGGCCTCGATCACCGGGATTGCCCTGAATGGGCAAAGCGATCTACGCGCCCCATCGTCTATGTGCATCCAACCTCCCGCGAAACGCGGGAACGGGGCTTGATCAGCGTTGCCTTAAGTGGTTTTGCGCGGTTTCACAGGTGCTGCCGGTATTCAAATGCTATAGCCGCGACCAATAAGTTGCCCGATATTCGGCATACGGGCAGCTGTTGTTGACAGGGTAGGGGAATCACGCAAGCGTACGCCGCCTGATGGCCTGCGGCGCAACGCATCGCCGTGGGAGAACCACCCTGGAGAAACGAATCTTGGACAAGCTGCTCCGTCGTACCGCCGCGCCCGTCGCGCGTCGCGCCCTCTGCCTGGCCACCGCTGCGGCGGTCCTGACGTTGACCGCCTGCCAGGGCAAGGACACCGCTGCCGAGGCGGGCAAGACCGCCCCGGCCGCCGCACCTGCCGAGGCGTCGACCACCATCCATCCGGACCAGTGGCCGTCGCCGAAATGGCCGTTCCCGCAGGACCCGGCACTGGAGCAGCGCATCACCGATGTGATGGCCAAGATGAGCGTGGAAGAGAAGGTCGCCCAGACCATCCAGGGCGATATCGCCAGCATGACCCCGGACGATGTGCGCAAGTACCGCATCGGCTCGGTACTGGCCGGCGGCAATTCCGATCCGGGCGGCAAGTACAACGCTAGCCCGGCCGAATGGTTGAAGCTGGCCGACGCGTTCTACGAGGCGTCGATGGACACCTCCAAGGGCGGCAACGCGATTCCGATCATCTTCGGCATCGATGCGGTGCACGGCCAGAGCAACATCGTCGGCGCCACGTTGTTTCCGCACAACATCGGCCTGGGTGCCACGCGCAACCCGGACCTGATCAAGGAGATCGGCGAAGTCACCGCTGCCGAAACCCGCGTCACCGGCATGGAGTGGACCTTCGCGCCCACCGTGGCCGTGCCGCAGGACGACCGCTGGGGCCGCACCTACGAAGGCTATTCCGAGTCGCCGGACGTGGTGGCCAGCTTCGCCGGCAAGATGGTCGAAGGTGTGCAGGGCGTGCCAGGCACGCCGCAGTTCCTCGAAGGCAGCCACGTGATTTCGTCGGTGAAGCATTTCGTCGGCGACGGCGGCACCACCGACGGCAAGGACCAGGGCGACACCAAGGTGTCCGAAGCCACCATGCGCGATATCCACGCTGCCGGTTATCCGCCTGCAATTGCCGCTGGCGCACAGAGCGTGATGGCCTCGTTCAACAGCTTCAACGGCGAGAAGATGCACGGCAACAAGGTCATGCTGACCGACGTGCTCAAGGGCCGCATGAATTTCGGTGGATTCGTGGTCGGCGACTGGAATGGCCACGGCCAGGTCAAGGGCTGCACCAACCAGGATTGCCCGGCTTCGTTCATTGCCGGTGTCGATATGGCCATGGCCGCCGACAGCTGGAAGGGTATCTACGAAACCGAACTGGCAGCGGTGAAGTCCGGCCAGATCTCGGCCGAGCGTCTTGATGATGCCGTGCGCCGCATCCTGCGCGTGAAAATGCGCCTGGGCCTGTTCGAGGCCGGCAAGCCGTCCAAGCGTCCACTCGGTGGCAAGTACGAATTGCTGGGCGCGCCGGAACACCGTGCGATCGCCCGTCAGGCGGTGCGTGAATCGCTGGTGCTGCTGAAGAACCAGGCCGGCATCCTGCCGCTGAATCCGACCAAGCGCGTGCTGGTGGTCGGCGATGGTGCCAACGACATGGGCAAGCAGTCCGGGGGCTGGACGCTGAACTGGCAGGGCACCGGCACCAAGCGCAGCGACTATCCCAACGGCACCACCATCTGGGAGGGCCTGGACAAGCAGATCAAGGCCGCCGGCGGCAGCGCCGAGCTGGCCGTGGATGGCGCCTACAAGACCAAGTCGGACGTGGCCGTGGTGGTATTCGGCGAAAACCCGTATGCCGAATTCCAGGGCGATATCGCCACATTGCTGTACAAGCCGGGCGACGAGAGCGAATTGGCCCTGATCAAGAAGCTCAAGGCCGAAGGTATCCCGGTGGTGGCGGTGTTCCTGAGCGGGCGTCCGCTGTGGATGAATCAGTACATTAACGCCTCCGACGCGTTCGTCGCTGCCTGGTTGCCGGGCTCCGAAGGCGAAGGCATTGCCGATGTGTTGCTGCGCAAGGCCGATGGCTCGGTGCAGAACGACTTCAAGGGCAAGCTGAGCTTCTCCTGGCCGAAGACCGCAGTGCAGTTCGCCAACAACGTGGGCCAGAAGGATTACGACCCGCAGTTCAAGTTTGGCTTCGGCCTGACCTACGCCGACAAGGGCGACCTGGCGGCGCTGCCGGAAGAATCGGGCGTGTCCGGCGAGCAGTCGGTGGGCGGGGTGTACTTCGTGCGCGGCAAGCCGGCACTGGGGATTGCGATGCAGCTGTCCAATGCGGGCCAGGCCAACATGCCGGCGACCACCTTGCCGGTGGGCTTGTCCGACGGCAGCCTGAAGATGACCGCCGTCGATCACAAGGCGCAGGAAGATGCGCGCCGCCTGGTTTGGTCCGGCAGTACCGCCTCCAGCGTGTTGTTGGTGTCCGCCAAGCCGGTGGACGTCTCGCGCGAGAGCAACGGCGATGTGCAGTTGCAGCTGACCCTGCGCCGCGACAGCGCCGTGACCGCGCCGGTGTGGCTGGGCGTGGGCTGCGGCGACAAGTGCGGTGGACGCTTCGATGTGCGCAAGACCTTGGCCGCGCTACCGCAAGGCCAGTGGAAAGTCGTCGGCGTGCCGCTCAAGTGCTTCGCCGGTGCCGGTGCCGACGTGAGCAAGCTGACCCAGGTCGCCAGCATCGAAAGCGCTGCCGCGCTGGACCTGTCGGTGTCCAAGGTGTCGCTGGGGGCGCTCAACGAAGCCGAAGTCACCGTCGACTGCCCGGTCAAGTAAGCGGCATTCCCGCAGGCGTGCTTGCCTGCTTGCGGGGATGAGACCAAACAGATGCGTCGCCAGTGCTGGCGACGCGGTATAGCGGCCACCCTGATCGGTGGTGTCATCAGCCGCCGCGGGACGCGCGCGTCGATCGGCCGGGATGGCCTGCAGCAGCGGTTCGCCGCACTGCTGTGGCGCACGCTGTGCGTTGCGGCGGCATTCTGCAGGCCTGTCTCGCGTTTGATGCACACCCCAGGGCCAGACAGGAGAGTGCAGTGGGTTTGGCGACGTTGGATATCGTGATTGTGTTGGTCTACCTGACCGGCATCTTCGTGCTCGCGCAGTGGGTCTCGCGCGAGAAGGCAGGCCACAGTAAGAGCGCCGAGGATTACTTCCTGGCGAGCAAGTCGTTGCCGTGGTGGGCGATCGGCGCCTCGCTGATCGCTGCGAACATCTCGGCCGAGCAGATCATCGGCATGGCCGGTTCCGGCTATGCGATCGGGCTGGCGATTGCGTCCTACGAATGGATGGCGGCATTGACGCTGTTGATCGTCGGCAAGTTCTTCCTGCCGATCTTCCTGCGCAACGGCATCTACACCATGTCGCAGTTCCTGGAGCAGCGCTACGGCAAGTGGATCCGCACGCTGATGGCGGTGTTCTGGCTGCTGCTGTACGTGTTCGTCAATCTGACCTCGATCCTGTGGCTGGGGTCGATCGCGGTCAGCCAGGTCACCGGCATGGACCAGACCCTGGCGCTGGCGTTGATCGGCGTGTTCGCGCTGGTCTACCAGCTGTACGGCGGGCTGAAGGCGGTGGCGCTGACCGACATCGTGCAGGTCACCCTGCTGGTGCTGGGTGGCCTGCTGGTGGCCGGGCTGACCCTGGCGCGCATCGGCGACGGTGCTGGCGTGCTGGCCGGCTTCCAGCACCTGTGGGGCGCGCACCCGGAGCACTTCCACATGATCCTGACCAAGGACAACCCGTTCTACAAGGATCTGCCGGGCCTGAGCGTGCTGCTGGGCGGGCTGTGGATCATGAACATCAGCTACTGGGGCTTCAACCAGTACATCATCCAGCGCGCGCTGGCCGCCAAGAACATCGGCGAGGCACAGAAGGGTATGGTGTTTGCGGCGTTCCTGAAGCTGCTGATGCCGTTGGTGATCGTGGTGCCGGGCATTGCCGCGGTGGTGCTGGCACCGGACCTGGCCAAGCCCGACCAGGCGTACCCGACCATGATGCAGCTGTTGCCGACCGGCATCCTGGGCCTGGTGTTCGCTGCGTTGGTGGCGGCGATCGTGGCCTCGCTGGCCTCCAAGATCAATTCGGTGACGACGATCTTCACCCTGGATTTCTACGCCAAGTTCCGCCCACAGACCGAGCAGAAACAGTTGGTGCGCGTGGGTCGTATTGTTGCCGCCGCCTCGGTGCTGATCGGCATCCTCACCGCGCGGCCGTTGCTGGGCAACTTCGATCAGGGCTTTCAATTCATCCAGGAATTCACCGGCTTCTTTACCCCTGGCGTGGTGGTGATCTTCATGCTTGGCCTGTTCTGGAAGCGCGCCAACGAAGCCGGCGCGCTGACTGCGGCGATCGGCTCGGTGGTGTTGTCGTTTGCGCTCAAGTTCGCCTGGCCCGAACTGCCGTTCATGGACCGCATCGGCGTGGTCTTTATCGCCGCGCTGGTATTGGCAGTGGTGGTGTCGCTGCTGACGCCTGCCACCCAGGCCCGCGATCTGATCCGTACCAACGACGTTGCCTACGGCACCACGCCCGGCTTCAAGATTGGCGCGGCGGGCGTGATCGCGATTCTGGTCGTGCTGTACACCGTGTTCTGGTAAGTAGTTGATGTCCTGAAACGCAGCGCGGCGCGGCACGTTGGTGTCGCGCCGCGCTGCGTTGACAGCCTGCCGTTTCGTCGGCGCGAGCCATCGTCAAGCGGGTTCGGATGGCCCCCAGGAGCCACCGCGCATGCATGGGAGATACCGCTCAAAGACCGCACGCGCCCGCCAAGGTGGTGGACGCGATTCGTTTGCTGGCTGCGCTTAGACGCGTGCGGCGGCCGAGCTGGCGGCAAGCAGGTCGACCGGCGTGGCATGCTGCTCGTGCCAAGGCGTTTCCAGCCAGGTTTCCAGTGCGGCGGCCGGCATCGGTTTGGCGATCCAGTAGCCCTGGCCTTCGTCGCAGCCCCAGGCGCGCAATTGCGCGTACGCCTCCGCCGATTCGATGCCTTCGGCCACCACGCGCTGGCCCAGGTTGTGGCCAAGCTGGATCATCGCCGGCACCAGGGTGCGGTCGGTTTGGCTGTCCGGCAACGAGCGGATGAAGGATTGATCGATCTTCAACGCACTGGCCGGCAGCTGCTTGAGATAGCTGAAATTGCTGTAGCCGGTGCCGAAGTCGTCGATGGCAATATGCACGCCCAGCGCTGCGATGGCGGCCAGTTGTTCGGCCAGGTGATCGGGGTGGCGGATCATCGCGCTTTCGGTGAATTCGATTTCCAGCCGGCGCGGGTCCAGCTTGTGACGATCCAGGCCGCGCCGCAGCAGGCCGGCGAAGCCGGGGCGATCAAGATCGGCAGCCGACACGTTCAAGGCCAGGTTGAAGTCCAGGCCTTGCTGCTGCCAGCGCGCTGCCTGCGCGATGCCGTTGTCGATGACCCAGGCAGTAATGCGGTTGATCAAGGCGGTTTTCTCGGCCATCGGAATGAAATCCGACGGCACCACCGGGCCGATCATCGGGTGCTGCCAGCGCAGCAAGGCTTCCACGCCTACGCAGCGGTGGTCGTGCAGATCCACGCGCGGTTGAAAGTGCAGGCGCAGCTGGCTGGCGCTGTCCAGGGCAGCGGGCAGGGCGGCAAGCAGGCGGAAGGTATTGCGCTGGGCAACATCGTGCTTGCGCTCGTACATGCTCCACGGCACGCAGCGCTCGCGCGCGATATCCACCGAGGTGGTCAGCGAGCGGATGGTGTCGGCGGCGCCGTAGCTGGACTGCAGCGAGACCGCGCCGATCGAAGCCACCGCGGTATGCGGAATGCCCTGATGTTCCAAGGGCTCGGTGAACGCCTTGGAGACCTTGATGCATAGCGTGGCAAGACGCTGGCCTTCGGCCTGCGCCAGGAAGCCGAAGGTCGTCGGGTCCAACCGATACAGCAGGGTGTCGCCGGGCAGATAGGCGGCGAGGCGACGCTGTGCCAGGGCGACGTAGCCGTCTGCGTATTCCCAGCCCAGCGCCTTGACCATATCGCGAAAGTAGTCGCTGCCGCAGACGTCGATGGCCACCGCCGTGGTGGCCGGTGCAGCGTCGCGTTGCGACAGCCAGGTATCCAGGTCTTCGCTAAAGCGCGAGCGGTTGGGCAGCCCGGTCGGACCATCGCGGTAGGTGGTACTGCGCAGGTTTTCCACGCGCAGCACGGCCAGGTCGCGCAGGTCTTCCAGCTGCGTGATCGCAGCTTGATCCAGCCCGGGGCGCGGGCTGGTGCCGATCACGCACAGGGTGCCGATGCAATGGCCGTCGCGCAGCTTCAATGGTGCGCCGGCATAGAAGCGAATGAACGGCGGGCCCAGCACCAGCGGGTTGTCGCTAAAGCGCGGATCCAGCTGTGCATCCGGCACCACCATCACCTCGTCCGAGTGGATCGCGTGCGTGCAGAACGCCTGGCTACGCTCCGTTTCGCGCGCTTCCAGGCCAATACGTGCCTTGAACCACTGGCGGTGCTCGTCCACCAGCGATACCACCGCAATTTCCGCGTCCAGGCTGCGCGCGGCCATGGCGGCCAACGTGTCGAACACCGGGTCTGGCAGCGAATCCAGCAGGCACAGGCCGCGCAGCACCTCGAGCCGGGTGGACTCGTCGAGCGTGGGCGGAAGAACAGACTCGACGGAGGCAGGCAGGGAAGGCATGTACTCGTATCGGCCTGAAGCGTGATCTCTTGATTGGTGGTGATGGGCTCCGTTCAGTTGCAGCACGGGGCGCAGCCCGCGTTGACATTCGTGGCCGGTGCCGTCGCAGCGCCAGACCTGCGCCGCGCGATTCGAATGCCATGCGCGGCGCCGACGCGGGCCGTGCGCCGTCCGCTGTCCCAGGAACGTGGCACGCACCCATGCGCATGACGCATCTGTCGTGGCGGTGGCAGCGCCTAAATATCCCGCGTGCGCTGCCGATCACCTACTGGTCGCAGCAGTGTTGACGCAACGCAACCAAATGCATCGCGTCTGCGACCAATGCTCTTTAGCCGATGTTTGCTTTTGTGATGTGCATTCGTCCCAAGGGTGTTACGAACTGACACAGTCTTCACTCGCACTGTGATTCTCGCAATCGCGGCTTCTGTCACTTCTATTTTGGAATCACCGTGAATTCATTGCTGTCTTTTGCACAACGCACGCTTCTGGTCGCCGCCGGTCTGGCGCTGTCGTCTGCCGCCCATGCAGGGCTCACGGTGTCGGGCACGCAGTTGCGCGAGTCCAATGGCAATGCCTTGGTGCTGCGTGGCGTCAACCTTCCGCATGCCTGGTATGCGGGCCGCACCGATGCGGCATTGGCAGCCATCGCTGCCACCGGCGCCAACAGCGTGCGCGTCGTGCTCAGTTCCGGCTACCGCTGGACGCGCACACCGGAGGCCGATGTGGCCCGCATCATCGCGCGTTGCAAAAGCCTGGGCTTGATCGCCGTACTGGAGGTCCACGACACCACCGGCTACGGCGACGACACCGCCGCTGCGAATCTGGTCAATGCGACCAATTACTGGGTCGGCATCCGCAAGGCGCTGATCGGCAACGAAGACCATGTGGTCATCAATATCGCCAACGAACCGTTCGGCAACAGCCTGACTGCCAGCGAATGGGTCAACGGCCATGCCACCGCCATCGCCACCTTGCGCAAGAATGGATTGACCCACGCCTTGATGGTGGATGCGCCTAACTGGGGCCAGGACTGGCAGTTCTACATGCGCGACAACGCCGCTGTTCTGCTGGCCCGCGACAGCCGCCGCAACCTGATGTTCAGCGTGCACATGTACGAGGTGTTCGGCAGCGATGCCACGATCAACAATTATTTGCGCGCCTTCAACGATAAAAAGCTGGCGCTGGTGATCGGCGAATTCGGTGGCGACCATCGCGGTGCGCGTGTGGATGAAGCGGCGATCATGCGTCGCGCGCGCGACTACAACGTTGGCTACATGGGCTGGTCATGGTCGGGCAACGACAGCAGTACGAAGTCGCTGGACATCGCGATCGGCTGGAATGCCGCACAACTGAGCACCTGGGGGCGCAACCTGATCCTGGGCACCGATGGCATCGCAGCAACCTCGCGTAGGGCAAGCGTGTTCGGCCCACTGTGAGATTGAAGCCCGGCAGCCGGCGGCTGTGGTCGTTCGGCACACGCAGAAGGGCACTGCCAAGCTGTCGATCTGCGACCTGTTGCAGGGCCGGTGCCCGCGCACCGGCGCTGTACACGCTTGCAAGTGCATCCTTGTCGGCCCTCAGTTGGGATCCACGCCGCGTAAGGTCCGGCGACAGGGGGAGGAGACGGCTAACGTAACGGCCCCGGGCTCGGGCGCTTGGTCAGCTTGCGCTGCAGCGAGCGGCGATGCATGCCGAGCAGGCGCGCGGCCGCCGACACGTTGCCGCCGGTTTCGTGCAGCGCCTGCTGGATGTGCTCCCACTGCAAGCGGCTGAGCGGGGTCATCATTTCCTGCGCGCTTTCTTCTTCGTCCGGCTCTGGCAGGTCGTCATCCTCCTCGCCCAACGCCCGCATGATGGTGGGGATGTTGGCCGGTTTGGGCAGGTAGTCATCGGCGCCGAGTTTGATCGCCTCCACCGCAGTGGCGATGCTCGCGTAACCGGTGACCAGCAGGATGCGCATGTCGGCACGGATCTCGCGCAGCGGCTGGATCAGGCTCAACCCGGAGTCGTGGCCGAGCTTGAGATCGATCAACGCGAAATCCGGCAACGCGCTGCGTGCCGTGGACAACGCACTGGCCGCATCAGTGGCGGTGAGCGTTTCCACGCCGCGGCGTGCAAGGCTGCGTTGCAGCGTGCGCAGGTACAAGGTGTCGTCGTCGACCAGCAGGCCGGTACGGATCGGGGGACTTGTCATGCGAGTGCCTCATGGTCGGAGAGCGGCAGACGGAAACCCACGCGCGCGCCGCTGCCTTCGGAGGGCAGCATCCACAACTCGCCCTGCAGGCGTTCGACAGTGGCATGCGAAAGCGCCAGCCCGACGCCCATGCCATCGTGCTTGCCGCTGTTGAACAGCGTGCCCGGCAGCATCGCTTGCGCGGTGTCGAAGCCGGGTCCGTAGTCGCGCACTTCGCCGCTGAGATGGTCGTGTTCCACCCGCAGGGTCAGGTCGATCTGCGGACGCCCGGCGCGTTCGCCCGCATCGGCGGCGTTGTTGAGCAGCACCATCAGCAGGTGGCTGACACCGGGCTGCAGCATCAGGCGCATTGGCGCGTCCTCGTTGCGGCGCAGTTCGATGGTGGGGCGCACCAGGCGCCATTGTTCCAGCACGTCTTTCACGGCCACCTCGCGGCTCAGATGGCCGTTGTCGGCAGGTGCCGCCAATGCCAGCACGCGTTCGTGGCATTGCACCAGCAGCTCGCGCAAGGTGTCCAGGTCTTCGCGCAATTCGCCTTGCTCGCACTGGTCGGCGATGTCGTCCACCAGCAGGGTCATGGTGGCCAGCGGCGTGTTCAATTCGTGCGCCACCGACGCCGCATGCGTGGCCAGCGCCACGATGCCTTCGTTGCGCGCAAAGCGCTCACGCAAGGTGGAGATCTCGCGTTCGCGCTCGCGCATCGAAAACGCCAGCCGTGTCGCGAACGCCAGCACCACCACGGTGGATAGCAGGAAGTTGGCCGCCATGCCCCACATGTGCAAGCTGAGCGGGTCGAAGCCGCCGTAGGGCAGCGGCAGCCCGAACGCCGCGCTGATGACATAGCCGGCCACGCACGATGCGGCCACCGCCATCGCCCAGCTCAGCGGCAGCGCCAATGCGGCCAGCGCAATCAGCACCAGGAACAACGAACCGAACGGGTTGGCGATGCCGCCGCTCCAGCCCACCATCCAGGTCAGCACGGTCACGTCGACCAGGATGTGGCCGAACTCTGTGGCCGGGCTCACTGCGCCGCGGTGCGCCACGCGCAGCTGCGCGTACAGGTTGAAGACCGCCAATGCGGCCACGCCGGCCCACAAGGGTTGCTGCGGCAGGTTCAGGCCCATCAGCCCGGTGGCGACCAGGATGGTGGCGGCCTGGCCGGCCGTGGCCAGCCAGCGCAGGCTGCAGAGGGTCCGCAGGAAGGAAGCGTCGGAGCTGTTCATCACGGCAATGCTATGCGCTCGGGGAGAGGGTAGCCTGCGACAAACCGTCGCATCGGCCCGGAGATCGGCGCGCATCTCGCTTCAGCTGTGAGCGCACGGCGGACAGGCTAAAATAGCGCGATGCATGACGCCGTGACCCGCCCAACCC
>NZ_JFAQ01000177.1 GCF_001304695.1 Xanthomonas axonopodis
AAAATCGGGGGGACGTCGCAGCCGTCATACGTGTCATGCCACACGCCATCGGTCCGCGGCAACTAGCAGGCCATCGGCTCTAGGGAGGCAATCGTCAGGTGGCGCAGATCTTGGAACGACATGCGAATGGAGTTAGGACGAACGTCAGATTGCTCCTCGCCTTGGGCGAATCACAGCCAGGGCGTCGGGGAACACCCATAACGCTCCCACGCGAGCGACGCCCATGAAAGGGACACCCCGAAAGGCGAACTGGACCAAGCTACACACGAGAGGCAAGAAGAGCAGCAGCATTATAGAGAGGCAACACGGACGTACACGCGATGCAGCTGCTTACAGGCTAGCCCAAAACATCGTCACGTTCGCGCTTCCCTTAATATCTCACGCCACAAAGCCCAAGGCATCCATCACATCATCAGCTACTCGATCGAAGCTCCCTGCCTGCAGCAATGCATGCGTTTCGTCGGCAATCGTACCTGGCAGCATTGCACGCTGCTCGCAGGCATCGACCTGTGCCGTCAATGCCACGCAGATTTCCTCGGGCGTCATCGTTGGCAGCGAAACAATATTGTCGGTGGTTTCATCAAGATGCTTGTTTTCGTAGCGATTGGTCACCACAGCCATTCCAAAGGCTGCCATTTCCAAAGGCGGATAACTCGGATGAGGCGACACCATCAGCGACAGGCCGATTGAGGAAGTAGACAGCAGCTCTGCATAAGAATCAATGCTCAACTTACCCAGCGCCTTCATAGAAAATGGCCCAAGATCGAGATCAGTTTGCAGTTCGCCAGGGGCAGCAACTTCCCAATGCGCAGCGCGATGATCTTTCCAACCCCACAACCGCAATCCCTCGCAGATTAGCTCGAATGCATTACGCGGCGTACCTGGCCGTGCGTAGACAACAATACGGCGCTGGCGGGAAGACCGTTCCGAACGAGCACGCGCCAATGCAGGTCGTAGACCTTCGTGTAATACAGGCTCGAAGACTGAGCGCCGATCATAGAGCAGGCCGTGATGTTCGAAAAAATCAGCGAGCAATCTCGTGTTGAATACGCCAATATCACGTTCGCAGCGGTAAGTGCTCAGCGCCAATGCATACTGGCTTGACCAAGGATAGAAACCTGGCTCATAATCTTGAATAAGATAGACTAGCGGACAATTGACTCCGCCATTCTCTCCCTGCCAAGCTGACATTCGCTGTGCTGCATAAGCGGTCCACCAGGCAGTCGCCATCCAGACGTCCTGGCCAGCGACCGGCAACGTTTTCTGGTAGCGATCGCTAAAGGGAACAATCTGGCGCATTTCCGTGGAAATCTGGTCCGACGGCACAAGCACATGATCGGAGAACCTGGATAGCGCTTCTTCATCAGGTTCGCTGTCCACCAACATGATACGTGAGGCAGGGAAGTGCCGGCACAACTCACGGTAGATAAGCACCGCTGTATGAATACCGCCGAAGTAATGCCGTTTATTGATCGACGGTAGGACAAGATTTAGCCGTTTACCTTGCCAGGTGTCGGGTCGAGGCATGCATGGAGTGATCTCGGCAACGTGTGTATTGGGTGCAGCCATTCCGGGCGCGCGGGCATCCAGACGGGCAGCGATTCGCCGCAATAAATGAACGAGCCGTCTCATTGGACCATTGCTCGCAGACGCGGCGAAGACGACATGTAATCCAGGTTTGGGCTGAAGAATGGATCGCCCTCCTCACGATAGGGTGAGTATGCTTGTGCCGAGCGAACGAAGTCGCTTTCTGGAATTTCGCGCGGATCGCGGGTTTTGGATTCATGGTGGATCATCACGGAACGGGCGACGTAAACTGTCGCCAGCCCACGCAAGCGAGCACGCAGGCAGAGCTCTACGTCGCTACCGCAAACGATGAAAGACTCATCGAAACCACCCAGCGATTCGAAGGTTTCGCGCGCCACCACCATGCAGGCGCCAGTAACTGCCAGTACCTGCCGCTGAAGCACCGGGGAAACGAACAGATTTTGGTTGTGGACCGGGGCCTCCCCCTTAAAGACATGATCGGCCCAGCCGCCCATGCCTATCACAACGCCCGCATGCTGGATGGTCCGATCCCCATACAACAACAGGGGACCACACACTCCAACATCCGGGCGAAGCGCATTTTCGGCCAGCCGCTGTAGCCACTCCCCATCAATGATCTCCGTGTCGTTGTTCAGGAACACCAAAACCTCTCCCCGCGCCTCGCGTGCAGCCAAGTTGTTCAGCACCGACCAATTGAAAGGAACGTCCGCATGGATCACCCGGAAACTGTCACGGCGCATCATGCCTTGCAACCACTCAAGCGTCTCAGGCTTGCTGGAACCATTGTCAACGACAATGATTTCGAAATCTCGGTACAGCGTCTTAGCGTAAAGTGACTCCACGCAGGTGCGCAGTAGGTCTAAGCCGTCACGGGTCGGAATAATGATACTAGCCAACGGCCCGCTATCTGCGTACGGGTAGCGCACGTCATAACAGAAGAGCTGAGACCCATCAGCGACGTTTACGCCAGGATGCGCTACTCCCATGTGGTTTTGCAGCGCTAGACGACCCGCATGATGCGCATAGGGCTTGGATCCCGCATTTGCTGCAGTTGATCCAGCATGCGCACGCCAGTGATAGAGCACTTTTGGAACGTGAGCAACAGTAGCACCAAAAGCAATGCAACGCAGGACCAGATCATAATCCTGTGAACCGTCGCAATCGCTGCACAGGCCACCCATGTGTCGAACTAACGCAGCATCGAAGCTGATCAAATGACCCAGATACATCTGGGAGAGGAATAAATCCAGATTCCAGTCAGGTTTGAAATAGGGATGCCGCAAGCGGCCGTCCTCGCCAAGCACATCATGATCGGTATAGACCACCTCGGCCGAGGTTCCGTCATGGCAAGCAACCACGGCTGCAAGTGCATCCGGTTCCAGAAGGTCGTCATGGTCGAGAAATGTAATCCAGCGCCCTCTGGCCATTGCCAGTGCGGCGTTAGTGGTCGCGGATATTCCTTGCCGCATGGTCGAACGTGAGACACGCACGTTTGGAAGCCGATCGCAAAGCTCATCAAGCATTCTGCTTATATGAGGTTGATCGGAGGCATCGTCGTGAATACACAGCTCCCAGTTGAGGTAAGTCTGCGCTTCCACGCTGGCCACGGCCTCGCGCAAGAAGTTCTCCGGAGTATTGCAGACAGGCATAACTATACTAATAAGGCCAACATCTGCCGGCGCAATGATCCGAGGCTGCGCTCGCATCCAGTCAGCATATTTATCTATAGAGGTACCAACTAATGCTTGTGCATTGGAACCATTCGCGTATGCCAAGATCGCATGAATTAAATGACGAGGCCCTTTTCGTGCAGCACGAGTAAGCGACGAGACCACGGTTCTGAAGGAAATTCCCTGCCCCCGCGCCCGTCGAATGCTCCAGTAGATCCCGCCGATCAGATTGCGCAGCTTCGACATTAGGCACTATCCCGTTGATTCAACACCCATGCTTCCTTATTGTCTTCCAATTTCACGAGAAGCCCCATCCAAGCAGAAAACCCGTCAGCGTGCCACCCGCAAGCAGTACAGACATCGCGACCTTCCACTTCCGACGCGAATGCTCATAGGCAGCGGCGCATTGCTCAAGCTGTTGCTCAACATCTTGGAACCGTGTGCGGGCGATTTCGTTTTCCCTTAGAAGCGCAGCAATTTGCAACTGCTCTTCAGCCAATTGCTGCCGCAGTTCCGTTTCCTGGGCATGCCAATGGGCATCGTCGATCTGTTTTTTCTCTTGCACTTGCCGCGAATAGGCGGCGGCACTGCCCCATTCACGCCTAGCGACATCAAGATCAGCGATGTAAGTATCAAGGATGCGTGCCGTGTTCTCCCATTCGCGCTCAGCATTGGCAGTGCGCATAGCAAGATCACGCAATCCAACCGAGAGCCCGCCAAGCATCTTAATTGCATCTTGGTCATGCTGAGCCTTAAACGGCGGTTTTTCGCTTAGACGCTGAGCATCCGTTTCCAGACGCAATGCAACGCAATATTCTCGATAAGGCTGGTCGCTGCTGTCGCCGGCGAATACGCGAGCATTGTAAATTCGATCGACGGCGCAGACTAACGACTCCAGCTCGGGAAATTTCACCTTTATAAAGTGCATCCCCATTAGGCTTGACCAAAGCGCTGAATTTCCCTGGCCAAAACACAATACAGTCAGACCCGACGCCTCGAACGCCGCCACGATTTCGGCCGTGTCAACCAGACCGAATTCCTTATGCTCCTTCAACCAAACATAATCTTCGCCAAACAATTCGCGCCAGCGTTCATTGGCATCCTCCTCAGCCTTCCTCACCCATGATCGATCAGGTGGGAAGCCGACTATGACAGCACGCCCTGCGACGCGCGCCATCTCGGCTGCGGCCCTCGTCCTTAAATGGGCGGGAATATGTTCGAGCACGTCTAGTGACACCACGGCATCAAAGCCACGGTCCGGAAATGGCAATGCCGTGGCATCAGCGATCACAAAGTCCCGCTCGTCTCCTTCGGCATGCAGATCGGTATAAAGAAACGAGGCTTGAGGCAAAAATCGACCCAGAAGACGCTGACGATTGGCTCCGACTTCCAATACACGGGAAGCAGCCAGATCCAACTCCTTCAGTAGATGCGCTGCGGCACCATAGCGTTGGTAGTGGTCGAAAGGTATTTCAAGAAGCGCTGGGGTCATGAACCCTCCATTCGTGTTGTATATAGACTACTCCCTCGCTGAAATAAGGCGCAGCTACGGTGAACACACTGGCCTCTGAGAGATAGTCCAGACAAACAAGACCCTTGTCGGTAAACAGACCCACATCGACGCGGTAACTGCCAGTCAACAAGGGCATTGACGGAATATCGTAGCTGACGCGATGCGAGCCCCGCGAAGTTGGAATCTGCACGCGCTCCAAGTAAGTGTTCGGACCAAAGATATGCAGACCGTCCATACCTTTGATTGCCACGCCGAGCAGCAAACCATCAACGGCCTCATCACTTACTGTATAGCTGATATCTACAGTCAGTGGCTCGAAAGGCGCGAGCATGTCTGTGCTCAACGCTACCGTCTCCAGATGGGCGGGGATTCCCCCAGGCGCTGGAGCTTGACGACTTTCAATGTCCGGGGAGGACACTAAATCCTTACCAAGCTCATAATCCCGGAAGCGATCAGCGACAAAGCTAGCCTCTCCATGTAACTTCACCTTACCGCCCTCTAGCCAAAGGGCCGTCTGACAGAATCGCTTCACCTGCTCTAGCGAATGGGAAACGAATAGAATAGTTGCGCCTCGTGCACGAATTTGCTCGATTCGCGCCAAGCACTTCATTTGAAAGCGTATATCTCCAACAGAAAGTGCTTCATCAATGATCAGCACGTCCGGCTCGGTGTGTATGGCCACAGAAAAGGCCAAGCGCACATACATTCCGCTAGAATAAGTTTTTACCGCTCGCTCGAAAAACTCGCCGATGTCTGCAAAATCAATGATTGACTGCAGCTTTTCATCAACTTCCCTGCGACTCAACCCCAGTAGCGAGGCACTCAGATACACATTATCTCGCCCCGAGAAATCAGGATTGAAACCCGCGCCAAGCTCGAGAAGTGCGGCAAACCGCCCACGAATGCTGACGGATCCAGAGGTGGGCCTTACAGTACCGCACAAAATCTGCAGCAGCGTGGACTTGCCGGCACCATTTCGCCCGATGATGCCTACGGTTTCACCCTTGGGCACTACGAGATTAACACTGTCAAGTGCACGGAATGTACGACTGGCCCTGTCTCCGGAGGGCTTGAGCAACGATAGCAGACGATCACGTGGACTGGCGTAAACTGGGTAGTCCTTGGTTACTCCCAGCACTTCGATAGCCGCATTGGCATGGCCTTGCGCTTCAAGAGCTTGGATATTGTTCATAGGACGTCCGAGAAACCACGCGACAAGCGCCGGAACAGCGAATAGGAAATCAGTGCTGCTGCCACTGAAAGCATAAAATGTGGCAGCAGCACTACAAGATCGGGAGGCGAGTGCTGAATGGTCACTGCACGTAGCTGTTCAATCGGGGTTACCAGCGGATTGAAATACACGAGTACTTTTGCAGCCTCTGGCATTGCATGAGCCGGAAAGAAAATCGGACTCAGGAATAACAGCACGCTACTTACGATCCCCACGAACTGCCCAATGTCACGGAGGTATACGCCCAATGCCGACAATGACCATGCAATCGCCAATAACATGGGCGTCATCTCAAGCAGGATAAACGGAGAGAGCAATGTCCAGGCAGACGGCAGACCTGTCTGCAAAAGCTGGGCCACCAGCAAAATCGTCAAGCCGATACCAGCGGTTGTAAGCGCAGCCCCCACTTTAACCATCGATAAGATAGGGAGTGGAAATACTACCTTTTTCACGAAGTTGGGCTGCCCTGCGATTATGCCTGGTGCAGTAATTAGAACTTCAGATAGCAAAGTAAATGGAACCAGCCCTGCGAAAAGCATCAGAGCGAAATCACCTGTAGACTCCGCGCCTGGCCAGCGAGCCTTGAAGACACCACTGAACACCAGCGTATATACGCATAGCATTAATAATGGCTGCAGCACTAACCACAAAACACCCAACATGGTCGTCCGATAGCGCGCAGCAAGCTCACGACTCAGCAGTTGGCGAAATAGAAAGAGCAGATTTGCATGCTTTTGCATGGATTAGCGAGTCCCCTCACCAAGCGCCCGCTCCAAATCCCCACGTAAATCCCCCACATCCTCAACCCCCACGCTCAACCGCACCAGCGCATCGCTGATGCCGAGCTGCTCGCGGCGGGCCACGGGAATCGAGGCATGCGTCATGACGGCGGGATGGTTCACCAGGCTTTCCACCCCGCCGAGCGATTCGGCCAGGGTGAACAATTCGGTCTTTTCGCAGAAACGCTTGGCTGCGTCGAAGCCGCCTTTGAGGACGATCGAGACGATGCCGCCGAAGCCGGACATCTGCGTCTTGGCCAGTGCATGCTGCGGGTGCGAGGCCAAGCCGGGATAGATCACCTTCTCGATCGCGGGATGTGTCTCCAGCCACCGCGCCAGCGCCAGGGCGTTCTCGCAATGCGCGCGCATGCGCAGCGGCAAGGTTTTCAATCCGCGTAGCGCAAGAAAACTATCGAACGGGCCCTGCACGCCACCGATGGAGTTCTGCAGGAACGCCATCTGCTCGGCGAGCTCAGCGTTGTCGCCAACCACGGCGATGCCACCGACCATATCCGAGTGCCCGTTGAGATACTTGGTGGCCGAATGCACGACGATGTCCGCACCCAGGCTGAGCGGGCGCTGCAGCATCGGAGAAGCAAAGGTATTGTCGACCACGATCAGCAGGCCGTGCTTGCGCGCGATCGCGGCAATGGCAGCGATATCGACCAGCTTGAGCATCGGGTTGGTCGGGGTCTCGATCCACACCATCCTGGTGTCGGGACGGATCGCCGCCTCGAACGCGGCCGGGTCGGTCAGGTCGACGAAGCTGAAGTCCAGGCCGGCGGTGCGGCGACGCACGCGCTCGAACAGGCGGAAGGTGCCGCCGTACAGGTCGTCCATCGCCACCACGTGGCCGCCGGCATCCAGCAACTCCATCACCGTCGAGGTGGCAGCCATGCCGGAGGCGAACGCAAAAGCGCGCGTCCCGCCTTCCAGCGCGGCAACGCAACGCTCGTAGGCAAACCGCGTGGGGTTGTGGGTACGCGAATACTCGAAACCCTGATGTTCGCCGGGGCTGGACTGCGCATAGGTGGACGTCGCATAGATCGGCGGCATCACTGCGCCGGTGCTCGGATCTGGCGACTGCCCTCCATGGATCGCAAGCGTTGCGAGCGACAGCGCGCGCTCGCCGTCATGGCTGTGAGTGGTGCGATTGGACATGGAGGTTTCCGAAAAAGTGGGCGATTGTAACAATCAGGTCTGAATGGCCCGTGCCGCGCGTCTCATGCGAGCGCGCGGCGGTGCCGGATCACTGCACGATCACTGCACGCGACGGCGCAGGTAGTTGAGCAGATCGATGCGCGTAATTAGGCCAAGAAATTGCGTGCCGTCCATGACGATGGCGACCTGGCCACGGTCGAACACCGGCAGCAACGCTTCGATCGGCGAAGCGACGTCCAGACGATCCAGCTTGCTGACCATGGCGGTGGAAATCGGGTCGCGGAAGCGCGCCTCATCGCCATAGACATGCAGCAGCACGTCGCTTTCGTCCACGATGCCCACCAGCTCGCCATCGTCGATCACCGGCAACTGCGACACGTCGTACAGCTTCATGCGCTGGTAGGCGGTGGTCAGCAGATCCTTCGAGCCCACCACCACGGTGTCGCGCTTGTTGTAAGGGCGCAGGATCAGGTCGCGCAGATCGCCGTGTTGCGGGCGCTCCAGGAAGCCGTTGTCGAGCATCCAGTAGTCGTTGTACATCTTCGACAGATACTTGTTGCCAGTGTCGCAGACGAATACCAGCACGCGCTTGGGCGTGGTCTGCTCGCGGCAGTACTTTAGCGCCGCGGCCAGCAGGGTGCCGGTGGACGAGCCACCGAGGATGCCCTCCTTGGCCAGCAGCTCGCGCGCGGTATGGAAGCTTTCCGCATCGCTGATGGAATAGGCCTTCTTGACCCGCGAAAAGTCGGAGATATCCGGCAAGAAATCCTCGCCGATGCCTTCGACCAACCAACTGCCGGACTTTTCGCTGACCGTGCCTTCTTCGATGTACTGGGTCAGGATCGAGCCGACCGGGTCGGCCAATATCAGTTCGGTGTGCGGCGAGGCGCTGGCGAAGGCGCGCGACAGGCCGGTCATGGTGCCGGAGCTGCCGCAGCCGAACACGATGGCGTCCAGCTGGCCGCCCATCTGCGCCAGGATTTCCGGGCCGGTACCGAATTCGTGCGCGGCCGGGTTGTCCGGGTTGCCGAACTGGTTGATGAAGTAGGCGCCAGGGGTCTCGGCGGCGATCCTGGCAGCCAGGTCCTGGTAGTACTCGGGGTGGCCCTTGGCCACATCCGAGCGAGTCAGCACCACATTGGCGCCCATGGCCTTGAGATTGAAGATCTTCTCGCGGCTCATCTTGTCCGGCACCACCAGAATCAACTGGTAGCCCTTCTGCTGCGCCACCAGCGCCAGGCCAAGACCGGTATTGCCGGCGGTGCCCTCCACCAGGGTCGCGCCGGGCTTGAGGTCGCCACGCTGCTCGGCCGCTTCGATCATCGACAGACCGATGCGGTCCTTGATCGATCCGCCAGGATTGTTCGCCTCCAGCTTGAGGAACAGCTCGCAGACGCCGGTGTCCAGGCGCTGGGCCTTGACGATCGGCGTGTTGCCAATCAGTTCGAGTACGGAGGAATGAATCGCCATCGGGATATCGTCGCTGCGCCACGCGGGCTAGACCAGTCATTATCCGACGAACCGCCGGGGAATGCTCATTCAGCATTGAACCGATTGCACAGGCCGGTGAACAAACAGGCTCGACCGGCCGCGGATGGGCCCTTCGCCACGAAGCGTGGCTTCAAATAAAGACGCGGACGGAGGCAAGCCGACGAGGAGGCCGCCACCGCCCGCGACGGTGAACTTGTTCTAACGGTGGGGAAGGATCAATGAGTGAGTTGGTCGTACATGCGGGTGAGCTTTTCTTTGGCCTGCAACTTCTCGCGCTTCATCTGGCCCAAGGTCACGTCGTCGATCGGGAGCACCCCGAGTTCGGCATCCATGCATTTCTTGTTCAATAGCTTGTGGCGTTGGTAGAGCTGCTTGAACTGGGGATCAGACTTCATCAATGCGTCGATTTCGGTCTGCGGTTGCCCTTCGAACATGGCGTTACCTCCTTCACTTAAAAACAAGAACGCCCCGGCCAGCGAAGGCACGGGGGCGCAGCTTGGGGATGGAAGACCAACGCGTTGCAACGGCCGACAGACGGGCGGAACCACCAACAACCACTCCACCAATTTGTCTCGTTACGTGCCTCTGCATCACTGGCCCGGCCCTCCGTACTCCCGAGCGGCGGAGTTGCTGCCCGGAAGTACGACCCTACGCCGGTCGCGAAGGGGGTTCAAGACCGAAACGGCCGCATTTGCCATTCCCTACTTCAATCAGTGACCGAGGTTCAACCGGGCGTCAAGCCCGGGTTAAAAGACCTTAACTTCCAATCACTTGCAACGAACAGCATCAGGGCGCGACAACGACCTCGGCCGCGCGGGCCTTGCTGGCCGCGCCCTTGGTACCAGTGACCTGCAGCCGCGAGGACGACACCCCGCCTGCCACCAAGGCATCGCGCAGCGCTTCGGCACGCTTCTTGGCAGTGGCTGCATCGGTGTCGAAGCCGACGATGCTGACCCGGCCCTTCTTGCCGATGTTCAGGTATTCGGCCAATGCCTTGGCCTGCCCGGCGGCATCCCCGGACAACGCCGCCTTGCCGCCGAAGGCGCCACTGCCCAGGGAAAACACTTCGCCGCGGCTGTCGAATTTGGCGGGAGGCAGCTTGGCCCCGGCCACCAGCTCGGCCTCCTCATGCGCCAGTTGCACTGCCTTCTGCTGGGCCGCGTTGAGCTTGGCGGTCTGCTTGCCGGCCACGCTGGTCAACGCCAGCTCGGCGTCCTGGCGGGCGAGTGCTTCCTGTTCGGCGGCCTGGCGTGCCTGCTCGGCAGCCTCGGTCTGGATCTGCGCCTGCACGCGCAAGCGTTCGGCTTCCTGGCGCGCCCGTGCGGCGTCGCGGCGGCTGGCTTCGATCAGCAAGTCGTTGCGCGTGCCTTCCAGGCGGTCCAGCTCGCGCCGCGCCAGCGCGGTACGGGCGGTGAGCTCGGCGATTTCAACCCGGCGGTCGGCCAGGAACACCAGCTCGTCGCGGTCGCGGTCGCGGCGCTTGGCCTCGGCCAGCGCAGCCACGCTTTGCTGCGCCTGCAACCGCTCAAAGCGCGCCAGATCATTGGTCTGCGGGTCGTTTTGAAGCGCGGCCAGGCGCCGATTGAGCGCGTCGGCCTGCGGGTCGTCCTTGGCCGCCATCGCCAGCGGCGGCAACGTGGCCAGGCTCAACGCACCGAGATAAAGCAAGGGGCGCAGTTTCATCGGCCGCCCTCCCCGGTATTGAGCGTGTTCTGCAACTGCGCCACTTCCTTCCTGCGCTGTTCCAGTTGAGCGGTGACCACCGCTTCTTCGCTGCGGGCCTTGGCCAAGTCGGCGTCGGCGGCTGCGCGCAAGGCGATCTGGGGCACCTGCTTGCGCTGGCGCTTGTCCAGTTGCGCCTGCTGGGCCTGCATCAATTCCTGGCGGGCCAGGTTGACCAGATCCGGGGCATATTGGTCGGCATCGGCCTGGGTGGCGCGTTGCATGGCCTGTTCGGCGGCAGTGAGCTCCGGTGCCACCTGGGCGACGGCCGGAGAGGAAAGAACCATGAAACAGGCGATGCCATACAGGGATCGCCGCAAGTATGCGAAGCTAGCCGTCATTAGGGGAGCCGTAGCGAGAAGTCTCGAGCACGGCCATTGTCGGAAGCCTGCGGCGGACTTGCAACGAGACGCTGCTGTTTGTTGGGGAACCATTGCGCATGGATATCGGCTACTTCCTGAAGCTGATGACCGAAAAGAATGCCTCGGACATGTTCTTGACCACCGGCGCGCCGGTGTACATCAAGATCGAGGGCAAGCTTTACCCGCTCGGCAATACGGGGTTGCCGCCGGGGATGGTCAAGAAAATCGCTTACTCATTGATGGACGAAGGCCAGGTGCCGCAGTTCGAGCGCGAGCTCGAGCTCAACATGGCCATCGCCCTGCCAGACGCCGGGCGCTTTCGCGTGAACGTGTTCAAGCAGCGCGGCGAGGTGGGCATGGTGATTCGCGCCATTCGCAGCCGGATCCCCAGCATCGAGGAACTCAACCTGCCGCAGGTGCTCAAGGACGTCATCATGACCCCGCGCGGGCTGGTGCTGGTGGTGGGTTCGACCGGCTCGGGCAAATCGACCTCGCTGGCGTCGATGATCGACCACCGCAACAGCACCACCACCGGGCACATCCTCACCATCGAGGACCCGATCGAATATCTGCACAAGCACAAGATGTCGATCGTGAACCAGCGCGAGGTCGGCCTGGATACCCACGCCTTCCAGAGCGCGCTGAAGAACGCCATGCGCGAGGCGCCGGACGTGATCCTGATCGGCGAGATCCTGGACGCCGAAACCATGGAGGCGGCCATTGCGTTCGCCGAAACCGGCCACCTGTGCCTGGCGACGCTGCACTCCAACAATGCCGACCAGACCATCGAGCGCATCCTCAACTTCTTCCCGGAAAGCGCGCACAAGAACGTGCTGATGAACCTGGCGCTGAACTTGCGCGCGGTGGTCTCCCAGCGCCTGGTCAAGGGCGTGGATGGACGCCGCCGGCCGGCCACCGAAGTGCTGCTCAACACGCCGATGATCCGCGACCTGCTGCGCCGCGGCCAGGTGCACGAGGTCAAGCAGGCGATGGAAGAGTCGCTGGAAGAAGGCATGCAGACCTTCGACCAATGCCTGTTCCGGATGGTGAAGTCGGGCGAAATCGAGCAGGAAGAAGCGTTGCGCGCTGCCGACTCGCGCGACGGTCTGGCATTGAAGTTCCGCCTATCCGAAGGCGGCTCCGGCGAACACGATCAATACGCGGACTACGAAGCGGCCGCGGCACCGAAGATCAGTCACGGGTTCATCTGATCGGTTGGGCGGCGACGACCGGCGATCTTGCGGCGCCGGGGGCTGCTGGATCCTGGTCTTTCAGGGCGGGCTCTGCGGCGCGCTCCTCATTCGCGATGTCGATGCGACCAGCGCCCTCATCCGGGTCCGATACGGCGCCAGATCGACCTCGAACCGGTGCGCGTTGTAGAGCTGCGGAATCAGCACGCAATCGGCCAGGCCCGGTGCATCGCCGTGGCAGAAGCGCCCGGTCTGCGCATCGCGCGCCAGCCGCGTTTCCAGTGCCGCAAAGCCACGCTCCATCCAGAGCCGTGTCCACTGCTGGCGCTGCGCGGCCGCCAGCGCGAAATCGCGCTCCAGCACCTGCATCACGCGCAGGTTGTTGAGCGGGTGCACATCGCAGGCGATGAGCTGCGCCAATGCGCGCACCCGCGCGAGTTCGACAGGCGCACGCGGCAGCAACGCCGTGGTGTCCGCGAATGCCTCTTCCAGATACTCCAAAATCGCCAGCGACTACGCGATCACCACATCGCCATGCCGCAACGTCGGCACCAGTTCCTGCGGATTGAGTTGCGCGTAAGCCGGCGCGTGCTGCTCGCCCCCGTCGCGCACCAGATGCACCGGGTGAGCGATGTAATCCAGCGCCTTCAGCCCGAGACCGATGCGCACGCGATAGGCCGCGCCGGAGCGCCAGTACGAAAACAGCTCCAGGGCCGCACTCATACGCCAGCCCGGCTGTCGATGCTCAGGCAAGGTGCGCGACCGGTCACGGCAGCGGCTGCCGTTCGACGCGCTGCTCGATCGCACCGAAGATGCTGGCGCCACTGGCATCGAACATCTCGATCCGCACCACGTCGCCGAAGGCCATGAACGGCGTGCTCGGCTTGCCGTCGCGCAGGGTCTCCACCACACGCTGCTCTGCAAAACACGAGGCGCCCAGGACCGTGTCCTGATTGGCGATGGTGCCCGAGCCCACGATGGTGCCGGCCGACAGCGGACGGGTCTTGGCGGCGTGGGCGATCAGCTGGGCGAAGTCGAACTGCATGTCGTTGCCGGCTTCGGGAGCGCCGAACCAGGCGCCGTTGACGTGCGTGACCAGCGGCAGATGCAGCTTGTTGCCGCGCCAGGCATCGTCGAGCTCGTCGGGGGTGACGAACACCGGCGACAGCGCCGAACGCGGCTTGGATTGCACGAAACCGAAACCCTTGGCGAGCTCGGCCGGAATCAGGTTGCGCAGCGAGACATCGTTGACCAGCCCGACCAACTGGATGTGCATAGCGGCCTGCTCGGGCGAAGCGCCCATCGGCACATCGTCGGTGATGACCACAATCTCCGCTTCCAGGTCGATGCCGTAGTCCTCGCTGATCACCTTGATGGCATCGCGCGGGCCGTAGAAGCCGGCGCTGGTGGCCTGGTACATCAGCGGATCGGTGTAGAAGCTTTCCGGCACGTCGGCATTGCGCGCGCGGCGCACCCGTTCTACGTGCGGCAGGTAGGCGCTGCCGTCGACGAACTCGTAGGCGCGCGGCAACGGCGCGGCCAAGGCGTGCATATCCAGATCGAACACGCCGTCGGCGCTGCCATCGTTGAGCGAGGCCGACAGGGCATTCAGGCGCGGCGCCACATTGCTCCAGTCCTCCAGCGCGCGCTGCAGCGTGAGCGCGATGCCGGTCGCGCGCACGGCGGTGCGCAGGTCGCGCGAAACCACGATCAGGCTGCCGTCGCGACCGCCTTCCTTCAGGGAACCTAGCTTCATGACCATCCTGTGCTGTGGCTGATCGGGCGATTGTACGGCCTGCCGCAACAATTGTTTCATATGAAACAACTGACCGCGACCACAACCGCGAAACCGCGAATTTGTGCAGCGCGCCAAACGCGAGTACACTTGCCGGGTCTGCATGCGGCCGTCCGTTTCCCTTAGGGACCGCCGGCGAGGCCAGGGTCGATTGATCCGCTCGCCCGCCCCACCCGACGCCTTTCGTGGTGCCGACAAACCCATCGCTTCTTGATCGGGTTGATCCACCATCTCGCAGCGCGGTTCACGGGAACGCTCCGAGCCTCACTTTTTGCATCTGCAATGTGTTTGCGCTCCGGGCTTGGCTTGGCTTGGCTTGGCGGCGACGCTTTACTTGGAGCTTCCTGATGTCTTTTGAATCCCTGGGCCTTGCGCCCTTCCTGCTGCGCGCGTTGGCCGAGCAGGGCTACGAAACCCCCACGCCGATCCAGCAGCAGGCGATCCCGTTGGTGCTGGCCGGTCACGACCTGCTGGCCGGCGCGCAGACCGGCACCGGCAAGACCGCTGCCTTCGGCCTGCCGCTGCTTCAGCACCTGGGCACCGCGCCGCAGACCGTCAACGGCCCGCGCAAGCCGCGCGCGCTGATCCTGACCCCCACCCGCGAACTGGCCACCCAGGTGCACGACAGCCTGCGCGGCTACAGCAAGTACCTGCGCATCCCCAGCGCGGTGATCTATGGCGGCGTGGGCATGGGCAACCAGCTCGATGCGCTGCGTCGTGGCGTGGACCTGCTGATCGCCTGCCCGGGCCGCCTGATCGACCATATCGAACGTCGCAGCGTGGACCTGTCCGGCATCGAAGTGCTGATCCTGGACGAAGCCGATCGCATGCTCGACATGGGCTTTTTGCCGTCGATCAAGCGCATCCTGACCAAGCTGCCGCGCCAGGATCGTCAGACGCTGCTGTTCTCGGCAACCTTTGAAGAAAACATCAAGCAGCTGGCGCTGGAGTTCATGCGCAACCCGATGCAGATCCAGGTCACCCCGAGCAACACCGTGGCCGAGAGCATCACCCACCGCGTGCACCCGGTCGACGGCGCGCGCAAGCGCGACCTGCTGCTGCACCTGCTGGCGCAGGACAGCCGCGGGCAGACCCTGGTGTTCGCGCGCACCAAGCACGGCAGCGACAAGCTGGCCCTGTTCCTGGAGAAGTCCGGCATCAAGACCGCGGCGATCCACGGCAACAAGAGCCAGGGCCAGCGCATGCGCGCACTGAGCGACTTCAAGGCCGGCCGCGTCACCGTGCTGGTGGCCACCGATATCGCCGCGCGCGGTATCGATATCGACCAGCTGCCGAAGGTCATCAACTACGACCTGCCGATGGTGGCCGAAGACTACGTGCACCGCATCGGCCGCACCGGCCGTAACGGTTCCACCGGCGAGGCGATTTCGCTGGTGGCGCAGGACGAAGCAAAGCTGCTGCGCCAGATCGTGCGCATGCTGGGTCGCGATGTGGAAATCCGCGACGTGCCGGGCTACGAGCCGCAGACCCCGATCCGCTGGGGCAACAGCGCGCCGGGTCGTGCCGAGCAGCCCGGTGGCGAGCGCGCGCCGCGCAAGAGCCACGCCCGTCGCCCGCATGGCGATGGACCGCGTCAGGCGCACGCGCATGCCGGCCCGAAGAAGCCGGTTGGCCAGCGCAGCGGTGGGCCGCGTCAGGCCAATGCTGGCGCAGGCGCAGGCCGGCGCGATGGTGGACGTGGCGGCAATGGCCGTCCGGCCAACCGCGGCGCCTGAGCGCTGGGCGACGGACAGAACAAGGGCCGCGATGCGGCCCTTGTTCTGTCCGTCCCGGCCTGCCGGGACTCTTGCGGGATCCTGCCCTGTGCAGTCACGCCCCGTTCCCCCTTCCTGCTTGCCGAATCACCATCATGGACATTTTCAAGGTCTTCACCCTGGAAGCCGCGCACCGGCTTCCCAACGTGCCGCCCGGGCATAAATGCGCGCGCCTGCACGGCCATTCGTTTCGCATCGAGCTGCATGTCAGCGGCGAGCCCGGTGCCGAGACCGGCTGGATCATGGATTTCGGCGACATCAAGGCCGCCTTCCAGCCGATCTACGACCGCCTGGACCACCATTACCTCAACGATATCGAAGGGTTGGAAAACCCCACCAGCGAACGCTTGGCGATCTGGATCTGGCAGCAGCTCAAGCCGGTGCTGCCGCAGCTGAGCGAGATCGTTGTGCACGAGACCTGCACCTCCGGCTGTCGCTACCGCGGCTGAGCGGCAGTGCAGTGAGGTGACCGAAAGCCGCCAACTGGCGGCTTTCGTCATTTGAGGAGCCGGCTAAGCTATTGATAAAAAAGCGCTTCTACAGCCGTTTTGAAAATCTTCAGAAAACGTGTTGCATCGCAGCAACAATGGCGTATGTTGCAACGCAACAAACGGTCACGGCTTTCCCCGAGGGGTTTGCAATGTCGGCGCAGTTCGAAAACCGCTTTACCAGTCAGTTCGCTTCTGCCGCAGCCCGTGCCAACCAATTGGCACTGGAAACGCTGGAACGCAACGTCAACGCGACCAGCAGCTTCTTCGGCGAGTTTGCGCAGGCGCGCGATCTGGGCGCCTATCAGGCGCTCTGGCCGAAAGGTCTGCAGGTGGCGCGCGACAACCTGGAACGTCTGGCGTCAGTCAACCAGGAAGTGGTCGGGCTGGGATTGAAGATGTCCAGCGAGCTTGGGCAATTTGCCAAGCAGCAGTTCGAAAACAGCAGCGATCAGGCCGGCGCACCAGGCAAGACCCGGCGCAAGTAACCGCCAATCAAATTCAGCGTCTTTGCATGGGTCCCTCCCCCCCGTGCAATCCGGCCCGACAGATCCCTCCCTCT
>NZ_JFAQ01000178.1 GCF_001304695.1 Xanthomonas axonopodis
TGCCCCTGCCCCGTCATCGTTTTGTTCCCGCCCCCGCCCGTCTCGGGCTCGCCCTGGCCTTGGCCATCTCGCAGGCCTGGGCAGCGCCGCCTTCGGCAGTGACGCTGGACAGCGGCTGGCAGGTGCGGCTGGTCCCGGGTCAGGAGCAGGGCAAGACGTATCCGAAGGCAGCGGCGTGGCTGCCGGCGCAGGTGCCCGGTGCGGTGCAGACCGACCTGATCGCCGCCAAGATCGTGCCCGACCCGTTCTATCGCGATAACGAAGGCAAGATCCAGTGGGCCGGCCTGAGCGATTGGCAGTACCAGACCCGCTTCAACGTCGATGCGGCCACGCTCAAACGCGAACATGTCGAATTGATCTTCGACGGCCTGGACACGTTTGCCGAGGTCACCCTCAATGGCAAGAAGCTGCTCAGCGCCGACAACATGTTCCGGCAGTGGCGCGTGGATGCCAAATCCCTGCTCAAGCGCGGCGAGAACGTGCTCGAGGTCAAGCTGTACTCGCCGATCAAGAAGATCCAGCCGTGGCTGGCCAAGCAGCCGTACGCGCTGCCGGGCGCCTACGATTCGGCCTTCGGCGACGAGCCCGAAGCCCGACACAGCTCCACCTATGTGCGCAAGGCACCGTACAACTTCGGCTGGGATTGGGGCCCGCGCATGGTCAACGCCGGCATCTGGAAGGATGTGCGCGTGGAAGCGTGGGACGCCGTGCGCGTGGATGGGCTGCATATCGCCCAGCAACGCGTGGATGCCGATAGCGCGCAATTGCAGGCGCAGCTGGCACTGCAGGCCAGCCGCAGCGGACCGGTGCAGGTGACGCTGGATGTGCTGGGCCCGGATGGGCAAAAAGTCGGCCAGTTCACCCAGGACGCGGTGGTCGATCCCGGCCAGAACCGCATCGACCTGGCGGTGCGCATCGCCCATCCCAAGCGTTGGTTTCCGGCCGGTTATGGCGCGCAGGACCGCTACACCTTCGTGGCCAACGTGCGCGATGCCGATGGCGACAGCCAGCAGATCAAGCGTGTCACCGGCCTGCGTTCGGTAGAGCCGCGTCGCGAAAAAGACCAGTTCGGCAAGAGCATGGAGATCGTGATCAACGGCATCCCGATCTTCGCCAAGGGGGCCAACCTGATTCCGCTGGATGCCTTCCCCGCACGTGTCACGCACGAGCGCATGCGCAGCACCTTGCAGGACGCGCGCGATGCCAACATGAACATGCTGCGCATGTGGGGCGGCGGGCATTACCAGGACGACTATTTTTACGACGTCGCCGACGAGCTGGGCATCATGATCTGGCAGGACTTCATGTTCGGCGGCGCGGTGCCGCCGTACGACGTGGAGTTCCGCGAGAACACCCGGCAGGAGGCGATCGAACAGGTCAAGCGGCTGCGCGATCACCCCAGCATCGTGTTGTGGTGCGGCAACAACGAAGTGCAGACCGGCTGGGAAAACTGGGGCGACCGGGTCAAGTTCAAGCAGTCGGTGGACCCGGAAGAACGTGCCCGCATCGAACGCGGCATGACCACCTTGTTCGGCACCGTGTTCCGCGAAGTGGTGGCCACCTACGATAGCGACGTACCGTACTGGGCCACTTCGCCGGGCACCGATTTCGATGGCGCGGCCGACCAGACCAACGATGGCGACATGCATTACTGGAAGGTGTGGGGCGGCCCTGCCTTGCCGGTCACCGAATACCTCAACGTCACCCCGCGCTTCATGTCCGAATACGGCCTGCAGTCGTTCCCCGACATGCGCACGGTGCGTGCGTTTGCCGAGCCAGGCGACATGGATCCGGAATCGCCGGTGATGCGCGTGCATCAGAAGTTCGACAAGGGCAACGGCAACAAGCGGCTGATGCTGTACATCCGCCGCGAATTCGGCGAGCCCAAGGATTTCGAAAGCTTCGTCTACCTGAGCCAGCTGATGCAGGCCGAAGGCATCAACATCGCCGCTTCGCATCTGCGCGCTTCGCGTCCGCAGTCGATGGGTTCGCTGTACTGGCAGCTCAACGATGTGTGGCCGGGCGCGTCGTGGTCCAGCGTGGATTACTACGGCCGCTGGAAGGCGCTGCATTACCACGCACGCCGTTTCTACGCGCCGGAAATGATTGCCGCGTTGCGCAACGACAACGGCCAGACCGAGGTGTCGCTGGTGTCCGACCGCACCACCCCGTTGGCGGCACGCTGGCGCATGCGGGTGATGGGCATGGACGGCAAGCTGCTGAGCAAGCGTGAAGAAAAAACCAGCGTCAAACCGCTGAGCAGCCTGCAGGTGGGCAACTTCAGCGACAAGCAATTGCTGGGCAGCGCCGATCCCAAGCGCACCTACGCAGTGTTCGAGCTGTTCGACGGCGACAGGCTGCTGTCGCGTGAGGTGGTGTTCTTCGCGCCGGCCAAGCTGCTTGCCTTGCCGGCCGCGAAGATCGACAGCCAGTGGCGTGCCGACGGCGATGGCTATGCGCTGACCCTGACCAGCAACACGCTGGCGCGCGAGGTCTGGCTGTCGTTCGGCGATATGGATGCCACGTTGTCGGACAACGCCTTCGACCTGCTGCCGGGCGAGCCGCTGACCGTGCATGTCTCCAGCAAGCTTCCGCTCGCGCAGGTGCAGGCGGCGCTGCAGGTGCGCGATCTGGCCTCGACCCTGGCTGGCGCACCGGCCGAGCCGCAGGAGGCAGCGGCTGCGAAATGAGGTGCAGGGCAGCCCTCATCCGCCCTTTGGGCACCTTCTCCCGCAACGCGGGAGAAGGATTGGATTTCTTGCGATGAGAAACTCGATTTCTTGCGATGCATGTCTTCCTTCGCTCATGAATGCCCTTCTCCCGCTGGCGGGAGAAGGTGCCCCGCAGGGGCGGATGAGGGCCCACCACCACAAGACCAGCCCCCCCATCACCCATGGCACGCATGACATCGCCGCGCCCCACCCTTCACCTCACCGCAGCTACTGCGGCACTACCAGAACAATGCCCAGCGGCCTTGGCCGCTGCCCAGGAGTGAATCCATGTCGTCCGTGTTTGTATCGCGCCTTGCCATGGCAGTGGGCCTTGGCCTGCCCCTGCCCCTGCCCTGCCTCGCCCTTGCCGCCCCTGCCGAACGGGGCGGATCGCCCGACCAGCGCGCCGCCGCCCTGGTCGCGCAAATGAGCCGCGAAGAAAAAGTGGCGCAGGCCATGAACGATGCGCCGGCAATCCCGCGCCTGGGCATCCCCGCCTACGAGTGGTGGAGCGAAGGCCTGCACGGCATCGCGCGCAACGGCTACGCCACGGTGTTTCCGCAATCGATTGGCCTGGCGGCGAGCTGGAATACCAGCCTGATGCAACAAGTGGGCACGGTGGTGTCCACCGAAGCGCGCGCCAAGTTCAACCAGGCCGGTGGTCCGGGCAAGGACCATAAACGCTACGCCGGCCTGACCATCTGGTCGCCCAACATCAACATCTTCCGCGACCCGCGCTGGGGCCGTGGCATGGAAACCTACGGCGAAGATCCGTTTCTCACCGGACAAATGGCGGTGGGCTTCATCCGCGGCCTGCAGGGCGAGGATCTCGACCATCCACGCACGATCGCCACGCCCAAGCACATCGCGGTGCACAGCGGCCCCGAGCCGGGACGGCATGGCTTCGATGTGGATGTGTCGCCGCACGATGTGGAAGCGACCTATACGCCGGCGTTTCGCGCCGCGCTGGTCGAAGGCCAGGCCGGCTCGGTGATGTGTGCCTACAACTCCTTGCACGGCACCCCGGCGTGTGCGGCGGACTGGTTGCTCAACGGCCGCGTGCGCGGCGACTGGGGCTTCAAGGGCTTTGTGGTGTCCGACTGCGATGCAGTCGACGACATGACCCAGTTCCATTATTTCCGCCCGGACAACGCCGGCTCGTCGGCCGCCGCACTGAAGGCCGGGCACGATCTCAATTGCGGACATGCCTATCGCGAACTCGGCACGGCGATCGCGCGCGGCGAAGTGGACGAAGCCTTGCTCGACCAATCGCTGGTGCGCCTGTTTGCCGCCCGCTACCGCCTGGGCGAGCTGGAGGCCCCGCGCAAGGATCCGTACGCGCGGCTCGGCGCGAAGGACGTGGACAACGCAGCGCATCGTGCGCTGGCCTTGCAGGCGGCCGCCGAGTCGATCGTGCTGCTGAAGAACGATGCCGACACCTTGCCGCTCAAAGCCGGCACGCGGTTGGCGGTGATCGGCCCGAATGCCGACGCACTGGCTGCATTGGAGGCCAATTACCAGGGCACGTCTTCCGCACCGGTGACGCCGTTACTGGGCCTGCGTCAGCGCTTCGGTGCGCAGCAGGTGAGCTACGCACAGGGCGCACCGTTGGCCGCCGGCGTGCCCGGCATGATCCCGGAGACCGCATTGCGCAGCGATGGCAAGCCGGGGCTGCGTGGCGAGTATTTCGACAACGTCGACATGCGCGGTGCTGCACGTGTGGTGCGGCAGGACCGCACGGTGAGCTTCAATTGGGATCAGGTCGCCCCGGCGAAAAGCGTGCCGGCCGACCGTTATGCGGTGCGCTGGAGCGGTGAACTGCTGCCTCCCAGCGCTGGCGATTACACCCTGGCAGTGCGCGTGGCGCGTTGCTTCGATTGCAGCGGGCACGATCCGGTACGCCTGTATATCGACGACAAGCTGGTGGTTGCCGGCAACGCCGAAGACAAGCACGTGCCGGCCGGCATGCACAACGCCGACGGCCGCAGCGTGGAAACCGTGCTGCATTTCGAGGACACCCGCCCACGCAAGATTCGCCTGGAAATGGAGCACCGCGGCCAGGACCAGGGCGTGCGTCTGGAATGGCTGGCTCCTGCCGCCGCGCAACTGGCCGAGGCCGAGCAGACCGTGGCACAGGCAGACGCGGTGGTCGCCTTCGTTGGCCTGTCGCCGGATGTGGAAGGCGAAGAGTTGCGCATCGATGTCCCCGGCTTCGACGGCGGCGATCGCAACGACATCGCCCTGCCCGCCCCGCAGCAAGCGCTGCTCGAACGGGCAAAGGCCTCGGGCAAACCGCTGGTGGTGGTACTGATGAGCGGCAGCGCGGTGGCCCTGAACTGGGCCAAGACGCATGCCGATGCGATCGTGGCCGCGTGGTACCCGGGCCAGTCCGGCGGCACCGCGATCGCGCGCATGCTGGCCGGCGACGACAACCCCGGCGGTCACCTGCCGGTGACCTTCTACCGCTCCACCAAGGACCTGCCGGCCTACGTCAGTTACGACATGAAGGGCCGCACCTATCGCTACTTCAAGGGCGAACCGCTATTTCCGTTCGGCTATGGCCTGAGCTACACCCGCTTTGCCTACGACGCGCCGCAGCTGTCCACCACCACGCTGCAAGCCGGCAACACGTTGCAGGTGACCACAACCGTGCGCAACACCGGTGCACGTGCCGGCGACGAAGTGGCGCAGGTGTATCTGCAATATCCGGACCGCCCGCAATCGCCGTTGCGCAGCCTGGTCGGTTTTCAGCGCGTGCATCTTGCGGCGGGCGAGCAACGCACGCTGACCTTCGACCTGGATGCGCGCGCCTTGAGCGACGTGGATCGCAGCGGGCAGCGTGCGGTGGAAGCCGGCAACTACACGTTGTTCGTCGGCGGTGGGCAGCCGGGCACCGGCGCCGTTGGCAATGCTGCGTCGTTTTCGATCCAGGGACATGCATCGCTGCCGAAGTGATCCTTGCCACGGGATGACACCCAACAGGCGTCGGCTCTTGGCCACCGCCTGTTGCGTGATTGGGCGGCTCTGATGGGAACCGGGCAGATGCGCACGGCGTACAGCACCTCGAACATCGCACATCAACGCGTGTGGCCTGTCCTCACGCGCTCAAGACGTGATCTTCAGGACGTGACGTCTCGGGCGATTGCTGCGACCTCACTTCTTGCACGATCCGTCCATGCTCCATCACCAGGACGCGATCGGCGCTGGCAATGGTTTCAGGACGGTGCGCCACGATCACCTTGGTCAGTTGCAAGTGTTTCACCGCCTCGTTGACCAGGCGCTCGCGGGTGACATCCAGATGGCTGGTGGCTTCGTCCAGAAATAGCAGCCGTGGTTGACGGTACAGCGCTCGCGCAAGAATGATCCGCTGCTTCTGGCCGCCCGAAAGCGAACTCCCCATGTCGCCGATCGGGCTGTGATAGCCCATCGGCATCGCGGCAACATCCTCATGCACCGCCGCCAACTTCGCCGCCGCCTCGATCCGTTCCAGGTCGAAATCCGTATCGAAGAAACTGATGTTGTCGGCAATACTGCCGGCGAATAATTGATCATCCTGCATCACCACACCGACCATCGCGCGCACGTTGCGCGGGCCGATCTTGTGCAGATCGTACCCACCGATGCGGATTGTCCCTTTGGTCGGCTTCAGTAGACCCAGCAGCAGCTTGAGCAGCGTTGTCTTGCCGCAACCAGACACGCCGATGATGGCCACCGATTCCCCCGACGCTATCGTGAAGCAGCAGTCCTGAACCACCCACGGCTCGCCGTCGGCGTAGCGAAACGAGAGCCCTTCCACTTCGATGCTGGGCTCGGCCGGTGGCAGCGCTTGCGGTCGCGCGTGATCGTCCTCTGGCGGAGTCAACACGATGTCGGCGAGCCGTTCGCCATTCAGGCGCAGCATGCGGAACTCGATCCACTTGTCGATCAACCCGCTCACACGCATGGCGAACTGGTCCTTGTAGGCCAGATACGCGACCAGCATGCCGACCGAAAATACGTTGTCCAGCGCCAACCGGGCGCCGATCCAGATCACCGCGATGCGTTCCAGGCCGAACACCAACTGGCTGGCCGTGCTGAAGCCCAGGGACATCCGTGCCAATTTTACGTCCTGATTGACGGTATCGTTGAGCAGATTCTCGTAAGTGGAACGACGCACCGATTCTTCACCGGCCACTTTCAAGCTTTGCATGCCACGCAGCGATTCCAACAAATGCGTCTGTTGCTTGGCCGCGGCCACCAATTGTTGTTCGGTACGGTCGCGCATGGGCCGATAGGCAATTGCACGGATGCCAAGATAGAGCGCGACCGCCAGCAGCGTCACCAATGCCAGTTTCCAGCTGTAGACCAGCATCAAAATCAGGGTCACCAGGGTCATCACTCCATCGATCATCGCCTCGACGAAGCTGGTGGTGAGGGTGTGTTGAATGGTCTGCACCGAGGACATGCGCGAAGTGACATTCCCCAGGTTCCGCTTTTCGAAAAAGTCCAATGGCAAGGTGAGCAGGTGCGCGAACACGTTGCTCATCCACTGCAATCCGAGCCGGGAGGAGAGATACACCACCGACCAACCACGCAACAGGCCAATCCCGACTTGAAGCAGGAGTGCCAATCCGAAACCCAGCCCCAGCACCACGAGTAAATCGCGGTCGGCTGACACAAAAACCTGGTCCACCACCCATTGCGTGTAGAACGGTGCCAGGATGACGAAGACCTGCAACGCCATCGACAGCAGCAGTATGTGCGACAGGGCACTCCACAATCCGCGAATTGGGCCGGTGAGTTGGCGCGCGGAAATGGAAGTGACGGCCTTGTGCTGCTTGAACTCGGCAGTGGGCGTCAGTTCCAGTGCCACGCCGGTAAAGTGCTGGGATACCTCGCTGAGGGATAATCTGCGCTCACCGATGGCCGGGTCGAAGATCGTGGCTTTCGATTTTCCAACCTTGGCCAGCACTACGAAGTGGCTGAGATCCCAGTGCAGGATGCAAGGTAATGCGAGTTGATCCAGTTGTTCCATGTCCAGCCGCAGTGGGCGGGTGGAGAAGCCCAGCGTCTGGGCAATCTGGACCAACTGGTTGAGCCTGATACCCTTGAGCGACAAGTGGAAACGCCGCCGCAACTCAGACAGGCCAAGTTGCATGCCATGCGCCGACGCCACCATCGCCAATGACGCCAGACCGCATTCGCTTGCTTCTGCTTGCATAATCGCCTTCATCGCTCAGATCGCTCCAGTCTCTGAAGATGCCAATATTGGTTTTTTAAGATCATGCTTGAATCCTATTTCCAATAAGCCAATCGTAAGCCCCAACAGCCAACCCGATGCATGCGCAAACCAACTCGTGCGAGGAGAGAGCAATGAGGAAGCCAACATCGTTGCCAATGCGAAATATGCAAACATCCACCAGAGGGAAGGCGGGAATATTTGACGATTGCGCAGCGATATGCCGACAATCCATCCATATAATGCAAATACTCCGCCAGAGATGCCGAGGAATGCATCCGAGCCGACCCAGTGGGGGAGGAATGTCAATAAAAATGCAGGTAAAAATATCCCGGATAAGAAAGTAAGCCAAATAAATAGCGTCCGGCCAAGCGAGAAAGAAAGCCCGGCTGCAACCATGAGTAAAGAAAAGTTGGCGGCCCAGTGTGCAACACCGGAATGCAGGAAAGGCCCGCTAATATAGCGCCATGGTTGGCGCGGCGCATTTTGGAAAACAAGCCCGTACTGCTCGATCAGATTGAAAAGGCTACCGGTGCGGGTCTGTAGGTAGATCTGAATTCCACCGATCGATATCATCATGACGGCGATTGAAAGTATTTGCTTGCTCGGCTGTAGATAACACCATGCGGAGAATCGAGAGTATTCGCGCAGACTCGATAATTTGCGGAAAATAAGTAGATATTGAGAGATTAAAAATATTGCGAATAACGTGATTATTGCGCTTGCTTTGATGAAATAAGTGCCATGAATTTTGAAGCTTGCAATGGCGAAACCTAGTGCCATGCATGATATCAGGGAAAACAATACAAGGAATTGGGAAAGCATTCTTTTTCCTGATTAGCCCTATCCCTCAGCCATGAAAGTTGCTTGCCATGCGCAAAACGCGCTCTGGGCAAGCTTCGACGTCCCCCCGTCCTG